>JAIKZM010000099.1 GCA_024682215.1 Saccharofermentans sp. | reverse complement strand
CCTGTAAAATTTCGTTCATGCAGGATCGATGCAGTGAAAGTCTGCAGCCGACGGTAAAGTCCGGAAGAGAGGAAGTGTTTTTATGTCAGTTTCATCACCCGCAACTGTCGGCATAGCCGATGCTAAGTCACGCCGTAAGGCCATGATCCGCCGTATCACGGTCACCGCGATCCTTACAGCAATGGCATTCATTCTCATGTATCTTGAAGTGCCGCTCCCGTTCATGCCCCCGTTCCTTAAGTTCGATTTCTCCGAGATCCCCGTACTGGTCGGAGCATTCTCGCTGGGTCCCGTCTGGGGCATCGTCATCGAGCTCTTAAAGAACCTGATCCACCTTCCGTTCACCGGAACAGCAGGCATCGGCGAACTTTCAAACTTCGTCACGGGTTCCATTTTCGTAGGCTTCTCGGGACTTGTATATCTCAAGCTCCATACAAGAAAGGGCGCCGCAATCGCAATGGCAGTCGGCACTCTCACGCTCGCGGTCATCGCTGTCCCGATCAACGCATTCATAACCCTGCCGCTCTACGGTTCCGTAATGAACTTCTCAACTGAAGCCATCGTAGGCATGAGCGCCAAAGTCAATCCTCTCATCAATGACAAGATGACGCTTCTCTTTTTCGCCTTCGTGCCCTTCAACCTTTTCAAGGGCATCGTCGTATCAGCAATAACATTCTTCATCTATAAGCCCGTATCCACGCTCATCCACAGGACCCGCGAGGTCACCCGCGGCGTAAAGGACGAAGCTGAGACCGAACAGGCGAAAGTGTAATTGCCGGCGTCCCGGTCTTGCAGGTCACATACATACGAAAACGGTCAAAAGGGCTGTTTTCGTATGTCAGGGCGGAATCTCAGATCTTTCCCGTTGCGTTCTGCGTAATGAGCTCGATCGCTTTCTGTGACTGCGGCCACTCGGGATGCGCGATTGGGAAAACGTGATGCATGTGCATGTCGCCCTCGTTCTTCGCATCGAGAAACAGCGCGTCTTTCAATAACTCTTTGGCTTTCAGGTTCTCTTCGCGGAGAAAGTCCTCTTCACCCGTGATAAGGGCGATCTTGAGTTCCGTGTCAGTCGCGGCGAGCTCAGTGATGTCATAAACAAAACCGGGAAGTTTTTGTTTGTTCTCTTCGAAAAAGATCCCGGGGAATCCCTTGGGATGGTATCTGAAACCTCCGCAGACAGGGCTTGAGGAGACTACCTGTCCCTTAACCTTTTCGTAGACGAAGAGGTCATGCGCGATATTGCTGTTCCTTGCCGCAAGAGCTGAGATGAGCGCAAGGTATCCGCCTGCCGAATCACCGGTCAGATGGAATCTTTCAATGCCGTATTCCCCGGTAAGAAAATTCATGCAGCCGAAAATCTGGCCAAGTATCGTCGTAAGTCCCGCCTGAGGCATGAGAGTGTAATCCATGTTCGCAACGGGCAGACCGGAAAACTTGGCAAGATGCATTCCAAAACACTTGTCTAAGACCTTCGAACCGTATGTGAAAGCTCCGCCGTGAATGAGCAGGAAGCATTCTTTCGAGTCTTTGGCACCAAGCGTGCGGTAATAATCGAGTTTAAGATCAAGGCCGCCGCCTGACCAGATCACATCCTCATCGATATCAACATCATCGGGATAGACCTCCGAGGCAAGTCGCGGCGCATCGGATTCGGTGCAGTTCTTAATCCAGATCTTATTCTGATGTTCGGCTCTTTTCCAAAAGAAACTCTTCATCGCATTTCCCCCGCTTACGGCCATTTCTGTGGTCTTATTTCGTTAGTTTTAATTATAGAAAAACTCTTTTGCGAATTACACCCCCACAACAGGCTCCGGCTGTTGCTATAATAGGAGCGAAAAAACTCACGGAGGACAATGAAATGTCATACGATAAAGCTGCCGAAGAGCGCCTTTCAGAGCTCGTCTCTTCGTTCATCTGCCATGCATCGGGACACCTTCCGGATGATGTCCGCAAAAGGCTTTCCGAGATGGCCGAAGCCGAAAACGAAGGCTTTGCTCCCGAGATATACAACGTCATGAAAAAGAACATGGAGATGGCCGACAAGCTCGGCAGGCCTTCATGCCAGGATACGGGTATCCCCCAGTTTTTTGCGAGAGTCGGAACGAAGTTTCCTCACCTCGATGAGATCGAGCCCGCTCTGATAGATGCCGTAAAGAAAGCAACCGTAAGAGCTCCGTTAAGACATAATGCCGTCGAGGTTTTCGATGAATTCAACACCGGCAACAACATAGGCCACAAAGTCCCCTGGATCGACTGGGAACTGGTATCTGACAGCGACCAGCTCGAACTCTATTTCTATATGGCGGGCGGCGGATGCTCGCTCCCGGGAATGGCGAAGGTCTTAATGCCGATCGAAGGTTACGACGGTATCGCAAAAGCGGTCTTTGACCAGATGACGACATACGGCGTAAACGCCTGCCCTCCCTGCCTCGTAGGCATAGGCATCGCAGGTTCTGCCGAAGTTGCGGCAAAGCTTTCCAAGAAGGCGCTTCTGCGTCCGGTCGGTTCACACAATGAGAATCCGAAGGCAGCTCAGATGGAAAAGGATTTCGAGGAAGGCCTTAACTCGATCGGCCTCGGCCCCGGCGGATTCGGAGGCAAGCTCTCTGTCATGGGTGTAAACATCGAGCAGGCATCAAGGCATCCCGCCACCCTCGCAATGGGCCTTTCAACCGCATGCTGGGCACACAGGAGAGCCGGCATCAGGATAGGTCCCGACTTCACTTATGATTTCTTCACTCACAAAGGAGTCACATTATGAGCACATTCTATTTCACAACTCCCGTTTCTGATGAAGACATCAGGAAGGTACATATCGGCGACGTCATCTATCTTACGGGTGACATCACAACGGGACGCGACGACGTCCACATCAGGGTCGTAGTAGGCGGAAAGGAATCACCCGTTGATCTTAAGGGCAAGGCGATCTTCCACGCAGGCCCGATCATGAAAAAGATCTCAGCGGAAGGTGAACCCGACAAGTACAAAGTAATCAGCGTCGGTCCTACAACCTCCATGAGAATGGAAAAAGCTCAGGCTGAATTCCTTAAGGCAACTGGCGCAAAGATAATCATCGGCAAGGGCGGAATGGGTCCCAAGACGACACAGGGATGCGTTGACAACTGCGCGATCCACACCATTTTCCCTGGCGGCTGCGCTGTTGTCGCAGCTGAGGAGTGCGTCGATGTCGAAGGCGTTGAATGGCTCGACCTGGGTATGCCCGAAGCCATGTGGAAGCTCAAAGCCGAGAAGTTCGGACCTTTGATCGTATCCATCGATTCTTACGGCAACAACCTTATCGAAAACAACAAGAAGACTTTCCAGGAGAAGAAAGAGGCTGCTCTCGAAAACCTTAAGGGCAAGCTCGATTTCATGCACTGATGTCTGATTATCCTTCTCTGAAAGAACTCAAAACAAAAGGCGTAAGGCTCCTGATCTTCGATCTCGACGGAACGCTCCTTGATTCCATGAACGTATGGAACAAGGCCGACATAGATTTCCTGGGACGCTACGGATACGAGGTTACGCCTGATTACACCAACTTCGTAAAACGCGCATCCATCGATGACGCGGCTCTTTACACGCAGCAAAGATACAAGATCCCGCTGTCACCTGCGGAAATAATCGCAGAATGGGACAAGATGGTCAGCGGATTCTATAAGAACGAAGTTAGGCTCAAGCCCGGCGTAATTGCTTATCTTGAGGAAGCAAAACAGCTCGGCTTTAAACTCGGCATTGCCACCGCGCTCACCAGGACAAACGCGCTCTCCGGACTTGTCAGCAACAACATCCTTCAGATGTTCGATGCGGTCATTACGCTCGAAGACGTCGGCAAGAAGATAGACAAATCATCACCTGACATCTTCAATAAAGTTCTCAATTACATTAATGCGATGGGAAACTCTATAATGCCTCTGCAGTCGCTCGTCTATGATGACGTCGCGGCAGCTGCGGGCGGCGCAAGAAACGGCGGATTTCTCACCTGCGCGGTCTATGATGAGATCGGCTGCGGAGATCCCTTAAAGTGGGAGAGCTTCGCAGCCGAGTGTGATTATTCAATAAGAGAATTCTAAGCAGTCTTATTCCTTATCTGCCGGTTTCTCTTCTTTCTTTTCTTCAGTCTTCTTCTCTTCGGCCTTGGGCTGTGCCTGAACGGGAGCCTGTGCTTTAAGCTGTGCCTGATACTGAGCCTGCTGTGCTGCCAGAGCTGCAGCTCTCTTCTTTCTGCCCTTCTTGACTGATGTGACAATGATAATGACAGCGATGACGGTGATCACGATCATGGGAACCAGTACGGGTGATACTGCTACGAGTACGAGGAAAAGGTTCTTGAAGAATTCGCCGATGTTGTGGAGAGAATTCCTGAATGTTTTAGCGACCCTCTCACCGTATGTGTCAACATGAGGTGCTTCCTGCGGCTTGATCTCCATTACTTCCCTGATGCTGAGGGAAAGCGTTGCATATGTAACCTGGTTCTCGAGAACGCGGAGTGTGGATTCTGCGCTTTCGATCTGATATCTGATCTCAGTTAGCCTGTTCTGGAGAACGATGATGGAATCAAGGTCCTTGGCCTGCTTGAGGAGCTCAGTGAGCTGGTCCTGCTCAACTCTGAGAGAATCAAGTCTGGCCTTTGTATCAACATAATTCAGAGTAACATCGGTCGTTCTCTCGTTGGTGCTCGTTACGGTGCAGTTTGAACCGACAGTGGTGATAAGCGCGTCAAGCTTATCTGCAGGAACCCTGATCACGTAATTCGCTCTTCGAAGGCTTCCCGCCTTTCCGGTTCCGCTGACACCTGAATTCTCAACATAGCCGCCGAGTTCCCTGATCTTGTCCTCGACTGCCTGACGGACCGTATCGAATTCCTTCGTTTCAGCTGCGATATTAACGGTCCTGATAAGAAGCCTTCCCTTAGTGGGATCGACGTTGGTCTGTGACTGGCCCTGATTTGCACCCGGATTATTGGAATCTACAGGAGCAGCCGCGTTTGTCTCAGCGGTAACGGTCTTTTTGCCTGCTGCTGATGCAGTGGAAGAACGGTTAGCCGAGAATGCGGCATTCTTTGTACCGCCCACCGCGGCATTTAAGTTTCCGTCAGCTTCTTCGTAATACTCTTCGGCATAACCGGCTTCACGGGCTGCCATCGTATTCTGGGCTGCCTTCGGAGCAGATGAGCATCCTGCAAACAGCGAAAGTGATGTAAACGCTGCAATTATTATCAAAGCTATCTTTTTCGATTTCATATATAATTCCTCCGTTTGATTGGCTTTCACACTAAATACAGAACATAAACGGAAAATGTTGCAGCCGTTTTGAAAAAAGTTTCAAAAACTCTAAAACCTTTCAGATGTGGTATATTTCATGCAATGGAATTCTGCGAAATCACAAAAGATCTATGGTCTTATCTTAAAGAAGAGAAAAGACCTCTCGTTATCTACGGAACCGGCGACGGTGCCGACAAGATCATCGACGAGCTCGAAAAGCGTTCTCTGGGAAGCATTATCTCAGGCATTTTCGCGAGCCCGGGATTCGTAAGGGAAGGCCACGTTTTCAGAGGTTTTAAAGTTGAATCGTTTGAAGACGTAAAAGCGCGCCTTAAGGATTTCATCGTTCTCGTCGCATTCGGTTCACCCCTGCCTGAAGTTCTCTCATATGTATATTCAATAGAAAAAGATCACGAACTCTACGCGCCCGACGTTCCTGTCTGCGGCGGCGAAGTCTTCGACATGGAATTCGCAAGAGCAAACGGAACGCGCCTTGCAGATGTATATTCAAGACTTGCAGACGATGCTTCCCGCAAGTGTTTCAGATCGCTCGTGAACTACAAGCTTTCGGGCAGGCTTGAGTATCTGCGTTCATGTGAGGTCACGCCTGATGAAGCCGACAACATCCTGGGGCCGTTCGAAAAGAACTGTTCTTTCATAGATCTCGGGGCATACAGAGGTGACACGCTCCTGCGTTTCACGAAAATGTTCCCGGTCTTCTCAACGGCAACCGCGGTAGAACCCGAACGCCATTCTTTTAAGAAACTCACTGAATGCGCGGAAGGTCTTTCAATTCCGGTCAACTGCGTAAACGCGCTTATTTCAGACACCTGCGGGACCGCCATGATGACCGGTTCAAGAGGCCGTGGAACGAGAGCGGCTAAAGTTAACACCGGGCACGAGATAGCCAAAGTTACCGTTGATTCTTTTGACGACAGTAAAACTGCAGGCTTCATAAAGTTCGATGTCGAGGGCAGCGAGCTGGAAGCCCTGGAAGGCGCAAAAAAGACGATCTCAGACAGGAAGCCCCAGATGAAGATCGCGTGCTACCACAAGAGCGCAGATCTTTTCGGGATACCGGAAAAGGTCTTCTCGATAAGGAACGATTACAAGATCTATATGCGCCATACGCCTTGCATTCCGGGCTGGGATGTTGATTACTATTTCTTATGAAGATACTTATCGTAAGTGATTCGCACCGCATGAACGGCAACCTGAAGATCGCGATAGACCGCGAGAAGCCTGACATGCTCATCCATTTAGGCGACATTGAAGACGCGGAAAGAACTGTCGCCTTGTGGGCCGGCGCTCCCAAGACCCCGTGCGTTTTCATCAGGGGCAACTGTGACAGATATTCGGGTTCGGACGAACTAAGGGATGTTGCGGTCTTCCCTTTGAAAGGCCATAAGTTCTACTGCTGCCACGGTCACAATGAATACGTGAATTACGACCTTACCGGTCTTTGCATTGAGGCGGCGACCAGCGAATGCGACATCGCGCTTTTCGGGCACACGCATGTGCCTTACGACAGCTGGGGCGATGCGGTAAAAGATTCAGGCAGAAGGTATAAAGAACTGGATCCTTATGCTTCTGCGGGCATCAGGGTGTTAAATCCCGGCAGCATCTCACTGCCCAGAGGCGGCACGGCCAGAACATATATGGTGATGGAAATGAAAGATGACGGAAATTACTCCGTCATCCTTAAAGAACTGTAAATCAGTTTTTATGTCATCCGCGCTTTTCGAAATATGATGCGTCGTGGTTGCACCACGGGCAGACGAAATCAGCGGGAAGCTCTTCGCCTTCATAGATATATCCGCAGACTGTGCAGATCCAGCCCTTTTTCTCGGGGGTTCCTGAAGAAGGCTTCTGATTCACCTTGATATTCTTCTGATAGAAAGCATAGGTGACTGAAGGATCCTGAGAGAGTACTTCACCGTCGGTAACGTCAGCCAGGAACAGCGTGTGCGTGCCGAGATCGGTTGATGAGACGACCTTTGCAGACAGGAAAGCGTTGGTCTCATGCGTAATGTAGATGACGCCGTTATCAGCGCGTCTGTAAATTATGTCCCATGTCTTGTCTCTTTCCCTGCCGCTCTGGAAACCCCAGTTCTTATATGTCTCAAACTGAGACTTCTCCGTGAGCATCGAGACGTTGAACACGCCTGTCTTCATGATCATGTCATGGGTATAGTTGTTCTTGTTTACGCAGACGGTAATGCGGTTGGGTTCGGTAGTGACCTGACATACGGTGTTGACGATGCATCCGTTATCCTTTTCGCCGTCTCTGGCCGTAAGGATAAAGAGTCCGTAGGTGAGGTTATACATTGCTTTATTGTTCATGTCAGGCCTCCTCAAATTTGTTGTTACATCAATTATAAAGTGAGGTGCCTTTGATAAACAAGATTATGAGAGTGCGGTTTTGAGTTTTTCGAGGTTCTCGGTCATGGTCCTGATATAGTCAAGATCTGCTCCGCATGACTGCATCGAGTCAAGTACCTCGACCTTAACACTGCTCTTTCCGGCTGTTTCAAGAACGGTCTTTGCGAGCTTTCCGTCAGAATTATCTATGATGAGGACTGCTTTGGAATCGAGCGCTTTAACCTTGTCTGCCAGGAACTTAACCGTCTCAAAAGACGCTTCGGTCTCCGCGGAGCATCCGACGAATGCAGCGCTGTATTTGAGCTTGTAGTCCTCTGCAAGATATCTGAAAGGATACCTGTCACAGACCACCATGGTATCGAGCCTTGCGCCCTTCACCATCTCTTCGTACTGCTTATCGAGCTCTGAAAGCTTTTTATCGTATGCATCAAGATTAGCCTTGTATTTTGCTGCGTTCGAAGATGAGACCTTTTCGAGCGCTTCTTCAATGGCCTTGCAGGATCTTCTTGTAAGCCTTAATGACATCCAGACGTGTTCATCGTACTCGGGACCTTCTTCATGTTCTTCATGACTGTCCTCTTCTTCTCCCTGCATGCCTTCCACGACTTCTTCCTCGACTATCGCATCCTTGAGGATGTCCATCAGGCAGACGACCTGCCGGTTCTTATTTGCCGGCTCTTTGATGGCATCCCTTATCCATCCGTCAGACTCGCCGCCCACATAGACCAGCACGTCTGCATTCTTGATCGAGATAATGTCCTTCGCGGACGGCTGGAACGAATGAAGGTCCGTGCCGTTTCCGATGATGAGCGAAAGGTCCGTGCCGTCTGTTCCTTCAGTTATCTTTCTCGTCCAGTCGTAAAGAGGCGCAGTCGCACAGACCACGCTGATACCTTTGGATGATGCCTGCTGTGTTTTCGAACATCCGGCAGCTGATACGATCAGAACCAGTATGGTAACGGCAGCAAATAACTTCCTGAACATGACTTTTCCCCACTTGAAATTGAAAATCGTTTTCAATTTTATAGGAATAATCCTGTTTGTCAACTGTGAATGTTGATCAGACGCGTGTTATACTATATGGGTAATTAAGGGAAACTATCGATCATCGATCCGACGGATTGCCGATGAATAAATCATTTGCTTATGTCAATCTTGCTATAGTCCTTATTGCCGCAGTCATGCTGGGGCTGATCTTCGCGTTCAGCATTCCCGACGGCAACGTTATCACGCCCAAACGCCCCCTGACATCTGACTGGCTTTACAACGGAGGCGCCAGCGGCAATGTAAGGCAGGATGAGGCGGCCGATCCCGAGAAACCCGTTTTCGATCCGGTCAACTCCATATCCATGTACAAAAAGATCGACTGGACGACCTTCAACGGCGCCGATCTCTGCTTCACCACGAATAATCTCACTTTTAAGATCTACCTGGACGAAGAGCTCATCTACGACTTCCATCCGAAGCTTCTGAGGATCTACGGAAAGTACTACGGCGAATACATCCATGTCGTTAACATCCCGGAATTTGAAGGTTTCCGCACGATCACGATCGAATACGAATCACTTCTGAAGGGTGAATGGACTTCATTCCGCGGCATCCACGCGGAGGAAGGCACTGCATATATCAAGAATATCCTGCACAGGAATTTCTGGAAGTTCATCTTAAGCTTCTCGGCACTGTTCCTCGGCCTGATGCTGGTGGGCCTCGGCATATTCCAGAACAAGCGGCCGCTCAAGATGATCGAGACGATCGCGCTCGGAACGATGACGATAATACTCGCGCTTTATACGCATTCGGGGACGCACATAATGTTCCTTGTGACCGGAAATCCGGCGATGATAAGAGTCATGGAACATTTCTGCCTCGTACTCCTGCCCGCGCCTGCGATGATCTATTTCGCCGCCATGACCGAGAACCTTAACTCGCATCTGGTAAAGATCATACTGTGGCTCGTAACGGGCAACTTTGTCGTCTGTCTTTTTGTCATGATCTTCGGCATAACCGATTTCCATCACCTTCTCATCCTCTCACATGCCATAATCGGCATCTGCGTAGGATTCATCATCTTCATGTATATTAGGGAACTCAAGCTCGACAAGGAACGCGACAACCGGTACCGCTACATGCTGTTCGGTTTCGGCATACTGTTCCTGACCGGCATCATCGACATGGTCCGCTACTACATGCCCGGCTGGGTGGACGATACGGCTGCCGCAACGAGGATCGGCCTCACGGTATTCTTCATCGTTCTCCTCATCTATGAGACGACTTCCATCATCGAAACAAACCGCAAGAGCATGGAATCGGACATCCAGGCAAGACTCGCAAGAGTCGACGGCCTTACGGGGCTTTCAAACCGTCTGGCTTTCAACGAATGCGAAGAGGTCCTCCAGAACGGCGAATCCGGCAGGTGCATCATTGTCCAGTTTGACGTGAACGACCTCAAGAAAGTCAACGACAAATACGGCCATCTCGAAGGCGACAGGCGCATCCTGACCGCAGCCGAAGCGATCAAGACGACATTTGCCACCTTCCCGGGCACATGGTGCTTCAGAACCGGCGGCGATGAATTCATGGCCATCATGACGGGACCCGAAGTCGAAAAGAACTACGACGAGGCTTTAAAGCTTTTCGAGAAATACATAAACGAGTACAACACGGTCGAAAAGCCTGAGATCCCTCTTCTCATTGCCTGCGGCATGGCAGTCTACGAAAGCGGAAGCGGCGCAAGCCTCGTTGTTGCCGAGCGCCTGGCCGATGACCGCATGTACGAGCGCAAGAACGAGCTCAAAGAAGGCCACGGACTGTAATTTTTCCGGAATGTAACATTGTTAAAGCGAGGAGAACAGAAATTACTCATTCGCTTCTCAAAGCGGTAACAGGATCCTGCTTGGAAGCCGTCTTTGAGGGTATGATTCCTCCGATGAGCGTCAGGATGATGCTCAGGAAGATCAGCGCAAAGGCAGCCAGCGGGGGCAGCGCGGCATTGACCGCTTCAGTATCGCCGATCGTATGGATCAGATAGTTTCCGGGTATCAGGAGTATCAGCGAAATGCCGACGCCCAGGAGTCCTGCAAGGAATCCGGTGATGACGGTCTCCGCGTTGAATACCTGTGCGACATTCATCTTCGATGCGCCCATGGCACGCAGGATGCCTATCTCCTTGCGGCGCTCGAGAACGCTTATGTATGTGATGACGCCGATCATGATGGATGAGACCACGAGCGAGATCGCAACGAAAGCTATGAGGACATAAGAGATCGTGTTGACGATCTTTGTGACTGACTTCATGAGAGCGCCGACGATGTCGGTATAAGTGATCGACATGTCCTCATCGTCTTCATTCTTCTGATTCTCGACAGATTTGTTGTAATCCTCGATTATCCTGACGATCTGGTCCTTGCTCTCGAAATCCTTCGGGTAGATCGTTATCGAGGAGAGATCGTCGGCTGCGCGGTAACCGAATGAAGAGAGGTTTGATTCTGCAGAAGTCGTTTTGCCGCCCATCATCTCAGCCATGAAAGACTCGAGCTGGGACTCGTCCATATTCATCGAGAAAGCAGCGGCCATCGCGTCTTTATCAATAAGGAAAGCGTCTCCGAGATTCGAGAACGTGCTCTTCATTGCGGAAGTGATGTTCTTTCCGATCTGGGCAGCGATCTTCTTAAAGATGTTCTCCATGGCCTTGGCCATCTGTTTGCCCATGGATGCTGAATACGCATTGACGTTCTTGGTAACCTGCTTCATTATCGCGTCGGAATTTACGGCTTTTCTGGCACCGTTAGTGATGAGCTTGGAACCTTCCTTGCTCTGGGCGTATGCGGCAAATGACTTCGCCAGGCGCTTCGGATCCGGAGCGTCATGTGACTCGGCATACTTCTGGTAGCCGTTTACCAGTGCCTTTACGAAAGCAGACATCTGCTTGTCGGAGATCTTTACATTTCCGATTATCTCGTCAGTCACTGAATTAAACTGCTTCTGCGCGAGTTTCCTGCCCTCGTCGGAGCTCAGATATTGCGACATGTACTGCGTAATGTTGCCGGTCGAAAGATCCCAGCCGTGCTTTGCGGCATACTCGGCAAAACCGTCCATAATGGCCGTTTCAGCCTTTTTGACGGCCTTCTGCGAGACATCGCCGACGCTGTCTTTGATGATCTTCATGATCTGCTCGCGGATAAGCGCCTTGCCTTCCGCGGAATTCATGTAGTTCCTGAAAGCCTCGGGCATGTTGGCGTAATTCGTTTTCGGATCCTTGGAGGCATAAGCAAGATAGCCGTTCATTACGTTGGTCATGAGCTTTCCGAGCTCTTCCTGGTTCACTTCAAGCTTTATGTTCTTGAGAAGTGAGGTCATGTCCTTGGATGACATCTTTGGCATTGCATTCGAAAGCTCTTTTGCGAAATCGAGGTTGCCGAGATTTCCAAGCTTTTTCTTGTCGATCTTGAGCTTGTTCTCATCGAACTTGAATGCATCCTTCATCTTATTCTCATCGACCGAGAACATGTCGCCCATGTCGAAGTCCTCATTCTCCTCATCGAACCTGACTCCGGTGAGGACATTGACATCACGGTCCTTGAGCTGCGCCTTTACGACTGCGGCATCCTCGGACATGGCCCTGAGCTCTTCAACGAGGTTCTTTCCGTAATAGATGCCGGAATTCAGCATCTGGATGTCCTCGCCGTCCTTGGGCTGCATGATGCCCACGATCTTGAGTTCACGCGCTTTGTTCAGGACTGGCTTCATGAAGTCCTTGTCTTTTCTCATGTCGGAATATATCTCGTGGGTACTGTCGTACTTGTAGAATTCAAAAGCCGGAACGACCTTGAAGCTCTTGCCCATGAACGCCTCGTACTGCCATGTGTAGCGCTCCTGATCTGAAGAGACCTTCTTGCCGTTCGAAAAGTCGGTGATCATGCGGTCAAGCTCTTTCCTGTCCCTGAGGCCGAAAACATAGATGATGTAATCGCTTACGGCTCCGTTCTGGTTGAGGACGAGGACCGCCTCGCTGGAATTCTCGGGCCACCTTCCGCACTTTATGTCGTACTGGTTGATGTAGAGATCGTCTTTTTCCGGAAGTTCGAAAAAGACGTTCATCGAATAAGCGCTCGTGAACATGCTCGAAGACTGCATGCCCATGGAAGCGAAATCCTCGTTCGGGTTGACCTGCCTGAAATCACCTGTCTTGCCGTCGAAATCGAATATCTGCGGCTGCAGGGAATATTTATACTCAATGCCGTTCGTCAGATCATAGATCTCGGGCGCCTTAGTGTCGAAATGATCCTTGAGCGAAATGAGGTCGTTTGTCTTTACGGTCGAAAGGATCTGGCTGACGCTCGGGATCTCGGTGACCGTTCCGGGTTCGCCCGGCTTCCACGTGTCAGTGCTGACCATCATGAGCTGCATCAGCGAGATCGACGACTTTTCGATCTGGATCGGATACTGAGACAGCGTCTTCTTCTCAGTGTCATCGATATACTTGTTGACGCCGTTGGAAAGAGACATGATCAGCGCGATGCCGATGATGCCGATCGAGCCTGCAAAAGCAACCAGAATGGTCCTGGTCTTCTTGGTAAGAAGGTTGTTGAAGCTCAGCGCGAGCGCCGTGAAAAAGTTCATCGATGCCTTGCCGAGACGTCTGTGTACCGGAGCTTTGAGGACGGATTCCTCAACCTTGAAAGGATCGCTGTCATCGATGATCTTGCCGTCTTTTACCCTTACGATCCTGGTCGCGTATTCCATTGCGAGCTCGGGGTTGTGGGTGACCATGACGACGAGCCTGTCCTTGGCGACTTCCTTAAGAAGGTCCATGACCTGTACGCTGGTATCCGAATCGAGCGCTCCTGTCGGTTCGTCAGCCAGGAGGATATCGGGGTCATTTACCAGCGCTCTTGCGATGGCAACACGCTGCATCTGGCCGCCTGACATCTGGTTCGGCTTCTTGTGGGCCTGTTCCCTGAGACCAACCTTATCGAGCGCTGCCAAAGCCTTTTCGCGCCTCTGTTTGCCGCTGATGCCGGAGATGGTGAGCGCGAGCTCGACATTTGCGAGGACCGTCTGGTGAGGGATCAGGTTGTAACTCTGGAAAACAAAGCCTATCGTGTGGTTGCGGTAAGCATCCCAGTCCCTGTCCCTGTATTTCTTCGTTGAAACGCCGTTGATTATAACGTCGCCGGAATCGTAGCGGTCCAGACCGCCGATGATGTTTAAGAGCGTGGTCTTGCCGGAGCCCGAAGGTCCCAGGATCGCCACGAATTCATTGTCGCGCAGATTTAACGAAACGCCGTCAAGCGCCTTCTGTACAAGATTTCCAGTCTTGTATTCCTTACGGATATCTTTGATTTGAAGCATCTTCTTATTCCCTTAAAAAATTTATAGATCTATCCCGTGAGAGATTCTATCACGCAGCAACAGGATTTTGTTTATAGAAGATGTTAATTTTTCGAAGAATCTGTGTTAATCGTGCTTCAGAAACCGAGTTTGTTATAAGTCCAGGGATATCTTTCGAAGAACTCTCCGCTGAACTTCTCCTTCTCATAAGGACGGAACTGGATCTTTCTGATCGCCTTAAGGAAAGGGCTTACCTTGGACTCGATCGCCTTGCAGTGCATGTTGAACTTTTCTTTTGGACAGTCGATGATGCAGACATAAGCCCTGTCTGACGGGTCATCCTGTGCGATGATGACGACTATGCAGAGCTTTGCGATATCAGCCTGGGAACCCGCGTATTTCTTTACGGCATCCTCGATGAATGTATATTCACCGCCCGGAACGGGATTGGTTACGCTGTATTCCCTGAGTCTCTGAGCTGGCCTTGCAGGTTCAGATGCGGATTCGCCCTCTCCGGGTACGAACTTCTCGGCGATCTTGTTCTGGCCGAAAAGCGCATGGAACTGAACGGTCTTTACTGAAGTGTCGAGCACTTCCTTGGGGAGCGCAAAGATAACGGGACCGAGCGGATCGATGACCGCGCCGCCGTGGTTGTCGTCTCTTGCAACGCCGCAGAGCTGTGAATAATCGAGCTTGAGCGCGCTGTTGAAGCCGCCTGCCTTTGCGAGCATGTCCTTGTGCTTCTCAAATGCCTTGACGGAAGTAAATGCGGGGAGCATGGGCTTACCGTCGGAGTTCTCGCTGCGCATGCCGGCAAAAGAAACTTTCCTCTGGCTCGTGCTGCCGCCGGAGACCTTTGCGGGAACTGCGAATTCGGATGTCATTGCAGCATTCATAAGCTGGCCGAAATACTCCTGATCGCCCTGGAATCTTGAGAATTCGCAAAGCATTGCAGGAAGACGGACACCTTCCGAGATCCCTTCTTCCTCGGGAAGATTCGTAAGGACCGCATATGTCATGATCCTGGATTCGTTCTGCTCATCCGGGGAATCAGGGTCCTTGAAATCGCCCTTTGAGAGCTCGAGTTCAACGATCTCGTCACATGCTTCTTCGAGCATTTCGCGGTCGTCGTTGCGGATAGCATTTACCGTAACCTTGTTCATTGAATCGAGCCCGGAAAGAACGAGGATTTCCTGTCCCTTCCTGACCTTTCCGCGGAGTATGCCCTTTACGATCTCATCTTCGGGATCGGCCATGTCGGTATAAACATGTGTCTCAACGAGCATAAAGAAACGCTCCTCGCCTGCTCTTGCGGGATACATGCCGGTGACTTCTTTTGCGGCATCAGCGGCTTTTTCGATATCAGCCTGGAGTTCGCTCTTAAACTTCTCCTGCTCAGCCTCGCGCTCTGCGATCCTGGCCTGCCGCGCTTCCTCTTCCTCCTGACGTGCCTGGAGGATTATATCCATCTCCTTGGACTTCTGTGCCGCTTCGAGCTTCTTGTCCTCGGAATTATTCTCGTCCTGCTTTTTCTTTCCGAAAAGTGCCATTAAAAAGGTCCCCTTTGAATTTTTTACAGAAAGGATTATAGCATGACGGCACTAATAATAAAAATATAAGATGAGGCTTTTATGCGGGCTTTATGAATGCTTCCCATACGGGCCTGTATTCGGCATAAGAACCGTAGAATGCAAATACTCCGCAGATGAAAAGCACTATGACGGCCGCGATGATGACTTTGGCCGGATTCTTTTTCTTCAGATCCTGTAGTGTCATTCCGAAGAAGAGGCCTGCCGGCAGGAGCACCGGGATGATGAACCTGAGGCTCTCCGTGCTCGTGATCTGATATCCGAGACAGTAGTTCATGTAGCTTATGCACATGGTCACGCACAGTATCAGGATCGATGCGAAAGGAACCGTCATCTTCTTCTGCCTGATCAGTCTTATGATGACGAAAACGGCACAGCAGATGCATGCCAGGGCAACGGCAGCTGCAAGCGCCATCATTACGCGTCCCGTATTTATGAGATATCCGTCCTCAAAGTGCCTCTCGTCGAAAAGCGATGTCTTGATCAGAGAAACGAAGATATTGTAATCGACCGCGGGATCCGTATTGTTCATCACCATGAAAGGCGTCTTCAGAGACTCTGCGGATGGCGCGAAAAGACGCTGCCACGCCGGAAACATCCAAAGATCCTGATGCGCGGTGGACTCGATCCGGAAAACATATGTAAACGGAACGCCGTGCATAATGTAATTCTTCAGAGGAAACCACAGTCCAAGCGGAAATACAAGAAATCCGAAGAACACGAACTGCTTTACCAGTTCTCCCGTCTTGATGCCGGCCTTCTTCCTTATTGCCGCGATCAGTTTGCAAAGGAACAGGAATGCAACAGGTATCGCGACAAGGCCGCCTGAGATCTTGGCCATCATGGCGCAGCCGATCGTGAGCGCGGTAAAGAGTATCGTCGTAAGCTCGGGCTTCTCGTACCATTTGAGCGCAAGATATATCGATGCGGCGAACAGCATGTTCATCAGCGCATCGTTGTTGATCTGTATTGCGAGAAAGACCAGCTGCGGATGGAAGCTGATAAACGCAAGTGAGATGGTCAGCGGAGCGCCGCCGATCTTAAAATGTTTCAGTATCTTGTGACTGAACAATACGAACCAGCTTGTATAAAGGAACGGGAGCGTTTTAAGAACGTTGATCTCACCTTCGAAAGCCGGGAAAAGGAACGAGTGAAGCTTTAAGAAAATGGCACACAGTGCGTGATGGAGCGGCGGATGGTAGAGCTGACCCAGCTCTCTTACGTCATTGACCGGAAGCGACCAGTGCTCGTAGATGTACATGATGTAATCGTCATGGAAGCCCTCGAATCCGCCTCCGAATCCGGATACGTCATGCTGGAAATAATTCATGGGCGTGAAGACGACCATTACCGTACGGAGGACGAAACCTGCCAGGAGCACGGCAGTTACGGCATCTTCTGTCTTAAACTTTTTTGCGCAGATAAGCAGTACGCACATCAGGACAACAGAACCGATGCCGCCCCAGAGAAGGAATCTCATCATGATCCCGAAGCATTCGATGGTCATTCTGTTGACCGAATCAAAAGCCGCTTTAAGAGCAAAGTACGACACGGTCCCGCAGGGAATTCCCGCAGCAAGGCCGAGCAGTCCCGTCTTCATGTCCTTGATCCGGCTCACCGTATAAAAACCGCAGAAAGAAACGCACACGCCGAACAGAAGAGCAGTCTTCCCCGCTCTCAGGTTCGATGCGGTCATGAAGGTAACGAAATAAATGAAAAGGACCGCTGCCGTAACTAAAAGGAACGACGGTCCTAAACTTGTGATTTCTTTTTTCTTTGTGGCCATATCAAAAATAATAGACTTGAAGACGCCTGTTTTCAATACGCCCCAAAGGGCCTTCCAAATCTGTTATAATTTTCTTGATTTTCAGCATATTCCGGGGGAGATATACGATGAAAAAGAAAGGTATTCTGGCAGGAGCAGCCGTCCTGATCATCCTGCTGTTGATCATCATCTGCGTTAATGCATCAAACAATCCCAGGAGCCTTGCCGAAGGCGCTTTGGCCAACACCGCAAGGGATATTTCCGGGATCGAATCCGTCAGTTATATAAGAAATCTCCTCAACGGCGGTTCAATAACTTTAAGCGGCAGTCTCGCGCCTCTTTCAGATAAAGACGCCGATGCCGAACTGAAGGTCTATACCGACTTTTCGCGCATGAGATTTGCAGCTTCAGGAAAGATTAAGGAAGGCAGGGATACCGTAGCAAGTTTCAAGGGTGCATTCAACGGAAACGACTTCAGTTTCGAATCACCCCAGATCGGCAGCAAACCCTACGGCGTTTCGGTCAGAAAGATCCGGAAGAACCTTCCCGGATCGATATTCGATCCCGAGAATCCGGACGAAAAGGTCGAGATGGACAAGAACCTCTACGAATATCTCCTGAGGCTCGACAAAACTGTCGCAGGCAACAAGGATCTTTCGAAAGAGTACGCCAAGCTTGCCAGGACATATCAGAGACTCCTTGTCACATCCCTCATGGACAATGCCCGCGTCTCCACTTCAAATGACCGCATCACGGCAGGCGGACAGCAGATCAGCTGCACCGTCGTAACACTCGATTTCGACAGAAAGTCACTGGCAGAAGCAGCGTCACAGTTCGTAACCGCCGCAAAGCACGACAGGGATCTCGAATCATTCCTTCTCAAGAGCTTCTCCAACACCGATTACGGCATCAAGGATGCAGACGACATGGTCGACGATTTCTACGACAGGCTTGATTCTTTCAAGCGCTCCGTCAAAGATTACGACGGCGACATGACGGTCTGGATCTACATCACAAAGTCAGGCAAGCGCGTCGCAAGGATCGATGTCGACACCGACGGAAGAAACAGCCGCGGCATCAGGGTTGCTTATGATATCAGTCTCGAGCTCGGCAAGAACGTCAAGACGGCCGAGGAGATCTCCTTCGGATTCAAGTCTTCCGAGGGCGACAGCATCGATATCTCATACTCCGTCAGACAGAACGACAAGACAGCTTACAAGGCTTCTTTCGGCTTTGCTTATGATCTCACTAAGAGCGGCGGAAAGAAGGCATCTGACAGCCTGTCTTTCAAGTGGGACAAGAAAGCCGGCGGATACACCCTGACGGGAGATTCTAACGGCGACATCATCAGCGTTGAGGGCAAGCTCCTGAGAAAGGGCGGCACCTATGTTCTGTCTTTCGAGAACCTTGAGGCCACCGGAAAGTTCAGAAAGATCTCAGACAAGTTCACTTCACCTGTCACAGATTACAGGCTGACCGTTACTTTTGACAGCGTCGACAGGTCGTTCAACCCTTCAAGGTATACAGAAATAACCAGGATGTCCTACAGCGACTACAAGGCTTTCAGGGACGATGCGAAAAACGCTTACGAAGACATCAGGGATACCTGGTTCAAGAAATAAAACAACAGGAAAAATATAAAGACCTAATAAACATCACTTTGCAATTGCAGGGTGATGTTTTATAATTTATTCGCCTAAAGAGTTAAATTTTTCGGGCACATTTCTATTTCAAGAGGGGTAATCAAATGAAGAAAGTTTTGGTGTGCAAGGAAACCCTGCCTGCCGAGACGCGTGTGGCCCTCATTCCGGATGACATCAAGAAACTTACCGGAATGGGATTTGAGTTCACGGTCGTAAGCGGTGCGGGATCTAAGAGCGGATTTGACGACGCGGCATACGAGGCTGTCGGAGCAAAGATCGTTAAGAGCGAAGCTGAAGCTCTGGACGATGCCGAGATCGTTGTCAGGATCCTTAAGCCGGAGACAGCAAAAGGCCTTAAAGCCGGTGCACTCCATGTCAGCTTCCTCGACCCCTTCAACGAGAAAGCCCTTCTCCATGAATTCGCAGAAAACAATATCCAGGCAGTTTCTCTCGAGATGATCCCGAGAACGACTCTCGCCCAAAAGATGGACGTTCAGTCTTCCCAGACATCACTCGCAGGTTACGTTGCAGTTCTCAATGCAGCTGCAAAGATGCCTAAGATCCTCCCCATGATGGTCACTCCTGCAGGTACGATCAACCCCGCAAGAGTCTTCGTCATCGGTGTCGGCGTTGCAGGCCTTCAGGCTATCGCTACCGCAAAGCGCTTGGGCGCAAGAGTCGATGCTTTCGATACACGTCCGGTAGTTGAAGAGCAGGTTAAGTCCCTCGGCGCAAACTTCGTAAAGATCGACCTCGGCGAAATGGGCCAGACAGCTCAGGGTTACGCCAAGGAACTCACACCCGAGCAGATCGCAAAACAGCAGGAAGCTCAGGCTAAGGTCTGCGAAAAGTCCAACATCGTCATCACGACCGCAAAGGTCTTCGGCCGCAAGGCTCCCGTCCTCATCAAGAAGGACGTCCTCGACCGCATGCAGCCCGGCACGATCGTTGTCGACATGGCTGTTTCCACCGGCGGCAACGTCGAAGGTTCTGATCCTGCAAAGGAAGTCATCACCGACAACGGCGTAATCATCCTTCCGGGTGACGAGCTCCAGCGTCAGGTACCGTGGGATGCATCCAAGATGCTCTCCGGCAACATCTCCGCATTCCTCACTCACTTCTACAACAAGGAGAGCAAGGAATTCGAGGTCAACTTAGGTGACGAGATCATGAAGGGGTGCCTCCTCACAAAGGACGGCGCCATCATCCACGAAAGATTCAAGGAGGGTTAATAATGGATTCCAAGACCATAATGCTGCTGATATTCGTTTTCATCATATCGGCATACCTCGGAGTCGAACTCATCTCAAAGGTTCCTTCACAGCTCCACACTCCGCTCATGAGCGGTACGAACGCCATTTCAGGCATCACCATCGTAGGTGCCATCGCTGCATGTGCAATCTGCGTTGACAATCATATCCTCGGAATGATCTTAGGCGGCATCGCGATCTTCTTCGCAACGATCAATGTTATCGGCGGTTATTTCGTAACCGACAGAATGCTCGCGATGTTCAAGAAAAAGGAGGGTAAGAAGAAGTAATGGATTTCCTGACTATCAAGGATAATTTTATCTGCATCATCCTCTACATGATCTCCGCCGTGCTCTTCATCATGGGCATCAAGAAGCTCGGAAAAGCTGACACGGCAAGAAAAGGCAACCTCTATTCATCTGTCGGTATGGCAGTCGCAGTCATCTCCGTTCTCATTTCGCAGGACGTCATCGACGGCGGCCTCGTAGGCTACGGCATCATCGCAGCTGCAGTTATCGCAGGTGCAGTCGTCGGATTCATCTGGGCAAAGAAAGTCGAGATGACCGGAATGCCCCAGCTCGTTGCACTCTTCAACGGCTTCGGCGGTCTTTCTTCAATGCTCGTCGCAATCTCACAGTACTGCGCTCTCCGCGGCGGTTCCGACAGGATCAACACCGATGCTTTCACATCCATCACACTCGGTCTCACGATCGTGATCGGTGCGATTGCGTTCACCGGTTCACTCATCGCATGGGCAAAGCTTGCAGGCCTCAAGATGTTCAAAAAGAACTTTGTGATCCCCGGCAAGAACTTCATCAACGCCATCATCCTTGTTGTCGCAGTCCTCGGTATCGTTCTTTATACGCTCTCTCCTGACGGCGGCCTCGGACTTGCAGGCATCCTCATCACGACTATCGCTTCACTCGTCCTCGGCGTAACTCTCGTTATCACCATCGGCGGCGGCGACATGCCTGTCATCATCTCATTCCTCAACGCACTCTCAGGTCTCGCTGCGGCATTCGCAGGATTCCCTATCGGCAATACGGTCCTCATCGTTTCAGGATGCCTTGTAGGCGCTTCCGGCGTCATCCTCACGCTCATCATGTGCAAGGCCATGAACAAGACTTTCGCAGCCCTCCTTTTCAAGACGGCAAAGAAGAAGTCCGCGGCAGTTGCAGGCGAGCACAAGGAACCCAAGTCAATGTCCGTCGAGGATGCTTATCTCATCCTTGAGGCAGCAAAGAACGTCGTCATCATCCCCGGCTACGGCATGGCTGTCGCACAGGCCCAGCACGCAGTTAAGGAGCTCACCGACGTCCTCATGGACAACGGATGCGAAGTCAATTTCGCTATCCACCCGGTTGCAGGACGTATGCCCGGCCACATGAACGTTCTCCTCGCTGAAGCAAACGTTCCTTACGAGCAGCTCAAGACATCCGACGAGATGAACCCTCAGATGAGCAACGTTGACGTTGCGATCGTCATCGGCGCAAACGACGTTGTTAACCCTGCGGCCATCAACGACGAGTCCTCTCCCCTCTACGGAATGCCTATCGTAAACGCTTACGAGGCACGCACGGTATTCGTCCTTAAGAGAGGTCAGGGTACAGGCTTCTCCGGCATCGAGAACCCTCTGTTCACGATGGACAACACCATCATGATCTACGGCGACGCCAAGCAGACGGTATCACAGCTCGTCGTCGAATACGAGAACGACTGATAAGTAACATACAGCCAAAACAAAAACTTCCGCCCGTATGGACGGAAGTTTTTTATTACCGTTTTTAAATATCAGTTGAATCCGTAGAACTTCTGGAAAAGTTTGTAAGACTCCTGTGCAACAAGTCTTCCCGTCTTGCCCGGAAGAGTCATGACCGTTCCCATGACACCGAGCTTGAACTTGGCATAAAGCCTCTTGCTGCGCTTGTAGATGTAATCGAGAAGATCCTTTCTCTTGGCGAGGGCCTCGGGGCTGCCGTCAAGGATAAGAAGGACGAGCGATACGGTGGTGATGATCTCAAGATAGTTGTACATGTATGCAAAACGGCGCTTGTTCTCACACATCGTATCCCTGTTCTCGAGATAGTAGTCGAGCATCAGGTAATTGACCTTGAGCTGCTGGTCGACACGCTTGATCATGACAGCCTCGTTGACCGACTGGTCCTCACGGCCGATGAAATAATAATAGAGATTGCGGTTTAGATAGTAGATACGCTCAACTTTAAGGAGCGGCTCATAAACATAGATGTTGTCTACATAGAAAGTATGCTCCGGGAGCTTCAGTCCGCAGTCTCTGAGCAGCTGTGTCCTGAAAATTACCGAATGCATCAGCAGGTAGTCACCCTTGCCGAAATTGCAGAGTTCCCATGAGCAGACGAACTTCTCGGGGATCTCGCCCTCATAACTCATTACCTTTTTCTTGCTGTCAGGTGTTCCCAACTTATCGTAAACGAAATTGGTTACGAGCATATCAAGAGGCTGCTCCTCTTTGCTGTAAAACCTTAAGGAATCCATTACTTCTGCAAGGACTGCAGGGTCAAGTCTGTCGTCACTGTCCAGGACCTTGAAATAAAGTCCCTGCGCATTCTCGATGCCGGCATTTACAGCCGAACCGTGTCCGCCGTTCGTCTTATGAACGACTCTTATAAGTTCGGGATATTTTTCAGCGTATTTATCTGCAATAAGAGCAGTGTCGTCAGTTGATCCGTCATCAACGATGATAATGTCTATATCATCGCCGGCTTCAAGAAGCGATTCGACTGCATTGCCCATATAATCCTGAGAATTATAACAGGGTATAGCGACACTCAATATTTTCATTTCAATAACAAGCCCATTCCACCATTTGAAATTATCGTTGTTATTATATCCTAACTAGATAAAAATAAAAACCTAAAAAACAGCGGCATTACAGAGGTATTTTTGGTCCATTGAAAACAAGACCGGGGCTTGTGGCAGCCCCGGTCCCTTAAGTTTCATTTAACCGTATTCACCGTCCCTATGAAGACCGGATTCATGGTTGCCGTATCAACGATCGCGTAGCAGTACGGTCTGTCGCAGATAACCTGCCTGACTTCATCTCTCGGCTCCGCAATGCTCTCGGTCTTGACTGTAACAGCCGTAGCCGCAGCAGCCTTGGTGCCCTTGCGGTCAACTTCGATGTGCGTCTTGTGGATGATCTTTGAGATGTAAAATCTGCCGTCTTTAGTATCGGCTATGCCGGAGAAATCAGCCTTTTTCTTATCAAACGCATCGGTAACTCCGAGTTTATTGACAATGTCTTTCAATTCCCGACTGTAATCAGATTTGAATTCCGGCATGCGGGTTATGACTTTTGCCTCGGTGTAACTGCTGATGAATTTCCTGTAGTCATCGTAAGAGAAATTCTTCATGAAATCATTTGCGTTCGCATTTTTATCCGCCGGAAGTATCGCGACAAAAGCATATTCTTCTCCTTCATAGTACTTTAAGAATCCTGTCGCCTTGTCTGACTGAAAATAGATCTCTTCATTGCTTGAAAGCATGTCCGCTTCAGTTTCTCCGTCAATTCCGCGGAACTTATCCTTACGGACCTGGCTGTCCTGATATTCCTTTGCCCACTGCGCTTCAAAGCGGATCGCATTTACGAGCACCATTACAACATCAGGAGAAAGCGGATCATCGAGCAGTTTCGGGATCATGTGATTTGTCTTGCCGTCAACCCATTTGTTGATCTTTTCATGAGTCGTGGGATCGAATTGCGTTGTGTTGAATTCAGCTCCGAAAGTCTTTTGGATATAGTCCGTATATGCCGGGTTTATCCTGCCCTTCATGAACGCCTCATTGCTCCAGACGGCATTCGCGCAGTTGAACTTTATCTTCTGTGAGTTGTTGATCCTCTTCATCATTTCGGATGCAAACGCCTGCTGCTCAAGAGGGTCAGTGTCCTTTGCGAAAAGATCTGAAAGCTGCTTCAGTGTCTCTCCCTTTGCGCCGGCGGCGCACATGTCGAGCGCCATCATGATCGATGCGGGAGATATCATGATGTTGCTGTTCTTTTCAGCGTTTTCCGAAATCTGCTTCATTATGTCAAAGCAGTATCTTCCGTATTCATCGCTTAACTTTTTCTCATCGAATTTCTGATCTGCGACGCGGTCGAGCTTAAGCTCTGTCTTTACCGCAGGATCTGTCTTTGACGCTCCGGGATCTGCAGGTGTCTTTCCCACACAGCCTGTCATGAGAAGCATTGCTGCAAGTCCTGCCGCCACAACCTTATTTCTGATATTGAGATTCATTTAACAATTCCTCCGAATCTGTTTTCATATCCTATATACAGTCTGCGGAACAGATTTGTTGCATCTTCCTGAAAAAAAGGGACTGCCGTGAAGCAGTCCCTTTGACCGGAAGACCGGGTGTCTTATCAGTAAATAAGTCCGATGTAGTGAGATACGAACTCGAGTGCGACCCAGGCGATCGCGAAAATGAAGCCCTTCTTGTTGCCTTCGAGCTTTGTCTCGCGTGTAACACCCTCATAAAGGAGGATGAACGCATAGATCGTAGCTGCTGCAGAAAGGACTGATGAGATCGGGAAGTATCTGAGCATTGTGTAATACCATGCAGTATCAGCATTGCTCGGAACACTTGTGAAGAATCTGATGACCAGGATCCTTACAGCCTCAGAAGGGAAAACTGCCATGCTGCAGATAGCGAGAAGTCTTGAGAAAGACCACTTCTCCTTGAAGATCATGCCGATAACGAGCACTACTGCAGCGAAACCGAATGTCATGAGGGCATAATCAAAGAACGAACCGAAGAAGTTTCTGAGAACTCTTGCGAATGCGTCACCGATATTCCTCGGCCAGCTCTGGTAGAGCGTTGTTCTGAGCATGTAGAGCAGGAAGTTTGCGATCGTGAGGATGCCGACAACGATCGCGGAAAGGATGAGAGAGTTGCCGATGTGATCGTACTTCTTAGCTTCATCGGAAGCACCGGTAACGGGCTTGAGTGCAGCTGTGAAAAGTGACTTGAAGAAATCACCGAAAGGAAGGATCGGAGACTTCTTTGCAGGTGCCTGAGGAGCTGCATACTGAGGCTGAGGCTGGGCATACTGCTGCTGAGGTGCTGCATACTGCTGGGGTGCGGGCTGCTGGGGAGCTACGGGAGCTGCTGCAGGTGCTGCGGGTGCTGTCGGGGCCGAAAGCGGCTTACCGCAGCCGGCGCAGAAGGTTGAACCTTCGGGATTCTCTTTACCACAAATGGGACAAAACATACATTACTCTGCCTTTCTGCGGGAGCTTGCGGGCACCCGGCTAGTATTAAGCAGATTATACACTATAAGGAACGGATTTAATCAAATAAAGTTCAGATCTTCTCCATGAGGGAGATAAATACGTGCGTATCCGTTTTTTTGCTGAACGCGATCATGTATGAAGATCCGTCCTTTGTCCATGTTACTGCATCGAAAGGTCCGGCATTTTTAACCTGCTCATTTCTTCCGGCAAGTGTGTCGACCGCCTTGAAGACCTGGCCGGCTTCAGTCTGGAGCAGCGCGGGAATACCCTTGAAATCCGGGTAGAACGCTTTAACGATATCAGTACCTGCGGGAGCTTTGAAAAGGATCATCTTCTCACCGTCGGCGCCCGTATAGACGGTCATGGTTATATTGTCTTTCATTGATCCCGTGCCGGTCGTCTTAACCTTAAACGGCAACGAATCCTTTATATCACCGCTCCTCTGACCGGGAGCTCCGGCTGCTGTAGGCTCGAATTCCTCTACATTTTCCCGTTTGCTTTCGTCATAATTACCTTCATCTGTTTTTTCTCCTGCATAACTGCCGGTGACCGTTTTGGGTCTTGTAACAGTGAACGAATTTGCTTTTTTATTGCCCGACAAGTTGTTATTCCTGTCGGCACCCGCTACCGCATCAACTTCCATTACCCTGGTTTCCTGCATAGCAGCTTTGTTTATACTCTGGGTTGAACCCATTGTCCTGGTCGCAAGCATTACCGCGCCTCCGACCACGATGACAGCTGCGGCCGCGATCGATATGATCCTTATGACGGAGACCTTTGCCTTGCGCTTGATCGGTGTCTTGACTCTGTCCTCTTCTTTAACATTATTCAGCGGCGTTATTTCGGCACCCTGCTCTATTGCCCCGGAGACAGCGTCCATGATACGGCGGTGCATCGCATCGTCAACTCTGATGTGACTCATAAAGTCGTTATACTTACTCAAAGTCGTCTGCCTCCTTCAGTATAGATTTTAGCTTGTCGCGTCCGCGCTTTAAGTCGGAGCGTACAGTGGCCTCCGTGCGTCCCGTGATCTCTGCGATCTCAGCGGTCTTGTATCCTTCCTGATAGAACAGGTGGATAGCTTCACGCTGGTTGACGGGCAGCTGCTCGACAGCCTTCCATATTGCAGACAGGTCATCGCTCACATTCCTGTCTTCTTCCTCGGCACCGGCAAGCTCTTCATTAAGCTCCGCGGTGTCGCGTACCTTGTTGTATTCGATCCTGTTCTTTGACAGGTTCGCTGCAACGGTCATGAGCCACGCCTTGCGGTGTTTCTCATTTTCGAAAACCGGAGTCTGCGTGACGAGTTTTATCATCGTCTCCTGAAGGATGTCTTCGGCATCCTCCCTGTTATGCAGATAAGAGAAAGCGAGCCTTAAGATCGCATCTCCCATCGTGTTCAGCACTTCCTCGGCCATTGCGGATATCTCGTCCGGAGACATCTTCCTGCCGGAGATCACGTCCGCTTCGTCAGGCCCGTTGCCTTCAAGAACTGCCGAACCCGGTTTCCCGATTGTATTTCCACTGTTTCCTCCCCGCGCAAACAGCGCAGAGAAGAATGTCCAAAGCGGAAATCTTAAAGATAAACCGAATGTCATAACGTCTCCCGTTTTCCGCTTCTGTCCTTAATACAGATGAGCGGTCGATAATGTTGCAGTGAAAATTCAACTTGCGAAGATATTATATCAACAAATATGGAATTAGATGTTAAAATCGTGCACATGAAGAAGATGCTGACAACGTTACTGGCTGTGGCAATGGCTGTTTCGCTTGCTTCATGCACAAAGAAACAGCCCTCCCAAAGCTCGATCTCCGGCAGCGGCACACAGGCCGTGTCAGGTTCTTCAGGTGTAAAGGCCGGCAGCAATACTTCGTCCGTTCCGGTCAGTTATACCATCGAAAACGGGGACATCATATTCACGGTAAGCGGCACTCTGGATCTTGCCGACGATTCCTGGATCGGCATCTGCGCAAAGGGCAGCTATGTTTACGAGGACGATGCCGATGATGCCAGCGTAACATATTCCTTTTTCGAGGAACGCGAATCGGAAAACGATGACTTTGTTTTCAAGATCATGTACGAAGGCGTCGAAGACGGCGATTACACAATGGTCCTCTGTGATACCGACAACGAAGGATATGTCATGGCTTCATGGCCTCTCTCGATAAGAAACGGAACTCCTGCCGTCGATCTGTCAGGATCGTCGCTCAATCCAAAGCCCGAAGGCATGCCTCCTAAAACGGATCCGGCCGAAAGCGTCGACCCCGGTGAAGACGGAGATGATGAGGGTTTCGACGGCAATTTCGAAGGTCCTGACGGTGAAGAACCCGATGACGGCGCAGACGACGCATAGAATGTCCCAGAAATTTAACTTATTTTTAATACATAATTAGAGTGTTCCCTGCATAATAATTTTATGGATAAAAGAACAGACAGGATCTTCTTCAAATCCGGAGCAGCTTACATGACCGTTCTGATCGCGGGCGTGTTCCTGTTCTTTGCACTGTGCGCGCTCCAGATCATGTCGAGCACGCTTACCAGATTCTTCCTGGGTATCTCCCTCATGCTCCTGTCTTTCATGCTCAGCGTTTTCCTCGGGAAATTCGGTTTCTACATTTCATTCGTATTGAACCTGATGCAGTGCCTCATCTACACGTATGAGTACCTGAAACTCGGCAACCAGAACGCGGCTTTCCTTGGTGCCATCGCATTCACCACCATGATGGTCAACCTGCTGATGCAGTATTACATCACACGCATCGCGGCGAAGATCACCAGGATCGCAAAAGAACAGCGTGAAGAGCGCGGCAGGCGCATCAACAAGGAACTCGAGGAGGAAATGTTCAAGCGTACGAGCCTTATCGTCAGCCATGACAGATCAGGTTCGAGTGCAGAGGTCAGCGAAGCCATCGGTCTCAACATCGCTTCGTCACTCGACCCTCTTACGACACTCCCCGGCAGGGACATGATCACCGAAAGGATCTCCCGTCTCATCGCAAATGACATCAACGCGCAGCGTGAATCCAGGATCCCCGACAACGAATCCTGCCCGTTCACCATCATATATCTCTCACTCGACAACTCAGAGATCATCAGCCGCAGGATAGGCCACAATTCAATGGATCTCTTCATCCAGAACATGGCGCACAAGATCCGTGAGGCAGCTGATCCGGCAGACATGGTCGCAAGGATAATCGATGCGGATTTCCTTATCCTCGAGAGAAGAAAGCTTCCCCAGAAAGAGCTCACGGTCTATGCCGACAAGCTCATGAGAGAAGCATCCAGGGCTTTCGAGGCCGGTTCGGACTCCATGAACGTTCACATCTCGTACGGTTTTGCCATGTACCCTCAGGACAGCAGAAACGCGAGTGAGCTTATTTCAAAGGCCGAAGAGGCAATGCGCGGAACTTCAATGAGAGCTCCCGAAAACATGCTCAGTGGCGACAATATCTTCGACGGAATGACAAAGGAAGACATAACTGCCGTATTCGACAGTGCTATCCGCAGCGGTGACATCTACATGGTCTACCAGCCCTGCTATTCTTCAGAGCGCGAGCTCCTGGGCTTTGAGGCGTTCATGCGTTTCGAGAAGGACGGCGTCTTCGTAAGTCCCCAGGTATTTATCGCCGCAGCGGAGAACACCGGCTACATGCGCCGCATCGGAAAGTTCTCAATGCTCGAAGCACTGAACATGCTTTCAGAGATCAACAAGATCAACCCGAAACTCAGCATGGCCGTCAACATTTCCGCTAACCAGCTCAAGGAAGAAAACTTCGTCCGTTCGTTCATGAGCACAGTTGCGGCAGCTGACTGCAACATCAGGAACATCATCCTGGACCTCCCCGAGGAAAGCCTTATCACAGAGCTTTCAGGCATCCGTTCCGTTATTGAGGAACTCGCGGGAACAGGCGTCAGGATCTCGCTCGACAACTTCGGCCGCGGCTATTCATCATTCAATGCGATCCCGCTCCTGCCGGTATCGGTCCTCAAGCTCGACGGCAATTTCACTTCCGATCTTGCGAATAATTCCGATGTCAGGATACTTGCCGCATCAGCGATCGACCTCATGCACGACACCGATATCAAGGTGTGCGCCACGGGCGTGGGCGAGGAAGAACAGTTTGAGATCCTTTCAGGCTACGGCTGCGATGCCTTCCAGGGCAAATATCTGGGCAGCGTAATGCGCTCAGATGCGATCAAGGATTTTATCAGTAAGGAATAAATATCAGTTAGTGACCAGCTTCACTATCATTTCCGCAGCCTTCTCATCGCCGAAGGTCTCCGTATTTATGCACAGGTCGTAAGTTGCGGCATAGCCCCAATTGTCTCCGCCGAACTGGTTATAGTAAGCGGCTCTTTCTTTGTCGACCCTGAGGACTTTCTTCCGCGCGACCTTCTCGTTTATGCCTTCGCGCTCCATTATCCTCCTGGTCCTGAATTCGACTGAAGCCGTGACAAAGACGCTGATAACATTCTTTCTGGGTTTTAATATCTCATTCGCGCGGCGTCCGACGATAACGCACGGACCTTCCGAAGCGATCTTTTCGATGACTTCACTCTGTGCGTTTGCCGCGATCTGGCGGACAGAGGTGTAAGCAGGTGTCATGAAGCCTACTGACATGTAGAGCGCCGCATCAGTGATGTCCTTTTCATCAACGCTCTCAAGATATTTCTCTGAAAGGCCGCAGTTCTTAGCGGTCTCTCTAAGGAGCTCTGAATCGTAATAGGGAATGTTCAGCCGGTCCGCCACCAGTCTTCCGATAGTCTTTCCGCCTGCGCCGAAAGATCTGCCGATGGTGATGATCTTTGATGTCTTTGCGTCCATAAAGCACCTCCCTATCATCTATAGGATATCATTTATCGTTCCGACTTACCTGATCAGTCTCATTTTCATCCTTAGCTGCCTCCTTGGCATCGTGCTTCTTTTTCCAGACGGCATAGAAGATGCTGCCTGCAATGCAGACCACTACGATGAGGACGATCATGATGATGAACGTGGTGTACTTCTTTTCGCCGATTGCGTCACCGCTCATCGCGGAAAGAAGGATCGCGGGGAATCTTCCTACAAAAGTGATGAAGATCCAGACGGGGATCTTCATGTCGGTGAAGCCCATTACATAAGTGAAGATGTCCTTCGGGGTACCCGGTATCAGAAAGAAGATGAACGCCAGAAGGTCCCTTCTTGATGAATGGTGGAAGAACTTGACCGAATCGAGCTTCTTCTTTGAGATGAAGAGGCATGCGAATTTTACACCGAATCTTCTGACCATGAGGAATACGAAAAGGCTTCCCAGAGTCATCGCGACATCCGCAACAAACGCGCCTTTCCAGATGCCGAAAGCATAGCCTGCGGCGATCTCAAAAGGTCCGCCCGGGATTACTGCCGCAACGACCTGCAGGAACATGGCAACCATGAGCATCAGGTAGCCCTTTACTCCCTGTTCGTCGATATATGCGCGGAAAGCGGCCGGGTCCTTGCTCATTTCGAGCATCGGCTTGCAGATGAAATATGAGATCACACCTACTGCCGCAAAAATAAGAAGGCAGAGGATGATACCCAATACCCTCTGCTTTCTGGTTACTGTAAGATTGTTATCTTCCATTATCTGACCGTTATCTCAAGCTTTTGCTTCAGCCTTCTCAGCCTTCTTGGAAGACTTTTTCGAAGACTTCTTCTCAGCGGCCTTGATCTCGGCAGCTTCCTTCTCTTCAAGCTCCTTGAGCTTGTTGCAGAGATAGTCTGCAACGCGGACGGCGCCTTCGCCTCTGTGCTGCCAGATCTCGTCTCTTGCCTGCTCGCGGGTCTCCTTGAACTTCGGGTTTGTAAGGCACTCCTCGATGAGGTCCTTAACGTTCTCTACGTTATCCATTGTGAGAGCCATGCCGATCTTGGGGAGCATCGTGAGTGACCAGGGCTCTTCCTTAAGGAAGTAGTAGTCGTACTGGCCCTTGTCGAAATTGATGTCTGCATAGATGACAGGCTTGTTGAAGATGAACGCGAAGTCGAGCATGACGCCGGAGAAATCGGAGATCATGATGTCGGAACGGTTCAATACGTCGAAGTTGTCGTTGTCTCTGTTCCACTCGAGGTCATCGCTGTTCGGGAACTCTGCCATGAGCTTTTCGATGACTTCCTTGTCAGCCGTGAAAGACTGGGGGTGAGGTCTGATGATGACGTGATATCCGGTCTTCAGAAGATTGCTGATGAAGTTGGATCCGTACTTAACGAGAAGTGATGACTTACCCCATGAAGGTGCAAGAAGGACTGTCGTCTTGTCTGACTTGGGTGCCGGGGGAAGTGCCTGGGCACGCTTCATCATCTCATCCATGTAAGGAATGCCTACCAGTGTGAGTTCCTTGGCAGGAAGTCCTCTTAATTCCTCAAGCTCCCTGATCTGGTCGATCTGGACCTGGCCTGAGAAGAGAATCGAATCGAAGTAGTCGAGCTCGAACATTCTGTAGGAAGCGGCGTCTCTCGGAGCGTGCATGATGTGCGTATAGTAATCAACAGATCTGGATCTCTTCCACTGGAGAACGTCAAGTCCCGGAGTGGTGCAGAACACGAGCCTTGCGTTGAGCATGTTGAGTCTTGTGAAAGACTTGTTGCCCTCGCCGATGAACTCTGTCTTGATGTGCTTGTACTCTTTCTTGAGAGCCGGGTCGTCAGGAGAAGCCGTCATGAAGACTGCATCCTGGCCGCGCTTTTCGAGCTCGTCGCAGACAGGCTCGAACGTGTTCCAGTATCTCTTGTTGTCCGAATAGATAACGAGAGGGATCTTGTTCTTGTCAGCCTTTCTGCCGGCGCCCGTGCGGAGCCTGATGAACAGGGTTCTCGCACCGTAAACAGCGGCGCTCAAAACACCGATAAGTACCGTGAAAAGCATGCTTCCCGTGCCCGGGTCGATGTAAAGATTGAAATTAGCCATTGATGTACTCCATGAAATTATTCTTGTTCTCAAGCGCGGTCGTTGTCGGCCTGCCGAGGTCGTCTCTTGCTCCTACCTGACATTTTACTTCTATCAACGAGAGGGCTCCCCTGTTCTTTGCAGCTTCAAGCTCTCTGTCTAAGTCTTCGAAATTATCTACTGAAACGGTATAAGGATATCCGCATGCCGCAGCGACAGCGGGAAGGTTGACGGAAGAATCGGATGCTACCGTAGGCATGCCTCCGACTGTCTCATGCGCGCCGTTGTTGATGACGACATGGATCATGTTGGAAGGCTTGTTGGATCCGATGACTGCCATTGCGCCCATGTGCATCAGCGCAGCGCCGTCACCGTCGATGCACCAGATCTTGAGATCGGGCTTGTTGATCGCGATGCCCAGTGCAATGGATGAGCAGTGGCCCATTGAGCCGACAGTAAGAAAATCATACTTGTGGCTCATGCCGTTATTTGTTCTGTATTCGAAAAGCTCGCGGGAGATCTTGCCCGTCGTTGAAACGATCGGGGATTCGCCTGCAGCCTTTGCGATATGGCCGATGACTTCCTCACGGTTGAGGCTGTAGGAATTCCTGTAATCGACCTTTCCGTCGAATGAAAGAGCGCCCTTGGAAACTACGAAAGCAACCTGCTTGCCTGCTGCAAGGATCGGTGCGAACTCTGTCATGGCGGACTTGAGCTCGTCTTCGGTGGTTTCCTTTGTTATGACGAAATTCTTAACGTCCATGTCGTCAAGGAGCGTGCGTGTGACGATTCCCTGATAGATGTGCTGGGGCTCGTCCTTTGTGCCGGGCTCGCCTCTCCAGCCGACAATGTAGATCGTCGGGATGGCATAGACCTTGTCATTTACGAGAGATGCAAGCGGGTTGATGATGTTGCCTTCGCCGGAGTTCTGCATGTAAACGACAGGGATCTTTCCTGTCGCCATATGGTAGCCTGCAGCCAGAGCGGCGCAGTTTCCTTCGTTTGCAGCGATCATGTGATGCTTGCTGTCGATCCCGTACTTGCTCATCAGGAAGTTGCAGAGAGCTTTGAGCTGGGAATCCGGAACTCCCGTGTAGAAGTCCGCACCTAAGATTTCAATCAGGCTTTCAACTTTCATAATTCGTCATCCTTTGCCTTGTTTTATTTCAGTATTTCACGGTAGAGAGACTCGATCGCATCTTCGGTCAGCTTTACCGGGTTGTTCTTAAGTCTTACGGGATTTACCGAAGTCTTGAGTTCGGCATAATCCTCTTCCTTTGCCTCAGGCACTTTGAGTTCGAGTGAATCAAAGATCTTCTGGAGCTTTGCGCATGCCTCGTCAACAGTGGCGCATCCGAGCATTGAAGCGATCTCGCCGAATGTCTTCTTCAGATAATCCCCGCCTCTCGGATCAACGCAGCCCTCCGTATGGGAGACCATGTAAGGGAAAAGCTTCGTATCAACGAGTGCCGCGGCATGTCCGTGAGCTACGCCGTAGAGGCTCGTGAGCTTGTAGCACATCGCGTGGCCTGCGGTCGTCTGCGTGATGTTGATGGCCTTGCCTGCGTAGTGTGCGGCGGTCATCATGGCGCGGTTCGCATCCTTATCGTTCGCAAGATAAGCGTCAAGGTTTGTAAGGATGCCGCTGACGGCCTTCCTTGAATATTCCTTGCTCTCATCGTTGCTGTTGACTGACCAGTAGGATTCAATCGCATGGCAGAAAGCATCGAGGACCGTTGCCTTCTTCTGATACAGAGGAAGCGTCTCGAGAGCCGACTCATCGAAAAGGACCACTGAAGGGATTATCGAATAGTCCGCAACGCTCTGCTTCTTTCCACCGTAATAGATTACCGCATATCTCGTCGCCTCAGAGCCCGTTCCCGCAGTCGTGGGGACCGCGAGAAGAACGACATCGTTGGGGACGATCTCCTGCTCAAGGTAGTTCTTTGAGGGATCCATGTTGCTGTAGAGCTTGATGCACTTTGCAACATCCATTGCAGAGCCCCCGCCGACAGCGATGATGATCTTCGCGCCGGATTCATTAAAGAGCCTTACGCCTTCAACGACTGACTCGTAGAGCGGGTTCGGCTGGAAATCGTCGAACCTCGTGATCTCTATTCCGTCTTCCTCAAGTCCGTCAAAGTAATCCTTGATCTTGAGGAATCCGAAAGCGCTGTCGCAGACAAGGAAGATATTGCAGATGTTGTTGTCTGCAAGATATCCGTTCAGCTCGGCGTAACCGTTTTCACTGCTTAATACTAACTGTTCCATTTGTATTCCTTTAGATCTCATCAGGGATCAGTCTGATGATCTGCTTGAAGCCCATGAGGTGCTCGTCTGCTTCCTGGGCTCTGTGGTTCTTTAAGATCTCCTCGGCTGTCTGCTGCATTGCGGGAACCTCTGCTCTCATGAGCTGGTTTGCGTAGATGACAACGTTAACGCCGATCTTCTTCCATTCCTCTTCCTTGACGGAGTGGAATGAAGTGGGAACGATGACGATCGGAGTGATCTTATCCTGCTCCCTGAATTTGTTGATGAACTCGATGATCTCATCAGGTTCTGTGCGGCGTGAGTGGATCATGATGCCGTCAGCGCCTGCCTTGACGAAAGCGAATGCTCTGGTAAGAGCGTCCTCCATTCCCTGCTCGAGGATGAGGGACTCGATACGCGCGATGATCATGAAGTCTGCTGACTTCTGTGCTCTCTTGCCTGCTGCGATCTTCTCGCTCATCTCTTCGATCGTAGCCTGCGTCTGCTTGACCTCGGTACCGAAAAGTGAGTTCTTCTTTAAGCCCTTCTTGTCCTCGATGATGACAGCGGATACGCCGAGCTTCTCAAGTGAACGGACTGTGTAGACGAAGTGCTCGGTAAGTCCGCCGGTATCGCCGTCGAAGATGATCGGCTTTGTGGTGACTTCCGTGATATCGTCGATAGTTCTGAATCTTGATGTCATGTCAACGAGCTCGATGTCGGGCTTGCCCTTTGCAGTGGAGTCGCAGAGTGAAGATACCCACATGCCGTCGAACTGGTAGGAAGCACCTGTGTCATCGTGAACAACGGTGTTCTCAACGATGAGTCCGGAGATACCGTCATGAGCTTCCATCATGGTAACGAGGCCCTTCATTGCGATAAGCTTTCTGAGCCTTCCTCTTCTGTTGTCAGGGAGTGAGAGCTCAAGTCTGCTCCTTGCGTCAACTTCCTTGTACTTGGGATCTGACGAATAAGGGAACTCAACGAGCTGTCCGCCGTATGCTCCGAGGAGCTCTATGACCTCGTCCCTGATCGGCTTCTGGAAGCCTTCCTTCCAGTTGTCGCCGTGAACGATGATGTCGGGGTGATACTTTTCGATAACGTCTTTGTAGCTCAGAGTATCCTGCTCAACAACTTTCCATACGTTCTTGATGGACTTGAACATTGCCTTGCGCTCCTCACAGGGAACGAGCGGGAATCTCTTGTAGGAAGCGACAGCCTCATCGCTCATGACACCTACGATGAGATGTCCGAGCCTTGCTGCCCTTCTGAGGATGTTGAGGTGGCCTGAGTGAAGGATGTCGGTTGAGAAGCAGACATATACCTTCCTGGACTTGACCTCTTCAAGTCTTGCGCTCATGACTGCGAGATCCTCAGGGTTGTCAACCTCGCCGCAGAGACCGTCCTTAACGTCATAAGGAATGATGTGCGTATTGTCTGTTACGACATTGAGGGCATTCTCTGCGTAGCAGCCTGTCGTGCCCTCTTCGCAGAACTTGACGATGGAATCGAGCCATGTCTCCCAGTCTTCCTTTGTGAACCTGTAGAGGGGCTGTGCAGCGAGAGCATCATCGAAGAACTCGATGCCGACCTTCTTGATCTCACCGTCCTTGATGACTGCCTTGAAGTCCTTCTCGGGAAGCGGGATGGTCGAAGATACAGCCATTGCTGACTGCTGAGCGAGGATGCCGTCAAGAACAGCATTCTCGAAAACAAGGTCGCCGTGCATCAGGATGAGGTCATCACCCTTGAGGAGCTCTCTTGCCATATAGATCGAATAGATGTAATTCGTCTTGTCATAGATGGGATTGTTTACGAACTTGATGTCGAGATCAAGATTCAGCGACTTGATGTAGCCTTCGAGAATGTCGACGAAAGGTCCGGTAGTCATTACGACATCCGTGATGCCGACTTCAGCGAGCTGCTTTAACTGGCGGCTCACGATGGTCTCGCCGACGGAAAGCTCCGTCATGCACTTGGGGTGCTCACTCGTAAGGGTTCCCATTCTCTTTCCGAGTCCTGAATTAAGAATTAATGCTTTCATCAATAACCTCCCAGATATTTCCAGTTTCCTTTTTTCCAGATGTTTTCTTTTACGGAATACCACTGTCCCGGCTTAAAGGTATTTCCGTTGTTCTTATCTACGCCCCACTCGCCGGAGTAAATGATCTTCTGTTCGCCGTTCTTTGCATCGTTCGTGATCGCCTTTCCCGTGAAAGGATTTACGGGGTTCTCGATCACTCCCTGTGATGCGAGATACGGAGTATCGGCATTCGTCATGAACTCTTCGGACTGGCTGAGCTCACCGCGGCTTCCGAAATCCTTTACCATGAGCAGGGGCGTAAACCATTCCGCATCGATCTGGTGCGCGCCCGTGATCAGGAGATCGGAGAAGTTTGAAAGGCCGAAGCCGTGATCCGAAACGATTATGATCCTGGTGTTATCATAACAGTCATTTGCCTTAAGATAATCAAGCCATTTCGCAACTGCCATGAGACCAGCCATATTTACCTGATAATGCTGGTAGTCGACGCTGTCGATCATGAGCATCATCTTGCCGTTGACCTTGAACCTGCTCTTGTTCTCCTGATCATACTTTGTGTTGTTTACATGATCGGCAGGCGCGTACTCGGGCTCCTGGAGGAGCTGCTCCTCGTGGGCAACGCGCGAATTGAAGAACAGGTAATTGTTGCTGCTTCCCTCATCGATCTTCGTCATCTTGTCGAGTGAGTTGACTGCCCAGTACTCGGCCTCGAACTCTTTGTTGTGGCCGCTTGCGATGGTGCTTCCGCGCTGCACCTGGGGTGCGGTCGACCAGTCGGTCACGGAAGTCTCGTTATATGTGCCGTTGTCATACAGATAAGGCTGAAGAGCTACAGGCGCGCCCTTGTAGAGCGAATAGCAGAAAAGATTGCGTCTTACCGTTGTCTGGTATGACTCGCCGTAATTGACCGGAACGTAACGGAAGAGCGTATTGTATGCGCTTACTCTCTCGAGTCCGTCAAATACGGTAAGGTCTGAATTCCACTTGTAGCCTGCGTAGGAAGGATTGACGATCGTTGCGTTGAAGCCTGCCTTGGAGAACATGACGGGCATTACCTTGAGTGCCTCGTTCTGCTTGTCCACAAGACGCTCGGACGAACGCTCGTTGACCCTCTCGGGAGTGTATTCGTATCCGCCGTACAGTGCCGGGGTTGCGAAATTCGTATATGCACCATAGGACATGGTGTTGTGATAGTAGGTAAATCCGTCGAAGGACTTTCCGAGTGACTTGTTCTCGTTGAAGAGGTAAGGGATCATGGGGCCCAGGGCACGGTCGAGCATGAGAACGACTACGTTCTTACCGTTCTTTGAAAGAGTGAACTCAGGATCGTTGTCGGTAACGGCCTTCCTTGCATCGATGTAACCGCGGTTGATCGCGCCCGTCTTGGATATTCCGAGTCCTGCGAAAACGAGAGCCATCGAAAGCGCTATGACTGTCGCAATGTTCCTGCCGAACTTCGCGATGACCACTGCGACTGCAGCAGCACCTATTGTGGCTGCAAGGCTCAGGAGCTTTGTCTTGGTATCGAATACCGGGAAGACGTCATAAACAAGAACGTTCGACATCATTCCGTAGCCGTTGCTGAAGAGGTGGCTGTTGACAACGATTCCTGCAGCAAGAGCAAACATTACAAAAGAAATGACCTTCCTGCCCTTCTGCGAAGACATCGCGCGGAAGACTGAAGGCCAGATAACGAAAAGACCCGTTGCCATGACAATGGAACGGAGTACATAGACCATGGGGTGTGCCAGAGTCTGCATATCGACGAACTCTTCGGGTGAAGCGGAGAGGACTGACATCGGAAGGTAGATTCCCGTAAGCGCGGCGCATGCGATGCATGAGAAGATGAAGAGTCCCTTGTAGCCCTTGGAATCCTTGGGAGCCTTCTTGGGCTTCTCTGATACGGAAGCGGGCTTCTTTTTGCCGGAGACGATCTTCATCACGATGTTCTTTACGAGTGAGAACAGGTTGTTGCATGTCCAGTAAAGGACCATTCCCGCAGGGGAATTGTAGAGCAGTACAAGGAAGAGAGCAGCCATGATGAAGAGCTGGACCTTTGACTTGAAAGGCATCTTATTTGCATAGACGGCTGCTGAAAGAAGGTTAACCGCAGTCATTACGAACGGGAGAACGTTGATCGTTACGGAGCCTGCAGCGATGAGAGCATCGGGGCTTCCCAGATCCTTGATGGGGCCGAATGATGAGCCGACGAGATACATGTTATCGTGGAGCATCCTGTATGCGGCAAGAAAGAACGGGATCTGAAGCATCAGTGAGACGGAGCTCTTGAGTACGGAAAGCGGGCTGTAATCGTTCTGCCTGTAGTAAGTCTGCAGGATCATGAAGCGCTCGTCGCCCTTGAAGTACTGCTTGATGTGCTTGATGACGGGGCCTAAACGCTCTTCAGCGTCCCTTGCTTCTTCCTGTATCTTATCCGCGCGCATATAAAGAGGCAGGACGATAAGGCTGAACACAAGGCTCAGGAGCATGATGTTTACACCGGAAATATGGATGTGCTTGTTAAGCACCGAGAATATGATCTCGAATACCAGTTCTATCGGTCCGATTATCAGCGCGTAAAGCTCCGAAAAGAATTGCATGCCGCTCTTAAGCTTTCTCCCTAGGAATTAACCGTTTAATTCTATTACTCTCTGCTATATAAAGCAAATTATAATATATATATTAAAGAAAATTCGCGGTCAATTTGCCGAAAAAACTCAGCGGGTGCCCAGATATTTCCAGTTTTCGATCTTCCAGATGTCGTTGTTTACGAAGAACCAGTCGCCCTCTGAATAGGTGTAACCCATGTTGTTCTTGGGGTTCCAGTGGTCGGAACGGTAGATCATGACACCGTCCTTCTTGCCCTGATCGGTTATGGGATTGCCGGTATAAGGATTGACGGGGTTGCTGATGATGTCCTTTGTCGCAAGATAAGGAGTATCGGCATTCGTCATGAAATCATTGTTCGTCACAAGGCTTCCGCGGCTGTTAAAATCCTTGACCATGAGAAGCGGAGCATATGACTCGCCGTCGAGGTTTCTTCCGAGGTTCTGTTCCATCATTTCAGGGAAGTTCTCAAGGTGGAATCCGTGGTCTGAAACGATGATGATCCTCGTGTTGTCATAGACTCCCTGCTCTTTCAGGTAATCAAGCCATCTGCCGATGCCGAGGAGTGCAGCCATGTCACACTGGTAATGCCTGAAATCCATCGAGTCCTTGACCCATGCCATCTGGCCCTTGTTAAGGAACCTGGACTGGCCCTTGGGTGACTTGGCATACTTTGTGTTGTTGACGGTATCGGCAGGCTCATAAGAAGGCTCTGAAAGGAGCTGTGTGTCATGAGTCATGTCGGTTCCGAAATAGATAAAGTGATTCTTATCGTTGTCTTCAACATTGGTGAACGAGTTGATCGCCTTCATCGTGTAGTAATCCCAGATGAAAGGCTGCTCATGACCCTTGGCTATATAGTTTCCGCTCCTGTGCTGGTCAATGAGCCTTGAAGGCGGAACATTCCTTACGTCGTTGTAGTTGCCGTCATCGTAGAGCGTGGACTGGAGCGCTACGGGAGCCGCTTTAAAGAGCGAATAGCAGAACAGGTGCAGTCTGAAGCACTCCGTATTCTCCTGCTTGTAGCCTTCCTTAAGTTCTTCGGGCAGATAAGAGTACTTCGTGCTGTATGCCTTAACGTTCTCCATGCCGTCAAATACGCTGACGTCAGGGTACCACTGATAGCCTGCAAATTTAGGATTGATGAGAGTCGCGTCATAGCCTTCCTTCGTAAAGATGAGCGGCATGACCTTCAAAGCTTCATCGAACTTCTCGGGCATCAGCTTGTTGTCGCGCTTGTTCATCTCGGTAGGAGTATATTCATATCCTCCGAGAAGACCCGGAGCAGCGGAGTTCGTATGTGCGCTGTAAGAAGCCGTGTTGTGATAGTAGGTAAAGCCGTCAAACTGTGTCCTGAGCTCTTTTTTCTCATTGAAAAGGAACGGGATGAAAGGTCCTACGGCTCTGTCCGCCATGATGACCACGACGTTCTTTCCGTTCTTGGAAAGGGTCATTTCAGCCTTGGAAGTGGTTGATCTTGCAGACTTTTTGTATCCGTCGTCGATCTTTCCGATGTTGGTCAGTCCGAGGATCGCGAAAACAAGTGCCGCCGAGAAGAAAATCATCGGTGTGGCCATTCTTCCGAAACGTACGGCAAGGAAGATCACAATACAGCCGGCTGCCGTAACTGCAAGGCTGATCAGGATGTTCTTCACAGTAAATTCGGGATCGCCGTTATAAACAAGGTGCTTCGACATGTTTCCGAAGTTGTTGCTGAAGAGCTTTGAGTTAAGGATAGCCGAAACAGCGAGCATCGGCATGACATAAGCCATGATCTTTCTGCCGCCCTTTGATGCCATCGCATAGAAGATCGACGGCCAGAGAAGGAAGAGTCCGAAACCTTTTGCAACGGAATCCAGAACGTCATACATGGGGTGCTGGTAAGTGTAGAGGTTGACGAATTCTTCAGGTGCTGCAGCGACCGTCATCATAGGCAGATACAGGCCCATGTAGACAGCGCATGTGAGGCACGCGAAGATGAACACTGCCTTGTAAGCGGGAGCGTTCTTGAGGCTCTTCCCTTCCTTTGCAGGCTTTTCAGCCTTAACCTTCTTCTTTGAGGAAACGATCCTGTTGATGATGTTCTTTACGAGCGAGAACAGATTGTTGCATGTCCAGTAGAGGACCATTCCCGAAGGGGAATTGTAGAGCAGCACGAGGAATACCGCAGCCATCGCGAGAAGCTGGATCTTCGATTTCAGCGGCATCTTGTTTGCATAGACCGCAGCTGAGATCAGGTTGATCGCGGTCATGACAAAAGGCAGGATGTTGATGGTTACCGCACCGACTGTGAGCAGAGCATCAGGGCTTCCCAGGTCCTTGATCGGGCCGAATGAAGCGCCTGCGAGATAGATGTTGTCGTGGAGCATCCTGTATGCCGCGAGGAAGAACGGAACCTGCAAAAGCAGTGAGACAGTACTTCTCAAGACTCCGAGGGGGCTGTAGTTGTTCTGCCTGTAGTATGTCTGCAGTATCATGAAGCGCTCATCGCCCTTGAAGTACTGCTTGATGTGCTTGATGACGGGTCCTAAGCGCTCCTCGTCTTCCCTGGCTTCCTCCTGGATCTTGTCCGCACGCATGTACAGCGGCAGAACGATAAGGCTGAACACGAGGCTCAGGAGCATGATGTTCACTCCGGGAATATGGATATATTTATTTAATACCGAAAATATAATACCGAATATGAGCTGTATCGGTCCGATTATCAGCTGGTATAGCCACGATAGTATCTGCATGTAGGTCTCGCGTTCTCCTTATCAATAGTGTCCGAGATATTTCCAGTTCTCGGTCTTCCAAATGCTGTCCTTGACTGTGTACCAGTCACCGGGCTTGTAAGTTGTTCCGTTGTTATAGTGAACCTTCCAGGATTCGGAATGGAATACGGTGATCCCGTTCTTCTTTCCTTCGTCGGTTATCGGATTACCCGTAAAAGGATTCGTGGGGTTGCTGATGATATCCTTTGTCGCAAGATAAGGAGTATCGGCATTCGTCATGAACTCTTCGGATGTCTTAAGCTTGCCGCGGCTGTTAAAATCCTTGACGAGAAGGAGCGGCGCGAAGGCCTCGCCGTCGAGCTTTGCTCCGATGTCATACATCAGAAGGTTCGGGAAGTTTTCGATGTAATAACCGTGGTCGGCGACGATGATGATCCTCGTGTTGTCATAGCAGCCGGTCTCCTTGAGGTGATCGAGCCACTTTCCGAGTTCTCTTAACGTAGCGAGATTGCACTGGTAGTTTCTGAAGTCCTTTGCATCTCTCATCCACATCATCTCGCCCTTAAGAAGGAACCTTGACTGGCCCTTCTGGGACTTGTCGAACTTTGTGTTGTCGACTACGTCAGCAGGCTCATATTCGGGCTCCTGGAGGAACTCCGAGTCATGGCATGTATCAAAGCCGATGTATACGAAATTGCCTGTTCCGCCGTCCTCTATCTTCGTCATGCTGTTCATTGCCTTCAGCGTGTGATAATCCCACATGAAGACCTGTTCATGACCTGTTGCCTTTGAGTTGCCCGATCTTCTCTGATCCATGAGGCGCGAAGGATCGATGACTCTTGTCTCGTTGTAGTTTCCTTCGTCATACAGGGTCTTGTGAAGTGCCACGGGAGCGGATCTGAAGAGCGAATAACCGAACAGGTTGAACCTGAATGCGGTCGTCTGCTCCTCCTTGTATCCTTCCTTCATCTCTTCAGGCAGATAAGAGTATTTCGTGCTGTATGCCTTCATGTTTTCAATGTCATTGAAAACGGAAAGATCCGGATACCACTGGTAGCCGGCATATTTCGGGTTGATGACGGTTGCCTTGAAGCCTGCCTGGGTGAAGATCTTGGGCATGAGCTTAAGTGCTTCAAGATGATCGTCGCCGAGGAGCTTGTCTGAGCGCTTGTTCATCTCCGCGGGAGTATATTCATATCCGCCGAGGAGCGAAGGAACACCGAAGTTCGTATGTGTTCCGAAAGAAGCAGTGTTGTGATAATAGGTAAAACCGTCGTAAACGGTCCTTAATTCCTTCTTCTCGTTGAAGATGTAAGGCAGCATGGGTCCTATCGCCCTGTCCGTCATGATGACAACAACGTTCTTTCCGTCCTTGGAGAGCGGGATCTCCGCCTTGGATGTCTCTGATCTTAAGTCTTCCGCATAACCGGCGTTGATCTTTCCGATCTCGGTCAGTCCGAGCACCGCGAAGACCAGGGCTGCCGAGAAGCATATGACCGGCGTTATGTTCCTGCCGAAACGGGTCAGAAGGAATGCGACCGCTATTGCGCCAAGAGTAATGCCGAGGCTCAGGAGAGTGTTCTGCAGATTGATCTTGAGTGAAGTATCCTTATAGATCAGCGTGTTCGACATGTCGCCGGAGCCGCTGCTGAAGAGCTTTGAATTCAGGATCGAAGAGATCGCGATGCTGAACATTACGTAAGACATGATCTTCCTGCCGGTCTTCGATGCCATAGCGTAGAAGATCGTCGGCCAGAGAAGGAAGAGTCCAAAGCCCTTGCATGTTGCTTCGAGGATGTCCAGGATCGGATGAGCCATCGTATAAAGGTTAACGAATTCCTCAGGTGCGGAAGCTACCGTGATCATGGGGAGATAGAAGCCGATGTAAACGGCGCATGTGAGGCAGGAGAAGAAGAATACGCCCCTGTATGCGGGCTCGTTCTTAAGAGTCTTCTTTGCCTTCGCGGACTTCTCTGCCTTAACTTTCTTCTTCGATGAGATGATTCTGTTGATGATGTTCTTGACCAGCGAGAACAGGTTGTTGCATGTCCAGTAGAGGACCATTCCCGAAGGTGATCTGTAGAGCAGGACAAGGAAAAGAGCCGCCATGATCCAGAGCTGGATCTTTGATTTGACGGGCATCTTGTTCGCGTATACCGCAGCAGATATGAGGTTGATCGCGGTCATCACGAAAGGCAGGACGTTTATGGCAACTCCGCCGATAGCGAGCATCGCGTCAGGCTGGCTCAGGTTGCTGATGGGGCCGAACGACTTGTTCTGAAGATATGTGTTGTTTGAGAGCATCCTGTAAGCCGCAAGGAAGAACGGGACCTGCAGGAGGAGTGAAACTGAGCTTCTCAGTACGCCCAAAGGACTGTAGTTGTTCTGTCTGTAGAACGTCTGCAGGATCATGAAGCGCTCGTCGCCCTTGAAATACTGCTTGATGTGCTTGATCGTCGGGCCGAGCCTGTCTTCCTGTTCCCTTGCCTCTTCCTGGATCTTGTCCGCCCTCATGTACAAAGGCAGTACCAGAAGGCTGAACGCGAGGCTGAGCAGCAGGATGTTCACTCCGGTGAACGGAATGTACTTGTTGAATATCGAAAAGATGATCTTGAAGACCAGTTCAAGAGGTCCGATTACCAGTGCGTAAAGATATTGAAAAAACAGCATGCCGTTTAGTTGTCTCCCTTGGAATTAACCGTTAAATTCTAACACTCTTGTTTTTTATCACCAAATAATAAAGATCACTTGAGTTCTTCTTTGAGAGCCTCAATGAGCAGATCGTTGTCTTCGGTGTTCCTTACGGCGATCCTCAGATATCTTCCTCCGGTCTTGGACGAAAGGTCCTTGACCAGGATCTGATGCTTGAAAAGAAGTGCCTTGAGCAGTTCTCTCGGCGAAGCGTTCTTAAGCTCGACCATAATGTAATTGGCCTGGGAAGGTATTATGCGGATGCCCTCGATCTTGCCGAGTTCTCCGGCAAACCTTGCCCTCTCTGCCCTGATCTTTACCAGTGCCTCGTCATAATAACTGTTGTACTTCTCCTCGATCTGCATGTAGAACTCGGCGAAGGAGTTGATGTTCCAGATCGAAACGTCCTTCTTCATCCTCGCGATCGTGGCGATGTCACCGGATGCGAGCACGCCGAGCCTTAAGCCCGGAACGCCGTAGGACTTTGAGATGCTCTTCATGACATAGAGATGCGGGTTGCTGTCGAGGAGCTCACGGTCGATGAGGGTGGGATCCTGCTCATCCGCGAAATCAACAAATGACTCGTCGATGACGAGCTTGATGCCCTTTTCCCCGGTCCAGTCAACGAGCCTTAAAAGATCCTTCTTCGGGATGTAGTTGCCTGACGGGTTGTCGGGGTTGACTATTACGATCTGGGAGATGCCCTTGCCTTCAAAGAAGGTCATTATGTCATCCGCCGTGTATGAGAAATCGGGGTTGTTCGGAACGAGGCTTACCGCATCGGGTTCGCTGTATCTGTGCGGATATTCCTCGAAAGTCGGCCTGATAAAGCCTGTCTTGCCGCTGAACTGTGACATCAGCGACTTGATGAGCTCCGCGGCACCGTTGCCGACGATGATGTTCTCGGTGTGAACATTGAAGTTCTTTGCCGCGAGGAGCGAATTTACGCGCATCCCCGACGGATACTGCGAGATCAGTATGTCAAAGTTTGCCTTGATCTCATCGAGCATCTTCCTGGGCGGGAAATAAGGATTTACCAGATAGCAGAAATCCTTCATCTTCGGATATCTCCAGTATCCGCCGTATCTTCCCTGGATAAGCGCAGCCTGCTCGTCAGGCGTGCCTGCGAAAAGCGATTCGGCGATGTCCAGATCCTGCGCATCGTCGATCTCATACCAAAGCTGTCCCTCAAGGCGTCTTGCCCTGATCCTCGGAACGTCAAGGATCGTAATGACCTTGAGGACTTCCTCATAGTATTTGTTGTTGCCGAGGGCCTTCTCGTAAGCATCGAGGAAAGGTACATAGTACCTCTCGGAGAAGTCCCTGCTGAACTTGCTTATGTTGACCGTCTTGAAATACTCGTCCTTGTCCTCGAAACGGAATTCCTTTTTCGAAACGAAGGACGTGATCCTGTCGTCTTTTGAAAGCTTGACGCAGGTACCGTCCATCCAGCTCTCGAACTTGTCGACGAGTGCCAGGGTGTCCCTGGGGTCATTGACCAGAAGATCCAGGACCGAATCCTCGAAGATCAGGTCTGACTCGAAAAGAAGCGTATCCTCTTTGCAGAGCCAGTCCTTGGCAAGCGCGAGCGAATAGATGTTGTTGGTCTTGTCGTAGATCGGGTTTTCGACATACTCGATCGGAGTCTTTATATCAAGCGTGGAAATGTAGTCGATGAGCTTTTTGCCCTCGTATCCGACTACTATGACGATCCTTGAGATGTCCTGTTTCTCTATCTGATGGAGCATGCGGTCAATGAGCGTTACCCCGCCGACTTTGACCATGCACTTGGTATTGTTCTGTGTCAGTTCCTTGAGCCTTTTGCCCATTCCGGCCGCGAGTATCAATGCCTGCATATATCACACCTCATCATCCGCAGATATTAATGATTTCCCAGATATCCCCAGTTTTCCTTCTTCCAGATGCTGTCCTTCAGACTGAACCAGTCTCCGGGCTGATAAACATATCCGTTGTTGTTCCTGATATTCCAGTTGTTCGAATGGAATACAGTTATTGTACCCTTCTTTCCCTGATCCGTTATCGGTTTTCCGGTAAAAGGGTTGACGGGATCTTTTACGAGATCCTTAGTGGCAAGATAAGGCGTATCGGCATTCGTCATGAACTCCTCTGAAGTCTTGAGGTCACCGTGACTGCCGAAATCCTTGAACATGAGGAGCGGCGCGAATGCCTCGCCGTCGAGCTTCGTGCCTATCTCATCGTGCTGGAGCATCTCGGGGAAATTCTCGAGATAGTATCCGTGATCGGCGACGATGATGATCCTGGTGTTGTCGTAAACGCCCTGCTCCTTAAGGTAATCGAGCCATCTGCCTATGAGGGTGTAGGCAAGGACGTCGCACTGGTAGTGCTTGTAGTCCTTGGCGTCACGCATCCACATGAATTCGCCCCTGCGCATGAACCTGTTGGCATGGTTCTTGTCGTACTTCCTGTTGTCGACTGTGTTGCCGGGCTCGTACTCGGGCTCCTGGAGCATCTCGACGTCATGCGCGATGTCGGTCGCGAGGTATACGTAATGATTTCCGCTGCCGTCGTCGATCTTTGTCATCTGGTCGAGGCTCTTTACCATGTAGTATTCCCACATGAAGGTCTGCTCGTGACCGTAAGCCACGGAGTTGCCGTTCCTCTTCTGGGAGATCATGCGTGAAGGGTCAACGCTTCTGGTGTCATTGTAGTTGCCGCCGTCGTAGAGGGCCTTCTGGAGCGCTACCGGAGCCGACTGGAAGATCGAATAGCAGAACAGGTTGTGTCTGAAGACTTCGCTGTGCTCGCTCTCATAGATCTCCTTCGTCTCATCGGGGAGGTAGGAATACTTGGTGCTGTAAGCCTTTACGTTCTCCATTCCGTCGAATACCGAGAGATCCGGATACCACTTGTATCCGGCGTATGTAGGGTTGACCATCGTCGCGTCAAAGCCGCTCTTCGTAAAGATGGAAGGCATGAGCTTGAGCGCCTCGTCATACTTGTCGGGCAGGAGTTTGTCGGATCTGGCATTCATTGCCTCAGGAGTGTATTCATAGCCTCCGAGGAGCGCGGGAACCGCGGAATTCGTATGTGTTCCGAAAGATGCCGCGTTGTGGTAATAGACAAAGCCGTCATAGGTCTTGGCGAGGTCCGGCTTCTCCTTGAATATGTAAGGGACCATCGGGCCGACCGCTCTGTCCACCATCATGACGATAACGTTCTTTCCGTTCTTTGAGAAAGTGAATTCAGCCTTGGAGGTAGTGGATTTCTCAGCCTCTTTGTAGCCTGCGCTGATCTTTCCGACATTGGTCAAGCCGAGGGCTGCAAATCCGATCGCAGCGGAAAGGCAGATGACCGGGGCAACGTATTTGCCGAAACGGTTGATTAGGAAGCAGACCGCGATGCCGCCCAGAGTGACGGCAAGGCTCAGGAGCTTTGCCTTAAGCGTAAATGACGGGCTGTCCTTGTATTCGAGATAGTTTGAGATGTCGCCGAAATCATTGCTGAAAAGCTTTGAGTTCAGTATTGCCGATGCCGCGAGCATGAACATGACATAGGACATGATCTTCTTTCCCTTTTCGGAAGCAAGCGCGAAGAAGATCACCGGCCAGAGCATGAAAAGGCCGAATCCCTTGGCTGTCGAGTCGATGATGTCGATCATGGGATTTGCCATGCTGTAGAGGTTTACGAATTCCTCCGGAGCGGCAGCAACCGTAAGGACCGGAATATAGAAGCCTGTATAGATGGCGAGCGTAAGGCATGAGAAAGTAAAGACCGCCTTGTATCTCTTGTCGTTCTTGACAGCGGGAGCCCTGGTGACGTGCTCTGCTGCGGGCGCCTTCTTCCTCTTGCTGAGGATCTTGTTTACGATGTTCTTTCCGAGAGAGAAAAGGTTGTTGCAGATCCAGTAAAGGACGAGTCCCGAAGGAGACTGGTAGAGCAGCACGAGGAATACCGCGGCAAGACCGTACATCTGGATCTTGGTCTTGAGCGGGAATCCCTTGGCATAGATAAAGCTCGATACAACGTTTATCAGCGTCATGATTATCGGCAGGACATTCAGCGTGATGCCTCCGACTGTGAGAAGCGCGTCAGGGTTTGAGAGATTTGCAATGGGACCGAGGCTGACGCCCGCGAGGAGCTTGTTTCCGGAAAGCATGTTGTACGCGCCCATGAAGAACGGTACCTGCAGAAGGATGGAAACAGAGCTCTTCATTACGTTTAAAGGGCTGTAGTTGTTCTGCCTGTAGCAGGTCTGCAGGAGCATGAACCTCTCGTCACCGCTGAAGGTCTGCTTGATGTGCTTCACCATCGGGGCGATCGCATTCTCCTTGTCCTTCGCCTCTTCCTGGATCTTGTCCGCACGGTTATACAGCGGCAGGACGATGATGTTTACCACAAGGCTGAGGATGACGATCGAGAGAATGGTGTTGCCTGACATCTTCGATATGATCGAAAAGATCATCTCGAGGAGGTATTCGATCGGGTAAAGCGCTATGAGATAGAGGATATGCAGAAAACTCATGCTTTTTCCTCCTTTATGACGGGTTTGTCCTTGTTCCCGAGCTCGGCAAGTTTGTCGATGAGATAGCCGGCAATGAGTTCGCTGCTCTTGCCGATGTTGCACCAGGTCTCTTTGCGTGCCTCTTCGATCAGAGTCGTTTCCTTGCTTGCTTTGATGCTCGTATCGATGACCTCTTTGATACGGCCGATATTCTCATCATTGAGTTCCGTGCCGATCTTTTTGATGGTGCTGAGCATCCAAGTGTCGCCTTCGATGCACCAGCAGTCATAAGGGTCCTTCTTGAAACCGGCTTCTGTATAGATGACCGGCTTGTTGAATATCAGCGTGAAATCGTACATGATGCCCGAATAATCCGTGATCATGATGTCTGATTTTGCAAGGACATCGAAGTTGTTGTTATCCCTGTTCCAGTGAAGTCTCTTGCTTTCGGGATACTTCTCCATGAGATGCTTGATGGTCTCCCTGTCGGCGGTAAAAGACTGCGGGTGCGGACGGATGATTATGTCATATCCGGTCTCAACGAGCTTATCGATAAGCTTCTCGCCGTATTTTACGAGAAGTGAATTGGATCCCCATGTTGGTGAGAGCAGCACCGTCGTAGTGTCAGACACGGGTCTCTGGAAATTCTGCGCATGCTTGAGCATCGTATCGAGATAAGGGATGCCCATCATCCTGATCTCTTTTGCGGGAAGGTTCCTCTGTCTTTCAAGCTCTCTGACCTGCTTTTCCTGGAACTCTCCGGAAAGCAGGAGCGCGTCATAATAGTCGACGCCGTAAAGCCTGTATAAAGTAATGTCGCCGCTCGTGTGGACGACATGGACATAATAATCTACGGTCTTCGAGCGCTTCCACTGGAAAACGTCAAGGGAGGGCGTCGTCGAAAGGACTATGCCGGCGTTTAACATGTTCATCTTTGCAAAGGCCTTGTTGCCCTCACCGATGAACTCGCATTTGATGTGCTCGAACTTGGCCTCAAGAGCCGGATCGTCGGGAGAAGCCGTCATGTAAACAGCATTCTGGCCGCGCTTTTCGAGCTCTTCGCAGATAGGTCTGAACGTGGACCAGTATCTCTTGTTGTCGGAAAAAATGACGATCGGGATCTTCTTGGCGTTTCTCTCGTTTGCGCTCTTGATACCCGCCATGTTCTTGGCTTTGATGATGAGTATGCGTATGAGATAGACAACAGCGCTGATCGCACTGATGACTATCGTAAACAACATGCTTCCCGTACCGGGATCTATATAAAGATTTATCATCCGCTAACTCTCGAAAATGCCGTATTTTTAAGGCTCGCCTATTCTACACCCATAAATCGGGGGATTCAACCTGTTTTTATTATTTATATAAGGCAAAGCCGGAAAGTCCCTTTTTCTCGTGCGTAAAATACATAACAGCAGCCTTTCATTAACTAAATATTGCCTATTATGACACTTCTCAAACTTGCGTTCTTCATGGTAAAGTTAGTGGTTGATTACCCAGGGGGATCTTTATGAATAAACATTTATTGATTAGAGTTTTAGCAGTAAGCACAGCCGCAGCGGTTGTGTTCGGTCTTTCATCCTGCAATCTGGGCGGCAAGCTGACCCAGTCTTCCGAGACGGTTACGACATCGCTTTCCACTGAACCGACGACTGCAGCCACCTCCGCAACCGAGACCGAACCTGACAAGTCTCAGATCGCTTTCAACGCGGTAAAGAAGATCGCAGTCGAAACGACCGAGAAAAAGAAGGCTTATCAGAGCAACGGCGCTGACGAGTGCGCGGTCATTGCTACCGGCGAAAAGAAGAAGATCAACCTCACGACCCCTGACATCAAGAAAACGGGCGATTCAAGCAACCTCGTCAACAGCTCGATCTTCGGAACCAATGCCGCCGTTCTGGCAATGGACAACTCCAGGCTTTATATAGCCGGCGGTACGGTCAGCACAGCCGCAAAAGGCGCAGCGGGCATCTTCGGATACGCAGGCCACGGCAATGTTGCCGGCATCACGGGTGACGGTACCCGCGTAACATTAAGCGACGCAAAGGTCACGACTACAGGCGACGATTCCGCAGGCATAGCCACATCATACGGTGCAACATTCGGCATTACGAACCTCACTGTTGAAACAAGCGGCAAGAATTCTCCTGCGATCCGTCTTGGCAAAGACGGCGGAAACGTCACCATCACCAAGGGTTCATACATCACAAACGGCACAGCTTCTCCTGTCATCTACGGTACGGGGAAGGTCACCGTCAGCGGTTCGTTCATCACTGCAAACAACTCCGAAGCAGTCGTCGTTGACGAGAACAGCACGGTATCCCTTGCAAGCTCTGTCCTTACAGCTAACAACACTGTCCGCAATGAGAGTGCGAGATTCCGTTACGGCATCCTTCTCTATCAGAAAGAACCGGCAGGATATTTCGACAACAACACCATGGCTGTCTTTACGATGGCAGGCGGAACGATCACCAACAAGGCAGGACATGTTTTCCATGTCACGAATACCAAGGGCGTTATCAATCTGAGCGGCACCGTCATCACAAACGAGGATAAGGAAGGCGTTCTCCTTTCTATATGCCCCGACGGCTGGAGCGGCGGAAACAACGTTGCGATCCTCAATGCCACCAACACCGTGCTGAACGGCAACATCCTTGTCGCAAAGGAAGGCAAGCTCACGGTCAACTTCTCGACCGGCACCAAGTTCACCGGTGCATTCAGGGGCGTTATCAACGATGAGGACGGCAAATCCGTTTCAAAGGAGCCCGGCATCATCCACGTTAACCTCGCTCCCGGCGCAACATGGACACTTACGGAAGACACATATATTACGTCTTTCTCCGGAAACATGGACAGCGTCAATCTTAACGGCCATTCCCTCTCTGTCAGCGGCGAGACCACAAAGCCTACTGCAGTTCCCACGAGAAAGCCGGTTACAGTCAAGAAGCCGACAAAGAAGCCTACCAAGAAGCCGACGAAGAAACCCACGAAGAAGCCTACAAAAAAACCGACAAAGGCTCCTACGACCGATCCGAACGCTCAGCAGAACAACCAGAATCCTTAAGCTTTTTTAAGTCTGCTTAAGGTTAGCACTGTATACTGACGATATGGCTCACGAGACTACACTATACAGCGTATTAAGGGTGTCAGAAGACGCTTCTCCAGAAGAGATAAAGCAGGCATACCGCCGGCTGGTAAAGCTTTGGCATCCGGATCTTCATCCCGACGACATGTCCGCCGAGAAGCGCATGGCGGAGATCAATGAGGCATATACCGTTCTTTCCGATCAGGCAAAGAAGTGGAAGTACGATGACGATCTTTCAAGAAAGCGTGCTCAGATCCGCGCAAAGCAGGCGGAACAGGCCCGCAGGGAAGCTGCACAGGCAGCGGCCGCAGCAGCTGCAGCAAGTTCGGCCATCAGGAAACAGCAGGTGCATAAAGACCCGGACTACCCGTCAGGCTCATACTCCGGTTCAGCTGATTCATCCTACGAGGATTTCACCAGATCACCATTCGTGGATTACGGAAACAGCAGGCGTTCTTTGTATGAAGAACCCGCGAAAAGCGCTCCTTCAGCAGCGCCCGCATCCCGCGAAGCCACCGATAAGCTCACTTCCGGAGAAAAGCGCCTCGAAGACCTTTCGATCGCGATGTGCGTGCTCTTCCCTCTCCTGATACCGATAGTCCATAAGCATATGAAGGATTCGCTCGCGATCTATCCCAAGAGCCATCACTATAAGGATTCGATCACGTCACTGAAGATCGTGACGATCTTTGCGGTTCCTCTGTGGGCGCTGATACTTACCCTGATACTCAGGGCGGTCCTTGGAAACGCGTAATTATTTACGCGTCTATAACATTAATAAGCTGTTTTGTGAGTTCCCTGTAATCGAACAGTCTGGCGCAATCCGCAGTATTCCTGCAGTATCTTTCGTAATCTCCTTCGCTTAATCCGCAGAGATCCCCGATCGCTTTTGCGATCGCACCGGACTCCTGTCTGTCGGTCTCGATGCCGCATCCGTACTGTTTCACGACACTGTGTCCTTCGGGATAAGTAAGGAGTATCGGCCTTCCGGCAGCGAGGTACTCAAAGAACTTGTTCTGGCAATGGCCGTATTTATCGAGTTCCGTGCTCCTGTTATGAAGGATCGAGACATAGCCCTGTGAAAGGATCGACGGAATGTCCTGCTTCGGAACCCTTCCCTTGAAGATTATGTTGTCGAGACCCTTTGCCTCTTCCTTCATGGCCTCAAGCTCATCACCGTCACCGAAAACAAGGATCCTCGCGGTATCATTTCCGGCTTCCTTGAGCTTTCGGGCAGCCGAGACCAGCATCGAAAGATCGTTGACCTTTCTGACCGAGCCCGTGTAGACGAAGTTCTTATGCGTCCTGTCAGACAGATCGGGATCCGCAAAAGGATGTTCGCTTATGTTTTCGCAGAACGGCTCGAGATCAACGCCGTTGCTTATGTGCACGATCTTTGATTCCGGGATAACGTTGTCCCAGCCCTGATCCTTTATGTAATCGTATCCGCCCGCCATCGTCATTATGACTGCGTCAGACTTTCTGTATATCCATCTCTCACCTTTGTAGAGCACCCTCATGACAAGGCTCTTCCTGGTCCATTTCGTCGAATATGCGACTATGCTCTCAGGCCAGAGATCCCTGACTTCGCTCACGCATCTGACGCCGAATCTCTTTGCGAGCTTTATGCCCGCGACAAGGGTCAGCGGGTGCACCGACGACGCATAGATGACGTCAGGAGCGCCGTTTTCGGCCGCATATCTTTTCGCGAGCTTTCTCATTCCGCGGTAAAAATCCCACATGTTGAAAACGCGCTTGATGCCGTTGTTCGGGTATTCACGGGTCTTAAGGAACACATACGGTACGCCGGTTACGGGCTCGGTTTTAGTAACAAATGAATCCACACCTTCAACCGTATTCTTACGTGTGAAATGGTCGTAATTGCTGCAGAAGATTACGGGCTCGTAACCGCTTTCCTTCAGATACTTGGCCAGACAGTAATGCCTGCCGCCTCCGACGGTAAACATGTTCCCGGCATAGTGATTAAGTATCCAGACCTTTTTGCCCATCAGTCCTGACCGCCGTTTATCTTTCTTGCGGGAACTCCGACATAAGTGCCGGGTTCCGCGATGTCTTTGACGACAACGCAGCCTGCGCCAATGGTGCAGTTTCCGCAGATGTTCACGTTATTGCTGACAGTGGCCCCCGCGCCGATCCAGGTGCAGTCACCCGTCTTTACGGTGCCGCAGAGATGAGCGCCCACCGCCACGTGGCAGTAGTCGCCTACCGTGCAGTCGTGATCGACCGAGGAACATGTGTTTATGATGCAGCCCCTGCCGATCCTTGCACCCGGATTGATCACAGCTCCCGCCATTACCACGGTGCCTTCACCGATGACGGCATCCCTTGCGATCACAGCATGCGGATGGATCAGCGTGACTATATTCCTGCCTTCGGAAAGACGCTTTCTGACTTCCGCATTTCCTATCGCGATGAAGACGTCACCGTCGGTCACTGTCTTTGAATCGCCAATGACCTTGTAGCCGCCGCAGCTCTTAACGTTCTCATTATCGTCAAGGAAAACGATATCCGTATAGCCGTTTAAACCTGCTATGTCAGCTGCAACTTTTCCGTGTCCGGACGCACCGATGATGATCAGTCTGTTCATTCTTTTGTCCCCATAAATTCAGTCATTGTAGCGGATTGTTCATTGCTGATGCCTTCGCGTTTGAATACGGTCTTCACCGTTCCGAATATTATCTTCCAGTCACCTAAGAAGGTGATCTTGTCAACATATTTCACGTCCCAGTCGAACTTTTCTTCCCAGCTTATGGCGTTCCTGCCGTTTATCTGGGCAAGTCCCGTAAATCCGGGCCTGACCTCGTGACGGCGCGCCTGATGTTCGTTATAACGTTCCAGATACTGTACGAGAAGAGGTCTGGGACCTACAACTGCCATGTCGCCCTTGAGGATGTTGAAGAGCTCAGGAAGCTCGTCTAATGAAGTCGATCTGAGCTTCTTTCCGAACGGTGTGAGCCTTGCGGCATCCGTTGCGGGATCCGCGATGCCGTCTTTCGGCGGGAGCATCGTACGGAACTTATAGAGCCTGAATATCTTTCCGTTCCTGCCGGGCCTGTCCTGTTTGAAAATGACGGGAGATCCCAGCTTGATCCTTACGAGGACCACCGTTATCAGAAGAACGGGCGAGAGAACGATTATCGCAAGCAGAGCGCAGAGAAAATCCTGCGGGCGCTTAACAAACTTCTCATATGGACCGTAAGGTTTGTGTTTCATTCTTCTTCACCGGAAAAGACGGGAACCCGGGTCACTCAAAGCATCTGTGGATGATGTCGATGATAATGTCCTGCTGCGCGGGAGTCATCTTGTTGTCAGAAGGAAGGCACAAACCCCTGCGGAATATGTCCGCGCCTACGTCAGCGCCGCTTCCGGCGATATACGCATTGCTTCTTCCCCTGCCGTTTCCTTCGGCGGTTATGAAAGCATGCGTCCTGTAGATGGGCTGCATGTGCATGGGCTTCCAGACCGGACGTCCCTCAGCGTTGAATGCGGCGATAGCAGCAAGTATCTCACCGGGAGAAGACTTGCCGGGTTCGGTCTTCCAGAGCTGGTCCTGCTCGCCCCTGACGAAAGGCGCCATGGCATCCTCGTTGATGGTTATGCAACTGAGCCAGAAATTCGGGACGGACTTTTCGGCATCGAAAGGATTCATCTTAACGGGAAGATCCGCAAGACCTGCCTTGTATCTCTCGTAGATCGCCTTTTTCTGCGCGATGTGCTCTTCAAGATAAGGAACCTGTCCTCTCACGATACCTGCGATGATGTTGCTCATCCTGTAGTTGTAGCCGATCTCCTCGTGCTGGTACCACGGAGCGTCCTCACGTGACTGTGTGGACCACTTCCTGACCTTGTTTGCGTCTTCCAGGCTGTCTGTCAGGAACATGCCGCCGGCAGAACCCGTGATGATCTTATTGCCGTTGAAGGAAATGCAGTTGTAGTCTCCGAGAGCGCCTGTCTCGACCCATTTGCCGCCGAGCTTGTATTTCGCGCCGAAAGATTCAGCCGCGTCCTCGATTATTATCGCACCATGAGCGTCGGCGACAGCCTTGATCTCTTCCATCTTTCCGGGCGTACCGTAAAGATGTGCAAGAACGATCAGCTTAACGTCGGGATATGTCTCAAAAGCTTTCTCAAGAGCTTTCGGGTCCATGTTCCATGTATCGCGCTCGGTATCGATGAAAACCGCTTCTCCGTCTTCATAAGCGACGGGATTGAGCGTTGCGTCGAAAGTCATGTCAGAGCAGAAAACGCGGCGGCCGGCGAGCGTTCCCTCGTCGGGTCTTGCCTGTCCGTAGAGCTTTTCGCCTGCGAGCCTTGTCGCAAGGTGAAGTGCTGCCGTTCCTGCAGAAAGGGCGACGGCATGCTTAACGCCGATATATTCCGCTATGGCCTTTTCGACCTCGTTGATGTTTGCGCCGACAGTGCTCACCCAGTTGGTCTGAATGGCCTCATCCACCCACTTCTGCTCTTCACCGTGCATCGTGGGGCTGCTAAGCCAAACCTTCTTTTCAAACGGCTCGATGCCCTTAAATCTCGGGTCACTCCTGAGGTCCATCTGTCTTATCTCCTTTATGTGCGGACGCATACATTTCAGCACGCTGCTGCCTGTATGCCTCACCCTTTTCCTCCGTTCCGTGTCTGCCTGCCGGATGGTAGGTCGGAACAACTTCAGCCACGAGATCCCTGATGTCCTCACGGTCCTCGTAAGCAGCTTCCATCAGGCCTCTGAGCTGGTCGATGAACTTGTCCTCGTCAAATGCGATGGGGCTTCCGATATTGATCAGTTCGTTGGATGTCTTCTGCAGTCCTTCCTCGTCCATCAGGCGCTCCTCATAGAGCTTCTCGCCGGGACGAAGGCCCGTGTAAACGATCTTGATGTCCTCGTTGGGCTTGAGGCCTGCGAGGCGGATCATGTCCTTTGCGAGATCCGCGATCTTAACAGGTGTACCCATGTCGAGAACGAAGATCTTTCCGCCGCCTCCGAACGTGGCCGCCGTAAGCACCAGTGATGCGGCTTCAGGGATCGTCATGAAGTAGCGGATGATGTCGGGATGAGTAACGGTAACGGGGCCGCCCGCCGCGATCTGCTCGGTAAATCTGGGGATGACGGAACCGTTGCTTCCCAGAACATTTCCGAACCTTACAGCAACAAACTCGGTCTTCGGATGATCCGGAATGACGAGGCGGTCCTCATCAGTACGCAGGCCGCCGGTATGGGCATTGAGGTCGGGGAGCTCGGAAGCCTTGCCGGCCTCGATCTTTCTGGCGAAAGTCTGGACGATCATCTCGCAGAGACGCTTGCTCGCGCCCATGATATTTACTGGATTTACGGCCTTGTCCGTGGAGATCATGACGAACTTCTCACAGTTGTAGGCCATGGCGGCAAAAGCCGTGTAGTATGTTCCGATCGCGTTGTTCTTGATGGCTTCGCAAGGGCTGTCTTCCATGAGCGGAACGTGCTTGTGCGCGGCGGCATGGAAAACGATGTCCGGGCGGTAATCCCTGAAGACCTCCTTGATCTTGCGGCTGTCGCGTACAGATCCGATCAGCACGACGAGATCGAGATCGGGATATTTGTCATGGAGCTCGAGCTTGATGGCGTGAGCGTTGTTCTCATAGATGTCGAATATGATGAGCCTCTTAACGGAAGGAACAGCGGCAACCTGTCTGCAGAGCTCGCTTCCGATGCTTCCGCCGCCGCCCGTAACGAGGACCGTCTTTCCGCTTAAGAAATCCGTGACCTCCTTTGTGCCCATCTGGACGGGTTCACGGCCGAGAAGGTCTTCAACGTTGATCTTGCGCATCTTGCTTACGGAGACTTCACCGAGAACGAGCTGGTAGATACCGGGCAGGTTCTTGATCTCGCAGTCGGTCTGACGGCAGATGTCGATGACGTTCTTCCTGGACCTTGCCGAAGCGCTCGGCAGCGCGATGTAGATCTTGTCTATCTTGTATTTCTGGACATTTTCGATGATGGAATCGCGGCCTCCGACGACGCGGATGCCCTCAACGTCTCTTCCCCACTTGTTGCGGTTATCGTCGATAAAGCAGACGACTTTCTCGTTGATCTCCTTGGCGCCGCGCATGTCCTTTAAAATGGTCTGGCCCGCGGAACCCGCGCCTACCAGCATGACCCTGGATACGTCGGTCTTGTTCCTCTCGGCCTTGAACATGAGCAGGAATCTGTATGCGAAACGGATTATCAGCAACAGGAAGAACTGTATGCCGGCACCCATGATGTAATACGAGATCGGCATTCTCTGGAAGAGGATCGTGATGAGTATGATGTGCAGGATGCTTGTAACCACTGAGGCTTCGGTGATCCTGATAAACTCCGTGAGACTTGCGAACTGCCAGATACTCTGGTAGAGCCTGAAGATCCAGAAGACCGCCAGGCAGATGACCGCATAGAGCGGCGCAAACTTCATCCACGGATTGAGGTACGTGGAAGGGATCAGCGAAAAACGCAGATCGAAGCGCAAAACAAGCGCGATGAAATAGGAAAAGGACACCGCGGCAATATCGTAAAAGATCAGAAAGATCATTACTTTCTGCCAGTGCTGAACCTTTAACCTGACCGGCTTCTTTGCCGTTTGTTGTGAATTATCTGAGCTCATAATCCTGCATATATTAATATATTAAAGGGCGGACTGCAACCTTTGCGGGGTATCTGAACATATACGGAAAGCATCCCGTAACCCCCTGTAACATTGTTACCCGGCTCAGTCGTAATAGTGGACTCTGGCCTTCGGATTGACCTTCAGGTTGACGTAATCGAGCATTATCTTCGAGAACTTGTTGTTCTCCGTGGCCTTCGGCTTCCACTGGACGCGGTGGATGCGGTCCTTGTAACTGTACTTATTCTCACCCGTGCCGTAATTGGATTCGATGTTCTTTTTGATCGCCTCATAGGCGTTTCCGTCGAAAATGTAATAAACGTCAGTGACCACGTTTTTCCTGAACTCGATCTCGACGGATCTGACCTTCATGCCGAAGATGATGATGTCGGCATAGTCGTTGTTCATGATGGACATGGTCCCTTTGCCCTTGACTATCTTCTCGGCGGGGCTGTATTTCCCGAGCTCGTCCTTGAGCTGCTTATATGTCGTGCCCTTGCGGGTGGCCCTTCCGACGGCCTTGACAAACTCCTGCGCCTTATACCCTTCAGGTGAAATGCTGTATTTGATCTCAGTAGCAAATCCGCGCCCGCTGCCGGTCATCCTGCCGTAGGTGACAGTGATCACCGCATTGCCGTCCCAGACATTCCATTCAGAACTGTAATCCCTGTTGAGCGCGGGGTTTCCGTATTCTTTGGCAACCTTTTCCCTGATCTCGTAGAGGTAATCACCCCTCATGACGAACGAATATGAGACAAGGTCAGCCTTCGGATCGAAATTCAGTATGACCGCCGAAGCGTTGGCGGCAGCAAACTTGCCGAGGTTGGCATCTGAAGAAAAGTCATATCTCTTCTCCGACATGTAACTCTCGGTGCCGTCGACCGAAACGGAGATCTTGATCATGGAGATCTTCTTGCGGGCATCGTCGGTGGTCATGCCGAGCTTTATGTCAGGCGACATGTCGGGTTTTACCGTTGCTTTCGGCTCTTTGGTGCTTATGTAGCAAAGGACTGAATATTCCTTTCCGTCATCATCAGCGCTCTTTAACGTCAGATTGAGGAGGACCTGGCCGTCGAGTTCCCAGTAAGCGGATCCGCCGCTCCTGAAAACGGGTTTTCCGTACTCTTCGTTAAGTGCCGCGAGTATATCGGAATACCTTCCGCTTTCGAGAAAATAGCTGAAAGCATATAATCCGCCGGATCTGTCGGCGCTGAGCATTACCTTGGAAAACGCAAAACCTCCGACGGTGGCGGAGCGCGAATACATTATGTTCACCGTGTTCTTTTCTTCGGAAGAATTCGAATCCTTTTCGCTCATGACATCAGGAAACCTGACCTTGATCTCGGCCGGCAGCAGTCCCCATTCAAGCGCCATGCAGTCAGTCGGGACCCTGCCTTCGGGGTACTCCGCACCGAATCTTGTAACAGGCGCATTCGTTGTATCCGCGGTGCTTGTCTGCCTGGTGTCACCTGTTACAGAACTGTCTGAAGGTTCGGTATTTTTTTTTGCCGAGATCGCTATGGCGGCGGCTATTCCGATACCCAAAATGAGAACGCATGAGACAGCGACAAGGATGATCCTCGTCTTTTTGTCAGGAGCCTCTGAAAGGCTGTTATCGTCTGTCTTGGCAGTGAAACGTTTCTCCATATGCCATCAGTATACTTTAGGGAATATGTCATTTCAGAATCCGTAATATGACATATTAATACCGAAAAGCTATTCTTCAGGCTGTTTGTAGGTAAGCTCAAGGCCGAGCGTGGTCTTAACCGACCGGCCGAAAAGTGTCATGTTTATCGTAACGAGGCGTTTGTGACGGTCAACGTGAACGATGTCTCCCTCAAGGCCCAGCATCGGTCCCGAAACTATCCTGATCCTGTCGCCTTCCTTGTATCCCACGGAAATGTCAACGACATTGTCGCGTCCCGCGATCCTGTTGATGAAGGCTCTTTCCTCATCGCTGACGGTCAGGATGACATCGTCAGCCTTGAGAAGACGGTGTCTGCCGGGCACTTTAATGAGTGCTTTTTCGAGGGCCTTCGGATCTTTTGTGACCATAAAGACATAACCGGAATAAAGCGGCCTCGTCTCCCTTCTCCACTCGCTCTTGTACTTCTTGAGCCTTACGTGTTTGGGCACGAAAACATCCTCGAGGATATCCCGGGAGACCATGTCTTCGCATGTCTTCCTGATCTCATCCTCTTTGCCGACATTGACCTGGGCGACCACCCAGACCTGTCCGTTATTGCCGTCTGTCTTTATCTCTGTCTGATCCATATCGCAACAATTTTAGCATACACGGCATCTGAAACTGTACATTTTTCAGGTCTTTTTGCAACACTTCCGGGAGATGAAATAGTATAATCAGCCAATGACCAAGACAGGAAGATTCTGGACACTCAGATACATCATCATAAACGCGACCTACTTCGCCGTGTACAGCGGGATCCACGCTTACGCGTCTGTCTTTCTGCTCGAAAAGGGCTTCTCGAACACTCTCATCGGCATAACGCTCGCTCTCGCCAACATCCTTTCGGTAATATTTCAGCCGTTCGTCGCAGGCCTCATCGATAAACAGGGAAAGCTCACGAACCGCAATGTCTCCATGGCGTCGACGGCCCTGCTCCTTATCGGATCAGTACTTCTGCTCCTCATCAAGAGCGGGATCGTCGTGATATTCATCATCTTCGCACTGATCTACATGGTTCAGATGGTGTACCAGCCGATAATCACGGCAATGTATTTCGAGTATGAGGCAGCGGGCTGCCACATCTACTACGGACTCGCAAGAGGCCTGGGCTCATGCGGTTTCGCCGTCGTTTCCGTCTTCACCGGCATGGCGATCGGCAGGTTCGGCGTCAACATCCTCATGATATTGGACATCATATTCCTTACGGTCGCGCTCATAGTGCTCTACTTCTTCAAAAAGCCGGAAGTCCCTTCGCAGACTTCATCTTCCGCAAATGAGGTCGCCCACAACAATCTTCTTGTATTCACAAAAACATATCCCGCCTTCATGCTCTTCGTTGTAGCGGGTGTGTGCTTCTTTTTCGCGCACAATGCCATCAACGACTACATGATCCAGATAATAACGCCCCTTGGCGGAACCGAAGCATCCATGGGAACCGCGGTCTTCATCGCAGCCCTTTTGGAGCTCCCCACCATGGCTCTGATCGACAAGATCATGAAGAAGATCACCGTCAAGAACCTCCTGCTGATCTCGGCAACGGCCTTCCTCATCAAGACTTTGCTGATGCTCGTTGCGCCCAACATGACCGTGGTCTATATCAGCCAGGCGATGCAGATGTTCGCTTACGCAGTCTTCATTCCCGCCGGCGCCTACTTTGTTAATCAGACGATGGCTAGGCTCGACCAGGTCAAAGGCCAGGCTTACATCAACTGCTCCATCACTCTTGGCGGCGTTTTCTCAAGCCTCATCTGCGGGCGCCTGCTCGACATCAAAGGCCCCCACTTCATGCTCATCGTGAGCCTCGCGGTGACAACTGCCGGTCTGGTGATCGCGTTCGTGGCTTTGAAAGTTTTAGGCAATTCTAAGGAAAAACGCTCTTAATCAAAATTCAGTATTGAACATTGTGCAATAGCATGCTATTCTCCCCATATAGGCCGGAAACCTAAGGGGAGATTATCTTATGAGCGACGATTGCTGTTTAAAGTATCCGTTATTGATGGTGCACGGGATGGGCTTCCGTGACAGGAAACACCTGTGCTACTGGGGCAGGATCCCGAATGCGCTGAGATCCCGCGGGGCAGATGTTTATTTCGGGCATCAGGATGCGGTAGGCTCGGTCGAAGCCAATGCCATGAACGTTGCCAAGAGCCTCGATGAGGTCCTGAGGATCACGGGGGCACCGAAGGTCAATATCCTTGCGCATTCCAAGGGCGGCCTCGAATCAAGGTGGCTCGCAAGTCACGGTTATGCTGACAAGATCGCCTCAATCACCACGATAGATACACCGCACCACGGCTCCAAGACCGTTGACTTCTTAATGAAAGCTCCTAAGTGGATGGTGAAAGCCGCCGCAAAAGGCACAGACATCTGGATGTGGATCCTGGGTGACAGGCACCCCGACTGCTACGCCTGCTTTGACATCCTCACCACGAAGACCGCCGAGCAGTTCAACATCGACAATCCGGCGCCATCCGGCATCCTTTGCCAAAGCTTTGGCTTCAAGGTCAAAGGCGCTTTTTCGGATTCGATATTCTGTATTACCAATCCGGTCGTAACCAGGTTCGACGGCGACAATGACGGCCTCGTCTCCACTGATTCAATGCGCTGGGAAAATTTCAGAGGAGTACGCACTTCGACCAGAAAGCGCGGCATTTCGCATGCCGACGTCGTGGATATCAGGCGAAGGAGATTTACAAAGCGCGCCCCTTCTTCAGACACCGAGGTCAGCGACATCGTGCCTTTCTATGTGGAGGTCGTAAACGAACTTAAGGAAATGGGATACTGAACAATGATATAATTGGTCAAAACCGTCCAAGGAGCTGCATCTGTGAAGAAAGACAACATATTCAAAAAGTATTCCGATGTAATACTCCTTTTTCTCATATCCCGTATCGGTTTCCTGCTGATATTTTTACTGGCCGGCAATCCCTTCAGTCTGCTCACCGACTTCTTCGACAGCCATCTGTATACCCAGATCGCAAACGAAGGCTACTCGCAGCAGTACCTCACGGCCTTCTTCCCGATGATCCCCCTGATCATCCGATTCTTTACCGGGTACGGACTGCTCGTCATCAATCAGGTATGCTTCTTCTTTTCCATGGTTCTCATCAAAAAGGTAATGGAAGAATATAAGAGTGAGAACTCACAGACGGTCCTGTTTATCTTTTCATTCTCTCCGGTCGCTTACTTTTCGCTTATCTGCTATACCGAGAGTATTTTCTTCTTCCTGACCCTCTTTGCCTTCTATCTGTTCATGAAGAACAAATACCCGTGGCTTATGGGCATCATTATCGGCCTTTCCGTTTTTACGAGAAACACCGGTTCGATCGTCTTCTTCGCGATATTTGCCGGAATGGTCATCAGATGGTTCAGGAAAGAGAACAGGTTTCTTGACATCATCCTCGCATACGTTCCCGCTACACTTATAAGCGTGCTCTATCCCATTTATCTGCAGATACATTTCGGAAACTGGAAGATCTTCGTTGACTGTCAGTTTTCAAACTGGCTCAAGGTCCGCTCGAACGTCATCAACACGTATCTGACGAGCTTTAAGATGATCTTTACCGACACTTACGAGTTCGATATATATACCCTGACACTCTTCAGGATCAACGAGCTCCTGACGCTGTTCATTTCACTTTTCTTTATTTTTCTGTGCATCAAGGAGTTCAAAAAACTCAAAAAGCCCGATGCCGTTTCGGTCGTATCTGTTCTGATCCTGCTCATGTCGATCATCATCTTTTCGTCAACGATACACGATCCCAATACCAGCGCTCCGACAAGGAGTTTCTACAGATACTATATGGGCATGTTCCCTGCATTTACGATGCTCTATGACCTGAATCCGAAGTTCATCACGTTCCTGGCCATAGTCTCCGCATTATCGAGTTTTGTGATCTCGGTAGTCTTTTTCAAGGCATCCTATTTCTACTGATAAAGCTTCCTGCCGTTGACACAGGGCTTCCACGGTGTTACCTTATTATTAAACATGTTTAATAATCGAGGACGGCACTTATGCAAAAGGAAGTTAAGACAGAGATAACAAAAGAAAAACTGATCGCCGCAGCTGCAAAACTGATCGAGGGGAACGATGATCCCTTCAAGGTCACTTCAAGGCAGATAGCCGAAGAATCCGGCATGCAGGCCGCCATGATCAACTACTGCTTCGGTTCCAGGGAGAACCTCATCTATGAGGTGTACCACAGGAAATACAGGGAATCGCTTCACGATGATCTGGTGGCAAAGATCGTGAATTCCTCGGCTTCTCCCAAAGATAAACTGAAGAAGCTGCATTACCTCGTTGCCAGGTTCCTGGTCGAAAACCACAAGCTTACCAGGGCGATCACGAGCCTGGTCGTTTTCGAGCGCGACCTGTCCGAAGAGTCATTCAGCTTCGGTTATGTGAAAGCGCACTTCAACGGCACAAAGACCGACAAGGAGTGCCGCCTCATCGCGTACGAGCTTTCCACCATGATGCAGCTGATCATATACCGCAAGGACGACATCGCGGAAGACTTGGGGATCGATCTGTCCAAAGACAGGCAGCTCAAGCATTACATCAACTTGCGGATCGACCTGCTGTTGCCTGATATAGAGGTCTGACATGGTATCCGTATACAGCTTTGACAACACACCGGATTCAGTCCTTCCCCTCTGCGGAGGAAAAGGCGCATCACTGATCCGTATGACAAGGATGGGTCTTCCCGTCCCCGAAGGCATGGTAATTCCCGCAGGATCGCTTTCGGGCGCAGAGGAAAATGATATCCGCGATGCTCTCGCTTCTTTATCCGATAAGTACACCTATGCGGTTCGTTCATCCGCACTCAACGAAGACGGCTCGGACAATTCTTTCGCGGGCCAGTACGAGACTGTTACCGATGTCGCAAGATCAGATCTGCCCGGAGCAGTAAGGACCGTTGCGGGTTCTGCCTCAAATTCGCGCGTAAAGGAATATCTTTCAAATACAAATACCGCAGCAAGCGACATAGCGGTAGTGATCCAGCGTTTCGTAAAGCCTGAATATGCAGGCGTTTTATTCACTGCAGACGCAATCACCGGAAGCAGCCGCGAGATGGTCGGAAACTTCGTCGAAGGCGAAGGCGAGGCACTCGTATCCGGTCAGAAGAACGCCTCGGAATTCAGGATAAACACCATCAGATACAGCTATTCCGGAAGCGATGCAATGAAGAAGCATGCCCGCAGTCTTTATAAATATGCGTGCAGGATAAGATCTGAATACGGCTGCGAAACCGACATCGAGTGGGCGGTATCAGGCGGAAGACTCTATATCCTGCAGGCGCGTCCGGTAACCACGCTCAAGCGTTTCGATCCGGCCGGCTACCTGATCAACGGAAGCAGATCGGGCGACTTTCTTCTCACCAAGACAAACGTCGGCGAGATCTTCATGAAGCCTCTGACTCCCGTCACCTTCAGCGTTCTCGAAGAGATCAATACCGTGCTGTATCTTCCATGCTGGCTCGACGCCGTCGACGGTCAGGCATACATGAACGTCAGCGTCCTCTGCTCGATGCTCATCGCGATGGGCATGAAAGAGGCAAAAGCCTATGACGCGGTCAAAGACCTGGTCGGAAACCTCCCTTCCGGAAAGACCGTTCCCATATTCCCTTTCGACAGAAAGAAGTTCAAAAAGAATCTTTGGAAGCTCCTCACAGGCGGCCATGCAAAGGGCATTAAGTCCAAGATGAGCAAAGCGCAGAAGCTTGAAATGGTGCGCACCCTTCCCGAGATCTCGAGAGGTCTCATAAGCGAGATCAGGTCTCTTGATACGAACGAAAAACTGTACAGATACGGCGGCAGCGTGCTCATTCCCAAGCTCGTTGACGGCCTGAGCGCCATCATGGCATCGAGCGGAATGAAGATGGTCCCGCTTTTCAATACGCGCGGCAAGCTCGAAAAGCTCACTGGCGAAGAGACCGCGAAAGCCCTTCTGGGCGGCTGTCTGGGCATCATAGAGAGCATGAAGCCGCTGCTTTTTCTGGAAGACGTGATCGATGGAAAGATCACTGAAGAAGAGTTCATGAACACTTGCGGACAGCGCTCGGTAAACGAGATGGAGCTGAGCGAAAAGCATCCGTTTGAAGACCCCGATTACCTTGCAAAGGCGATCGAAGATTATAAGACACAGGGCATAAGCGCACACAATCTGAAAGCAAAGAGCGAGCGCGAATTCGGGAAAACGCTTGAGGCTTATTGCAGAGAGAATCCCGGCAAAGCAAAGCGCGTCCGCAAGATGATCGAAGACTTCCGCGAAGCGAACGCTTTTCGCGAAGAGATCCGCGCAAAGGGCGTCTGGTGCATGTGTGTCCTCCGCGAATGGCTCCTCGCACTCGGGCGCGTGAACAACCTCGGCGACGATGTTTTCATGCTCTATATCAGGGAAGCTGTCGCCCTTGCAGGCGGTGACACTTCGGTGACCGCCGTCATTCCCGCCCGAAAGGCTAATTACGAAAGATATCTCTCGCGCCCCGCTTACCCGAACATAATCATCGGTAGATTCGACCCGGACGAATGGATCAGCGATCCTGCCCGCAGAAACGACTTCTACTGCAGCGGCAGCGGCGTCACCGTTTCTTCCGACGTAAAAGGCTTCCCGGGCGCAGCGGGCAAGGTCACCGGTAAGGTCCGCGTGATAGAGAGCATCGACCTGATCGACACGATCGAGACAGGCGAGATCCTTGTAACAAGCGCAACCAATATCGGCTGGACAAGAGTATTTCCGAAAGTTTCCGCTATAATTACTGATATCGGCGCGCCTCTTTCGCACGCCGCGATCGTCGCCAGGGAGTTTGGGATCCCCGCGGTCGTGGGCTGCGGCAACGCGACGACAGTCCTCAAGACGGGCGACACCGTCGAAGTGGACGGACTTAACGGAACGGTGGTGATCAAATGATCCAGGACATATATCCGCACGTACTAAACAACCATTTTGACCCTTCAAAACGGCCTGACGAAAACAGCCTCATCCTTTCTTTCAGCGGCATCGATCTGCTGATCAAAGACGAGACACTTCCGCGCCTTTTCGATCTTAAAGGCATCGATCCCGGCAATCTGGTCTTCCTTTTCACCGTCGATGACGACAAGGATTTCTTCCTGCTGCGCGATGTTATCGCTCCCGAAAACATCCCGGAAGGATATGAATACATCAATGTCAGGACCCTGCGCGGCAAGGACTTTGCCGAAAGATACATGCCGCTTGCGATCTACACCGGCCTTCATCTTTCACACTGGTACGGGAATTTCAGGTTCTGCGGAAAGTGCGGCAGACCGACCCGCTTAGATGACAAAGAGCGCGCTCTCCGCTGCGACTGCGGGAACGTCATCTACCCCGTGATCGCGCCCGCCGTCATAGTAGGCGTAACCAACGGCGACAAGATCCTCGTCACGAAATACAGGACCGGCTACGGTCATTTCGCGCTCGTCGCAGGCTTCACCGAGATCGGCGAAACGCTCGAAGAAACGGTTGCCCGCGAAGTCATGGAGGAGACCGGCCTCAAAGTCAAGAATATCCGCTACTACAAGTCCCAGCCCTGGGGCATCGTCTGCGATCTCCTCGTCGGCTTCTTCTGCGAAGTCGACGGCGACGACACGATAAAGATGGACGAGTCAGAACTCAAGGTCGCCGAGTGGCGCGCCCGTGCCGATGTCGAGCTCCAGCCCGACCAGTTCAGCCTCACCAACGAAATGATGACGGTCTTCAAGCAGGGGCTGGTCTGATCCTTTGCTTCGATTCTCCTTCACTCATTCATCTATTCACTTATTCGCTCATTAAGAGCCGTTTTACCCATAAGGATCCGTTTTTCGATTTCTTATGGGTTTTTTTTGCGTTTTCAGTTCTTAAAATCCTGATTTACCTATAAGAATTCGTTTTTTGGATTCTTATAGGTAAATTTCATGTCAAAAATCTGTTTTCAGGCACGATTTTACCTATAAAAATGGATAAATCCGTTTCTTATAGGTAAATCACCTATCAAAAACCGGTTTTAAGGCGAAAATTTACCTATAAATCCGAAAATTCCCGATTTTTATAGGTAAATGACTTTTTTACTGCTGCGACTGCCCGGTCTGCGGCTGTTCAGGCTGAGGATTTGCCGGTGCAGGCGGAATAGGTGCAGGCTGAACCGGCGCCGCTTGGACAGGTGCCGGCTGAACAGGTTGCTGCACAGGCTGTTGCACAGGCGGCTGAGCCTGCTGCTGCACCGGAGCCTTCGTGAGTTTTGCTGCATATTCAGCCTTGGGCATCGGCTTTGCAAAGTAATAACCCTGGATCAGGTCGCAGCCCTGGCTTGCAAGGAACTCAACCTGCTCCTTCTCGTCAACGCCTTCAGCAACAGTCTTCATCTTAAGGTTCTTGGCAAGCTTGATGGTCTCTGAAACGACGATCTGGCCGCGGTCGCCTGCTTTATCGCCTCTGAAGAATCCGGCGTCGAGCTTGAGGACGTCAAGCGGCATGTCCTTGAGCGAATTAAGGGATGAGTAGCCTGCGCCGAAGTCATCCATGGAAACCTTGAAACCAAATGACTTAAGGGCTTTTATGGTTTCGATCATGGCATTCTGGTCATCGAAAAAAGCACTTTCGGTGAGCTCGATCTCGAGCAGGTTATGCGGGCATCCGGCGGCATCGACCATATCCCTGATCTGCAGGGCGAGGTCCTTTTCGGCGAAGTGGGCTCTCGAAACGTTGACCGAAACGCAGCCGACTTTGTAGCCCATGTCGATCCACATCCTCTGGTTTGCAGCAACGTTGCTGATCATGAAATGGTCGATCTCGGTGATAAAACCGTTCTTTTCGAAAATGGGGATAAACCTTCCGGGTGAAACAAATCCGTACTCGGGGGAGTTCCATCTGATGAGCGCTTCTGCGCCTCCGAGCTCCAGCGTCTTGGGGTCGTATTTCGGCTGGTAATATACTTCGAATTCATGATTCACGATAGCCTTCATCTGATGCTCCTGAACGATGTCGAACCAGCGCTGTTCTTCAAGGAGCTTATCGTCAAAGATGAATACTCCGCCGGGATCAGTCTCACCCTGGGCCGTGATGGCGGTGCAGGCGTTATTGTATGCCTTTTCGATGCTGCATTCAGTGCGCCTGACTATAACGCCGTTGTTTTCCTCAGGCCTTATTATGTCAACGCCCGCTTCAAAGATGAAGTTGTGATCCTTGTCGGTATTCTGGAGCACGTCCATCATGTTCTGAAGTCTCCTGATGATGTTTTCCTCGCTGTCGAAATAAAGCAGGAGCGCAAAGCTTTCCATTGTGGTGTGAGCGCACATCTCCCAGCCTCTTACCTGGGCAGCGAGTGATCTGTTTAGCTTGGCTAGGATCTCCTCGCCTTCGGCAATAGAGTGGCACAGGCAGTAATTCCTGTAATTGACGAAAGTGATGTTTACAACTGCAAGGCTCTGCTTTTTGTACTTCCTGCTCTGCAAAAGCTCGTCGCCGTTCATTACATACCACATCCAGTTATGGCCGCCCGTGATCGGGTCGGCATAGAACAGCCTGACGACTCTGTTGAAATTGATGATGCTTCGGATCATGAAAACGATCAGGACCACAAAAGCAATAAGTATCACGCTAATAAAGAACAACAGCAATTCTCCGACAAGCGTGACTTCCTTTAAGGTATTAAAAGTGAAATACGCCTTGCCGACAAACTCCTGGTTTCCGCCGTTTATTCGTATGCCTATCCAGAGCGGAAGCTTTACGGTGTTGTCTTGCTGAAGACTTTCGGAATTTTTGTCAAACGCAAGCCTGAATGCACTTACAAAATCAAATGAGATCTGACGGGTTTTCAGATCGGCTTCGAATAATCCAAATTCAGTGTCTTTATAGATCTTCCTCGATTCCGATCCGTTCGAAAATTCAACGATGCCGCCTTCTTTGCTGCAGGTGTTAGTGCCCTTTTCGTAGATGATATTTCCGGAACTGTCTTTTACTATGAATTCGCGGTCGCTTTTTTCCAGGTATTCCAAATAGCCGTTAGTCTCATTGGCGGCCTCATACATGCGCGCCTCAGCGAGTAAGCCGGCATAATCCGCATCGACCTTCGTTTCGATCAGGTACTGGCAGAAAAAACCTGCGAAGATAATAACGAAACTCAAGAAGAGCAGATTAACAAACAGAAGGATGCCGAGCGTTCCCCACGAACTGTTGTGCCTGACCTTCTTGAAAAGCTTGACCCTTTTCTTGTTGCGTTTGTTTTTGATCTGCGCCATATTAACCCTCTCAATTTCAGGCCGGATCCACGACCGTTACTTCGCCCTTAACATATGTCCAAAGTATCGTATAGAAAAGGATTGCAAATATCATGAAAGCCACTGCCAGGCCCCTGACGAACTTCGCGGAAGCGCCGTCCTTGGTGCCCGGGATCTTTATCTCTCCAGCCCTCAAAAAGAAGACCAGGCCGCAGAGCAGAAACGGCGTGCTGTATCTGAAATTCTGCGAGCAGATGTGCGGGAACTGCAGCGAAAACGATATGACCGAAACAGTCTGAACGACCGCAAGAACGGTCATGGACATGTCTTCCCACAGCGTCTTTCTCTTTTTGAGCGTGACGAGCGTGTAAACAAAACCCACGACCGAGAGAACGATCAATATCAGGAAAACGATCAGCAGCGCATAGCCCGCCATGCTCATCGCAAAATCGTCCCTGCAGTTCTCGGCATCGAAAAGCGCCGTCTTGACCTGCGCGATGAAGATGTTGTAATCCTGCTCGCCGTCAGACCCGAGATTGATGAAAAAGTCTTCGATCGGAAAACCGTAAAAACCGAAGATCCTCTGGACCGGAGTGTATTTGCTGACGTCCTGATAGATGTTGTCAGACCTTAAGACATACGTAAAGGGCACGCGGTGCAAAATGAAATTCCTGACCTGGAACCAGAGCCCCAGAGGCGCACAGATCATGCCGAACACTACGAGCTGAAGGAAAGACTTTTTCCCTGCCTTTTTGTCCTCTTTGTTCATAAGGTCCCTGATGAGCTTCACGATGAAAAGGAATCCCACAGGGAACGCGATCATGCCGACGGAAAGCTTTGTCATCATGCCGAAGCCGACCGCCAGGCCTGCGAAGATCATGTTCTTCCAGGTACCTTCCTTAAACCACTTTACGCCGAAATAAAATCCCGTAAAGAACAGCAGGATCGAAAGGATATCGTTGTTTATTGATGCAGACATCTGCGTGAACGCGGGGAATGCAGCAACGATCAGGGCAGCCGTCACGCGGCTCTCTTTTTTGATGCCGAGCTGAACGGCAGTCTTATAGATCATGATCAACGTGAAGTGCGTCCAGAGCATCGATACGGCCTGGAGCGTCTCATAGTTTCCAGTTCCCCTCGGAACGAAAAGATCGACTATCCTTAAGAAGACCGCACTAACAAAATAGTGGAACGGCGGATGGTAGAACTCGCCGAAATTCCTGACGTCGACATCCGGGACCTTAAAGTTATCCCTGACATAAAGCAGGTATCCGGAATGCCATAAGTTGTATTTTCCCTCGATGAATTCGCCTAAGTCGTGCTGCCTCACATAAAGTCCCGTGTAAAGCACATAACCCAGCCTTAAGACAAAACCCAGCGCAAAGATCAGAACGATCAATGCCTCATCCGTAAGCTTTTTGGTCTGTCTTAAATAAATACCGTATCCGGCAACGAGCAAATATCCGAGTACCATGACCGCACAACACGCGTAGTTGTTGTCTATCTGCATTCCCGTGCAGATGAGCACGACAAATACGAGCATCGCCGAAATGCTGAACGGATGCTTGTATAAAACGTCTGCGATCTTGTCCTGCTTAAGTGTCACTCCCGGATCTCCTTATTTTTGTTCTTTATTTATAACATTTAAGGAGTTATCGTACCAGTTTAATCAGGGGTTGCCTTTCATTGACTTGCAACATACAGTTTGCTAAATATATCTCATGTCACACGATAAAACCGGCAAAAAGAACTTAAGGATCATTCTGCTTCTGGCAGTCTTTCTTTTCGTATGCTCGGCCTTCCTTTATGTTTTGTATCTCGGCAGGCCGTCACGCGGGGCAGACATTCCCAGTGAGGCATATTCGGGCAGACAGATCAGGATCCTCAAGATCAGCGGCGTCAACAATGTCAGGGATATCGGCGGCTGGACGACCACAGACGGCAAACGCGTCAGATATGGCCTGATCATCAGGGGCGGCGAGCTCGACGGCATCCATTCAACACATATCACGGCCAAGGGAATAGAGCAGCTCAAGTCCGAAGGCATAAAGACCGAAGTGGATCTGCGTGGCTCAAGCGAAGTTTCCAATGCAGACTATCCGATAAAGGGTTTCGCCGAATACAACCGGTATTCGATAGCTTCCTACATGGGCGTCAAAGAAAACAAAGCGCTGTACAAGGAGGCTCTGTCAAAGATCATCACAAGCGTCCTTGAAGACAAGCCCGTTTATGTTCACTGCTGGGGCGGTGCCGACCGCACCGGAACCGTTATCGCTCTGTTAGAGGGCGCGCTGGGCGTTACTAAAGATCAGGTGATACAAGATTACGAACTGACTTCCTATTCGCCTATTGGCGAACGTAGATACGGCAAAGGCACGGACGGCAAAAAATTCAAGGAACTCATCTTATATATCGAGAATGGATTCGAAGGCGATACGTTTGAAGAGAAGTGCACAAACCTTTTGACCGATCTCGGGATCGACATCAAAGACATAGAAGCCTTCCGCGCCAAAATGCTGGAACAGGCAGCGTAAAAAAGCAGTTATTTCCTGATAACGATCTCGCCCTTTGCTTCCGGATCGTTCATGATTATCTCGCCAACGCCCTCGCAGACGATCTTTCCGCTCCGGGGATTCTTGATGCTGTCTACGGCTGACTTGACCTCCGCCTCAACGTCCGACTTTTCGAACGAGAGGTCGCAGCCCTCCATCCTGCAGTTGATGAGCTTTAAGCCCTTGCAGTAGCAGAGCGGCTGAGTGCCTGTAATCTTACAGTTCTCGAAAACAACATTCTCACAGTACCACGCAAGGTACTCGCCCTTGACCACGCTGTCCCTGACGACAACGTTTTTCGCGTGCCAGAACGCGTCCTTCGTATCGAACTCGCAGTTGGTGAAAACAGAATCGGAAATGTACTGGAATGAATATTTTCCCTTGAGCTTCATGTGGTCGAAAAACAGATGGTCCGAACGCATGAAGGCATACTCACTCTCAACGCTGGAATCCTTGACCGTAAGGTCGCTCACCGACCATCCGAACTCGGGCGATACGATGTCGCAATCCGTGATCTTCACATTGCTGCACTCACGAAGCGCTTTGATGCCGTGCATCTTTGTATTGGTGACCTCCACATTGGTCGAATACCAGATCGCCGCGCGGCAGAGCTCGGTCATTTCGCACTTGTCGACATGAAGGTTTATGTCGTGCCAGAACGGATATCTCAGATTGAAATAACAATCCTTCGCGGTGATGTCACGGCTCTCCTTGAACGCGCTCTCGCCATCCGCCGGACCGTCAAAACGGCACCTTTCGGCAATCAGATCCCTGCTGCCGTACAGAGCTCTTTCCTCATCAAATGTTTTATCTTGAATGGTTTCCATGTCCGTTCCTTCTTGCTTTTGGTGATCTTTTCAGATTATAAAGCATTTCCATAACGGCAGGTAAGTTCCGCATTCACGATTTCCGTCCGAAATAGCACATATTCGTGTCATTTTTCGTGAATTTCACCTCTGATTCACGATTTCCGGCACGAAAACACTCTAAATCGTATCGTTTTTCGTGAATCGCCTGCAGGAGTGATGTTGCTTTGTGAGCAAACATACCGAACATCACGATTAAAGAGGACCTGCTCCCCGAAGGAAACAGGCCCCCAAAAGCGGTATGGAACGGGCGTTTTAAAAGATTACCTGACACCGAAAAGCAGCTCGCCGTAAGTTGGGAACGGCCAGTACTCGGCTGCGGTCTCAAGCTCTAATTTGTCGCAGTTTGCACGGAGGGCATCCATTGCAGGGATCATCTCGTCCTTGATCTTGTCTGCAAGAACTTCGTAATCGTCGACTTTATCGAGCTCTGCGATGAGCTTGTTCAGCGCCTTGAGCGACTTGTTTGCAGCGTTCATGTCGGCAGTGATCTCAGCAAAGGTCTCCTTCTCGAAGTCTGCAGATCCGCCTGCGGATTCGATCGCGGCGATGCCGGATGCGAGCTCTGCAGAGTATGCGGAGACTGCCGGGAGGATGTCCTGCTTAGCCATGACGGACATTGTCTGATACTCGATGTTGAGGAGCTTGCAGTACTTTTCGAGGAAGATCTCGTGACGTGAGTTCATCTCGACTTCGGAGTAAACGTTGTGCTTTGTGAGGAGCTCGACGTTCTTCGGATCAAGATAATGCTTGACCGCGTCAGGCAGAGTCTTGTAGTTGGAAAGACCTCTCTTCTCTGCCTCGGCTACCCATGAATCATCGTAGCCGTTGCCATTGAAAAGGATCCTCTTGTGAGCGGTGATCTCAGACTTGATGAGGTCATGGAGAGCGCTCTCGAAATCAGAAACTCCCTCGAGCTTATCAGCGAACTGTGAAAGGACTTCTGCGACTGCTGCGTTGAGGATGGTGTTAGCCATTGCGATGGATGCAGCGGAGCCGAGCATTCTGAACTCGAACTTGTTGCCTGTGAAAGCAAACGGGCTGGTCCTGTTACGGTCTGTCGTATCCTTGGGGAATCTGGGCAGAACGTGTACGCCGATCTTCATGATCTCCTTTTCCTTTGAGCCGTACGGACGGTCTTCAACGATGGAATCGATGATCTCTGTGAGCTCGGAACCGAGGAAGATCGAGATGATCGCCGGAGGTGCCTCGTTAGCGCCAAGACGGTGGTCGTTGCCTGCGGAAGCGACGGAAAGTCTGAGCAGATCCTGATATGTATCAACAGCTGAGATAACTGCTGTCAGGAAGAGCAGGAACGAAGCGTTGGCGCGCGGTGTGTCACCCGGATCGAGGAGGTTGATTCCCGTATCGGTCGAGATGGACCAGTTGTTGTGCTTACCTGAACCGTTGACGCCCTCGAAAGGCTTTTCGTGCAGGAGGCAGACGAGGTCGTGCTTTCTTGCGACTTTCTGCATTATCTCCATCGTGAGCTGGTTGTGATCAGCTGCGATGTTTGTCGTTGTGAAGATAGGTGCGAGCTCATGCTGTGCGGGAGCAACTTCGTTATGCTCTGTTGTTGCAAGGATTCCAAGCTTCCAGAGTTCCTCGTTAAGGTCTTTCATGAAGGCCTGAACTCTGGGCTTGATGACGCCAAAGTAATGATCTTCCATCTGCTGGCCCTTCGGAGGAAGTGCGCCGAACAAAGTTCTGCCGGTGTAGATGAGGTCCTTTCTTTGGTCGTACATCTTCTTGTCGATGAGGAAGTATTCTTGCTCAGGGCCGACTGTTGTTCTGATTGAAGTAACATCGTCCTTGCCGAATATCTTCATGATGCGCAGAGCCTGCTTGTTGATCGCTTCCATTGAGCGGAGCAAAGGTGTCTTCTTGTCGAGCGCCTCGCCGTTATATGAGCAGAAAGCTGTCGGGATGCAGAGCACGCCGTCCTTGATGAATGCGAAGGAAGTAGGATCCCATGCGGTATATCCTCTTGCCTCAAATGTTGCGCGGATGCCGCCTGAAGGGAATGAAGACGCGTCGGGCTCGCCCTGGATAAGTTCCTTGCCCGAAAAATGCATTATTACCCTGCCGTCATCCTGAGGTGCGATGAAGCTGTCGTGCTTCTCTGCAGTGATTCCTGTAAGAGGCTGGAACCAGTGTGTATAGTGTGTTGCGCCCTTTTCGATAGCCCACTGCTTCATCTCATTTGCGATTACGCCGGCTACCTCGGGTGTCAATCTCTTGCCGTGATCGACGGCTTCCTTAACAGCCTTGTAGGCTTCCTTGGGGAGTCTGGACTTCATCACGGATTCACTAAAGACGTTCTCACCAAAATACTCTTCTACCGTTCTCATAAACCGTTCTCCTTAAATAGTTTTTGAAAACAAAAAAGACGCCACGAACCCAGTG
>JAIKZM010000091.1 GCA_024682215.1 Saccharofermentans sp. | reverse complement strand
ACTTCTTCCGGCGTAAAGGTGCTTCCGCATGCAGAGCAGAACATCTTCTGTTTTGCCGGATCGAACATCAGCGCATGGCTGCAGTTCTTACAAAGTGTTGCCATAGATCTATCCCCCTTATGGATTCCATTATTCCGCTGTATATATTAAAGATTTTTGCGCGCGAAATCAATTAAACCTGATTTAGTGTTATTATCTTCTCTAGCGGGAGTATTTTGGAAGTATGAAGATCACCATTATTTGCGACGTGCTCGGCGAACCAAATAACGGCACGTCTATCGCTGCTTATAATCTGATTGGATATCTGAGATCTCAGGGGCACTTTGTCACTGTTGTCTGCTGCGATGCTGACAAAAAGGGGGAGAGCGGTTTCCGCATAGTCCCCACTATCGATCTCGGACCGATAATAAACGCTGCGCTCGCGCGCAATGAAGTCGTCCCCGCAAAGGCCGATCCCGTGATACTCGAAGAAGCGATAAAAGGCGCAGACGTCGTCCATCTTCTCATGCCGTTCCCGCTTTCGTGGAAAGCCGTTCCGATATGCGAAAGATACGGCATTCCCATGACCGCGAGCTTCCACGTCCAGGCTGAGAATTTCACCTGCCATCTGGGCATGATGAAGTCGTCCCTGGCGACAAAGGAAGTCTACAAATACTTCTACAAAAAGGTCTACAGCCACTGCACGATAACCCACTATCCGACCGAATTCATAAAGAACGACTTCGAGAGCAACGTAAGGAAAACAGTGCCTTCAAAAGTCATATCCAACGGCGTCTGCGAGTCGTTTTTTGAACCTGCTCCCATCGAGGCCATTACCAGGCAAAAAGAACATAACAAAGACAAATTCACGATCGTAGTCGTAGGAAGATATTCCTCGGAAAAGGCCCAGCAGGTGCTGATCAGGGCGATCGCCAAGTCAAAATACAAAGACAGGATAAAGCTCATATTGGCGGGCGAAGGCCCGAAGAGCAAGCATTACAGACGGCTTGCAAAGCGAAAGGGCGTTGACTGCGAGATGCGCTTCATCGATCACGACGAGCTTAAGGAAGTCCTTAGCGCCGCTGATCTTTACGTTCACACCGCCTACGTTGAGCTCGAGTCGATCGCATGTCTCGAAGCAATCGTTACGGGCCTCGTCCCCATCATCTGCAACTCAAAGAGGAGCGCTGCGAGGTTCTTTGCAAAGGATGACAGATGCCTTTACCGCAAGTGGGATTCTAAAGACCTTAAGAACAAGATCGAATACTTCATGGACAACCCGGAAGAACTCGAGTCATGCAAGATGAAATACAAGACCCAGGCAAACGTTTCCAAGCTTGAGACCTGCATGAAGAAGATGGAAGAAATGCTCGAGGAAGCGGCCGAAAGCGTAAAGAAAGAGGCCTGAAAGCCATGAAGGAACGCGTCTTTTATTATTCTGATCCGGTAAACGACGACTTCGCGGGCAACAGCATCAAGACCAAGGACCTCCCGGACGGCTACTCATATTTCCCCAAGACTGCCGCAAGACGCGCCGCAGCAGCCGTCATCTACCATGCTGCGCGGCCTGTTGTGTGGGTTATCCAGGAGATCGCCTACGGCGAAAAGATCGTCGGCCGCAAAAAGCTCAAAGGCTACCGCAGGGACGGATTTTATCTGTACGGAAACCACACAAGGTCAATGGGCGACGCCTACTGCCCCGGTAACCTTTCCTGGCCGAAAAAAGCCTATATCGTGGCAGGTGCTGACGCTTTCTCGATCAGGGGGATCAGAAGGCTCGTCGAAGACCTTGGCGGGATCGCGCTCCCATTGGGTAAAAAGGGTTTCAAAAACTACACCCACGCAATGAGACGCCACGCCGATTTGAACCATGTCATCACTCTCTATCCCGAGGCTCACATCTGGCCTCAATATACCGGTATCAGGCCTTTCGGGACGGCCTCTTTTCACTACCCTGCCGAAAACGGCAAGCCCGTCTTCACTTTCACCACGACCTGGCAGAAGAAAAAACTTCTTCCCGGGGCAAGGACTGTGGTCTATGTTGACGGCCCCTTCATCCCGGACATGTCCCTTCCGATGGACAGCAGAAAGCAGGCTCTCCGCGATGCGGCTTACAACGCCATGACGGAGCGTGCCAAAAACTCAAATTACGAAAAGATCCGCTATGTTTACAGGCCTACGGAAGCAGGCTGAACTTCTGACTTTTCCGAAAGCAGCAAAAAGGCCGGTCCCATATTGATATGTACCCTCTTTGCTGGACAACAGCAAGGAGGGTATTTTTATGCGCTACAGTAAAGAATTCAAGTTGAAATGCGTGAAGTTATATCGGCAAGGGAAGTATCCAAAAACACCAGATAATATTTCTTCCAAACGCTTT
>JAIKZM010000089.1 GCA_024682215.1 Saccharofermentans sp. | reverse complement strand
GATCGACGTTGATCGTCTGGATCAGCAGCTCGTTGGAGAAGTTGCCGTCCGAGCCGAACGGGAACGTACGCATCAGGAAGAAGCGCAGCGCATCGACGCCGAAGCGCTCGGCGAGCACACACGGATCGACGACGTTGCCCTTGGATTTCGACATCTTGCCGCCGTCGATGACGAGCCAGCCGTGGCCGTAGACGTGCTTCGGCAGCGGCTCATTGAGGCTCATCAGCATCGCGGGCCAGATGATCGAGTGGAAACGCACGATCTCCTTGCCGACGATGTGATAGTCGGCGGGCCAGTATTTTTCGTATTCGTCGTAGCGGTCGTTCTCATAGCCGAGGGCGGTGATATAGTTGCTCAGCGCATCGACCCAGACGTAGACGACATGCCCGGGATCGAAATCGACGGGGATGCCCCAGGAAAAGCTCGTGCGCGAGACGCAGAGATCCTCGAGGCCGGGCTTGATGAAGTTGTTCACCATCTCGTTGACGCGGGAGGCGGGCTGCAGATAATCGGTATCCTCCAGCAGGTGCCGCACGCGGTCTGCATACTTCGAGAGACGGAAGAAATACGCTTCCTCCTCGGCGTCGTGGACCTCTCTGCCGCAGTCGGGGCATTTGCCGTCGACAAGCTGGCTCTCCGTCCAGAAGGATTCACAGGGCGTGCAGTACTTTCCCTTGTACTCGCTCTTGTAGATCCAGCCGTCCTTGTAGAGCTTCTCGAAAATATTCTGAACCGTCTTGATGTGATAGTCATCAGTGGTACGTACATATCTGTCATAAGAGATGCCGAGCCTTGCCCAGAGCTTCTTGAAGTTCTCGACGATGGCATCAACATAGGCCTTGGGCGTTGTGCCCTCTTCCTGTGCCTTCTTCTCTATCTTCTGGCCGTGCTCGTCAGTACCGGTAAGGAACATTACATCATAGCCCTGCATTCGCTTCATCCTGGCTACGCAGTCGCAAGCGATCGTCGTATAGCAATGTCCGATGTGCGGATTGCCCGACGGATAATAGATGGGGGTTGTGATGTAATACTTCTGTTTCTCTGCCATGACGGCCTCCTTTTAACGACCTAAAGTCTTAAACTTATTGATTATAAATATTTATAGCGGGGTTTTCAAGATTTTCCGGACATTCCGGCTGCTTTCTATTACTTGTAACCCATTCTAAAAATGCGCGGCGCCGGATGCTGACTATGTGTAACTCAAAAGCGAGGATTAAAAGAGACCTGAGGGTTGAAAGCAAAAGAAATCCCCACTTTGGTCCTCTCTTTTACTCAATAGTGAGGACCAAACAGAGGACAAGGGGCGAAAACAAGGAAAATCCCCACTTCGGTCCTCTCTTTTACTCAAAAGCGAGGACCAAACAGAGGACGAACAAGGCTTACGCTTGATTCGGGTTTTCTTCCTTGAGTTTCATCGCCTGATTATAGGCTTCCTTCTTGTTCATACCCGTAAGTGCTGAGACAACGGACGCAACATCCTTGGTGGACATCCCCTTCTCGCAGAGCATTTCTATGAGTTTATCAGCTTCGACCGTACCTGATGCTCCGGTTTCCTTTTCCGGAAGGGGCTCCAAACATATGCAGAACTCGCCCTTCGGCTCAGTCTTCTGATAGTATTCACGAAGCTCATCAACGCTCATCCGGATGGCCTGCTCGTACTTTTTAGTAAGCTCCCTGCAGACAGACGCTTTGCATGAGCCGAAGCCTGCCTCGGAAAGCTCATCGAAAAGCTTTCTGATGCGGTGCGGAGCCTCATACATGACGATGGTCTCATGAATATCAGCCAGTGCCTTGATCCTTTCGCGTCTAGCACTGCCTTCCGAAGGCAGGAAGCCCTCGAAATGGAAATATCTCGTATCAAGTCCCGAGATCGCCAGAGCAGCGGTTACGGCTGAAGGTCCAGGAATTACGGATACCTCTATCCCCTTTTCGATCGCGAGCTTAACGAGATCCGCTCCGGGATCGCTTATTGCAGGCATTCCCGCATCAGATACCTGTACGACATTAAGACCTTCTTCGAGCAGCTTTATTATGCCCTCACCGCTCGCCGCCTTATTGTGCTCGTGATAAGAGATAAGGCGTTTGCCCGTGATCTCAAGAGCCTGAAGCAAAAGCCCAGTTACCCTGGTGTCTTCGCATGCAATGACATCGGCCGCTTCGAGAGTTTCCAAAGCTCGCTGCGATATATCCTTCAAATTGCCGATCGGCGTTCCTACTAGATAAAGCAATCCGTATGTTCCTCCGTATAGATCTTATTGATCCGCTCCGAGTCCATATAAAGCGGCGGGAGCACTTTGAATTCAGTGTTTGGCGAGCCTTTCTTGCCCGCGAGCAGGAAAAGGAACGCGTCCTTTTCGGCCGATGCATGAACACTTATCAGCCTCGAAGGCGCAAGCTTATATTTTCCGAACAACTCCATGCATTCGGGCAGTCTTGAAGGCGCCATGCAC
>JAIKZM010000054.1 GCA_024682215.1 Saccharofermentans sp. | reverse complement strand
TTGCCGGCACGGCAGGCGGTTGGCCTCCTAAATCCATGATTCGTTCATGGTGAAAGGAGGTGCAGTATGACTGATTATGAATTACTGAGTGTGATACTCACATTCAGGTTATTGATAGTTTCGATTATTGCTCTTTGTTTTAAGACAAAGAAATAAGCCGCCCCTCTTCAAAGATGCGGCTTATTCTTTAAGTCAATTCTGAGGTCAACCGTCTTCCGGTGACACTCTTTATGTAGTTATTTTACCTTGGACCGAACCAAAATTCAATTATGTTAAGCCCTCGTAAAAAGGCGTAAGAAAACCCCGAAGTAGCAGCTTCGGGGTTTTTGATTTCCACATGAAAGAAATCGATCATATCTATGTGTCTTGATTATAACACGATGCGTCCTTTTTTTAACTCAATTTACCAATATTCGATTATTGCTCTTTGTATTAAAGCAAAGAAATAAGCCGCCCACACTAAGGATACGGCTTATTCAATAAGTTTTATCTGAGGTCAACCGTCTTCCGGTGACACTCTTTATGTAGATATTTTACTCTGCTTATCCGTAGAAAGCAATTACAATCACCCCTCGTAAAAAGGCGTAAGAAAACCCCGAAGCAACATCTTCGGGGTTTTTGATTTCCAATGAAAGAAATCAATCATGACTATGTGTTTTGATTGTAACACAACTAAGTTTAACTTATATCTCTCCCAACTTCGTCTTCTTCCCCTGCTTTTTAAGTTGCTTTGCTTCCTTCTTTTCCTGCTTAACAACTTCAAAATCCTTGAGCCCAAGAGTCTCTGAGAGCAAACCAGCCTCTTGCTTATAGCGATTGGATAATACAAACTCAAGTTTCCTGTCTTCCGTACGGATCTTTAGGAACCTAAGGCATTGTTCGAGATATACCGGTTTGTTGCCATGTTTCTCACAGAGCTCTGACCAAGAAACTATAAACGGCTTTCTTATAAGGCGGTTATATACAAGATCGATCTTGTCTCCTTCTTTGATAAGCCATACTCTGGAACGTTTTGCCAGACGGGCATAACCGTGGAAGGCAAAAAGTGAGATGGCTATTTCCAATGAAGGATAGATCTTTACTATCTTTCTCGGTACACGCTTCTCAATAACAGAAACGGGTTCGTTTCGCTTGAAAATCTTCGCAACAACGGGAGTGATATATATATCTTTATAGTACTGAGATGTCCGCTTAAGGATCCTGAACAGAAATATGCATGCAACAAGCAGATGCAAATTGACAATTACGCTTACAACAGGCGCAAACATCTGCAGAACTATAAGGCCGATATGAATAAACGCTTTTACTATCTGCCATATAAGGCTGGTTCCCTTGACGGGAATAGCCGCAACAATCGTTTCCCAATTGCTCACACAGGAATAAACAAAGTTGCCAAGAATCGTAACTACTATGGCTACAACCACTGTAAGAATACATATGCCGATCGAGGGTCTAGTGGACTGTGTAGATCCTGCAATAAGCGATGAAGCTTTAACAACTGTTTCTGCACTCTTGCTTCCGGGAGGATTGGCAGCCAATGCATCGTTACTTACCAAAGGCAATAACGAAATACCGCCTATATAAATACTGTTACAGATTCTGTCGAGTTTATCCAAGGATATCCATTTTGAAACAAATTCGGATATTGCGGTTGAATGGATAATGATCCACGCTATGGCAATAACTATGAGCAGCGCAGCCGCATAGGGATTTGCAACCGGGGTCTTCCCCATTTCCCTGATGATCGGAATGCCGTTGAGATAATTCGCAATCTTGATCAAGACAGCATTATCTGTATAAGTAGCTGCATTCTCTATCGTTCCGAAAACAGCCAATATAGCCATCGTCGCCGACGGGTTTACCGAACAGGTTACAGCAGTCGAAAATACGCCTGCGTAGTATGTAAGCTGCCAAGTAGATTGGTCAACCGAAGGCAGCTGAGTGTCACATCCGAATCCGGCTGCAAGGCTGATCAAGGGAATAAGATACAGGCAAAGGACAGCAATAAGCACGCCTGCCAAGTATTTCTTTATCTGCACACTCCGGCTTTCAAGACGAAGCATATGTGTTCCTCCTTAAATTCCATGTCTGTTAGAACTTAAGGATAATTATATCTGATAATGCTGTGCAACAAAAAGAAGCGGCTTAAGCCGCTTCTTTCTGAATATTCATATGATTTGCTGTTACTTAACCTTGACCTTAACTGTTACGGTTCTGCTCAAAGGCTTATAATTCGCATTTCCTGCTGCTGTAACCTTAACCTTGAGAGTATAGGTTCCCTTTTTAAGTTTTTTCTTAACAGTAATAACTCCGTTGGCAGCATTAACTTTGAAATACTTCTTATACTTCTTTTTTGATACACTTGTAAGTTGGTAAGTAACCTTGCCCTCCGGCTCATCAATAGTCATAGCTTTGGATCGAGCTATTTTCTGAGTCTTTTTCCTTAACTTTTTGTATTTTAATTTTACTGTGTAACCATAAGTCCAGAGTGTGTTAGTCGCTCGGATAACAGAACCATCAGCTAAATATATCGGAGCATGATTGATTGAATAGTTATCAGAACCAATACTGATTTCCTTCCAGTCCTCCTCTGTTCCTTCATAGTAAATATTTTCGATGGTACAAACTTCATGTCCGGTAATACCAGCTGCCATTTCATAATTCTCAGTGCCAAAAGCAAACTCGCCAATACGTTTTACGCTCTTGGGTATTGTTAATTTTGTAATGTAACACTCTGTAAATGCACAGTCTCCTATTGAAGTAACTCCATCGGAAATAGTAACGCTATCAAAGAAACATCCTTCAAAAGCATATTCGCCAATAGAAGTTACGCTGCCTGGAATAGTAATCTTTTTAAGTCTGTAACACCCACTGAAAGCACCTTCTCCGATATGTGTGATCTGACCCTCAAAATGAACAGCTCTAATACCGTTATAATCACCGTCAGAATAAGAATAGTAATATCTATTCCATGGTGCCATACCATAATCTGAGAAAGCATCATAGTCATACATATCTCCATATCCGGATATGACCAACACACCATCTTCACTCAATGCCCATGTAAGATGATAACCACACTTACCGTAATCGACAGCTGCATAAAATGTAACACTCACCGTAACATTCTCAGCCGGCATTATAAACTTATATCCATCAATGGGTGCTTTATTTATCTTTATTTCATCGAGCATATAACCGTATTCCGGTGTAACGGAAACAATGATCTCTTCTCCGGCATATGCTTTGGTCTTGGATACAGTCACTGTACCATAAATAGAATTACTTACAGTTATCGAGTATCCGGTGCGCTCCTTAAATGTAGCGGTAACTGTAGCATTTTCAGCACCCATTGTGAACTTATTTCCACTAATAGTTTTACCGTTAACCTTAATGGTATCTATTTCATATCCTTCTGCAGGTGTGGCTGTTATTGTGATTTCGTCACCTGCATAGGCCTCAGGCTTATTCACTGTAACTGTTCCATTTGTGGTTTTATCTACAGTTACCGTATATTCAATTATCTTGAACGTAACGGTTACTATAGTATTCTCAGCACCCATGATGAATTTATTACCACTTATAGTTTTACCGTTAACAGTTATAGTATCTAATCCATATCCATAATTGGGATTAGCCGTAACGGTTATTTCATCTCCTGCCCAGGTTGATTCTTTTGATACAAATGCTGAACCGTTAGTTGTCTTACTCACTGTTATCGTGTATTCAGTCAGTTTCTTGAATGTAACGGTTACCGTAGCATTCTCAGCACCCATAGTGAACTTATTACCATTTATAGCTTTACTATTGACCTTAATAGTATCCAGTTCATATCCAGCGGCAGGTGTTGCTGTTATTGTGATCTCGTCGTTAATATAAGCTTTTGTCTTAATAATCAGACGTCTTCGCACATGTTGAAGCAAATCCCCGAAGTTGGACATACTTCAGGGGTTCTTTTATGAAACTGTTTTCTTGTTGATATTTCTTTTACGCGAGCCTGAACTCCTTCATGTCATCGAGCCTCAAGAGCACCGGTTCTTCCCCGAATCCCGCACCCATGTCGATGTCCATCCACGTGTCAGTTTTTATGATCGTATCCCTATATTCTTTCCCGAAAGCGATCACCGGCGTGTGCCCGAGTATGGTCATGACGTCATCGAAATACCGCGTATCAAAGTCAGGCCTTGCCCAGAGAAACTGGTCGTCACGGTACTCATTAAGCTTCTTGTTCCTATCGAATTTCTCGATCCCCGAATGGACCAGAAAATAAGTCTTCCCGCCGACATCGATCATCTCATACAGCGGGCAGTCACTCAGATAGTAAAGAATGTCCTGCTGCGTGTCCTTGGAGATCTTATGCATCGCATCCAGCGTGACTTTCCCGCCGTCAAGATAATAAGCGCTCAGCCGGTACCTCATCTCTTCGGTCAGGCTGTCCAGGCTCTCTTCGGTCATCTCATCGAAAACAAATGCATTCGAAAGCAGCATAGCCTCATGATTCCCCATGATGAGCTCAACATTCGTCTGATACATGAGCCACTGCAGCATCTCAACGCCGCCGTCCCCGTTGCGGTCAACAACGTCGCCTAATATGTAAAGGAAATCATCCTTGCCGAAAGATGCCTTCTCCAGCAGCTGAAGAAAGCGTTCAAGAGGGTATCCGTGCAAGTCAGAGATTACATATATCATAAAGAAAGGATATCAGGACCTGATTTAAATATGAGGACAGAATAGCTTCATCAGCCATCATCCTCAGGATCCGTCTTATCTCCGTTTCCAAGTTCTGCAAACTTTGCCTGCATGGTGGGATTGCCTCTTGTGAGTTTCTTTATGCTCAGGTCCTGAGCCTTGTCGTTTGCAAGACGGAGCTGTCTCTCAGATCCTATGAGGTTATCCTTGACCTTCTGAAGGTGATCAATGGTCTTGTCGATCTCATCGATCGCAGTCTGGAACTTCGCGCTGGCAAGTCCGTAATTCTTGCTGAACTTGTCCTGGAAATCAAGGAGCTTGTCCTCAAAGTTCGTGACATCAACATTCTGTGCCTTCACCATTGCAAGTTCCTGACGGTACTGCAGTGAATTAAGCGCCGCGTTCCTCAGTATCGAGATCAGGGGAAGGAAGAACTGGGGCCTTACGACGAACATCTTATCGTACTTGTATGAGACATCAACGATACCGTTGTTATAAAGTTCATTGTCCTTCTCAAGGAGTGAGACCAGAACAGCATATTCACAGCCCTTCTCCTTGCGGTCCTTATCGAGTTCCTTGAAGAAATCCTCATTCTTATGCTTTGTAGCAGTCTCATCCATTTCGTTCTTCATCTCAAACATGATCGAAATGAACTCTACTCCGTTCGGATCTGCCTCACGGAAGATGAAGTCTCCCTTGCTTCCGGTCCTGGCATCGTTGTCCTTCTCAAAATAAGCGTTTGGGAATGCCGCCATGCGGATGCTGTTAAACTGCATCTCACAATGCTGTTCCAATGTCTCGCCGATCATCTTGGTTGACTGACGTGCCTTGAGATCCTTATAGTAGGCGATCTCCTCGTCCTTACGCTTGAGTTCTGCCGTGTTCGCTTCAATGAGGTTCTTCTCTTTGAGCTGCCACTTGTTCTGCTCAAGTTCCAGATCATTCTGGAGTTTCATGATCTCCTTGTCCTTCTCCTGGACGGCTCTATCGACTGCGCTCTCAGACTTCGTCTTGTTCAGCTCGATCTCACCCTTGAGTTCGGAGATCTTCCTCTCAAGGTCAGCGATCTTTTTCTCCTTCTCGGTATTAGCCTTGGCTACTGCAAGCTCTACAGCATTCTCATTAGCCTTATCATGTTCCTTAAGTCTCTTGCAGAGCTCATTATCGAACTCAGAATCATGCACCTG
>JAIKZM010000041.1 GCA_024682215.1 Saccharofermentans sp. | reverse complement strand
CATGTTGGAAGAAGACTGGATCGTGATCTTCTGCTCACGGCCTGTGCCCTTATCCTTAGCGCTTACGTTAACGATACCGTTTGCATCGATATCGAATGTAACTTCGATCTGCGGAACTCCGCGGGGTGCGGGTGCGATACCATCAAGGATGAAGTTGCCGAGTGTCTTGTTGTAAGCAGCCATCTCACGCTCACCCTGGAGTACGTGGACCTCAACCTGTGTCTGACCATCAGCTGCAGTTGAGAAGATCTGGCTCTTCTTTGTAGGGATCGTTGTGTTACGCTCGATCATCTTTGTGCAGACGCCGCCCATTGTCTCGATACCGAGAGACAGAGGTGTAACGTCGAGGAGAAGGAGACCCTTAACGTCGCCTGTGAGAACTGCTGCCTGGATAGCTGCACCGATCGCTACGCACTCGTCAGGGTTGATTCCCTTGAAAGGATCCTTGCCGAAGTAGTTCTTAACTGCATCCTGAACTGCAGGGATTCTTGTGGAACCGCCTACGAGGAGGATCTTGTCGATGTCGGAAGGTGTAACGCCAGCATCGCTCATAGCACGCTTAACAGGATCCATTGTCTTCTGAACGAGGTCAGCTGTGAGCTCATCGAACTTAGCTCTTGTGAGAGTGATGTCGAGGTGCTTAGGACCTGTTGCGTCAGCTGTGATGTAAGGCAGGTTGATCGCGGAAGAAGTTACGCCGGAAAGCTCGATCTTAGCCTTCTCTGCAGCCTCTCTCAATCTCTGCATTGCCATACGGTCTGCTCTGAGATCTACGCCGTCGCTTGCCTTGAATGATTCAACGAGATAGTCAACGATCTTGTTGTCGAAGTCATCACCGCCGAGTCTGTTGTTACCTGCTGTTGCAAGAACCTCAAAGACACCGTCGCTGATGTCGAGGATGGAAACATCGAACGTACCGCCGCCCAAGTCGAAGACAAGGATCTTCTGGTCTGTTTCCTTGTCGAGGCCGTAAGCAAGTGAAGCTGCAGTAGGCTCGTTGATGATCCTCAATACCTCGAGGCCTGCGATACGGCCGGCATCCTTTGTAGCCTGACGCTGTGAGTCAGTGAAGTATGCAGGGACCGTGATAACAGCCTGAGTAACTGTTGTTCCGAGATATGCTTCAGCATCGCTCTTGAGCTTGGAAAGGATCATTGCAGAGATCTCCTGCGGAGTGTACTGCTTCTCGTCAATGATTACCTTGTAGTCGGAACCCATCTCACGCTTGATGGATGAAATAGTCCTTTCAGGATTTGTGACTGCCTGTCTCTTGGCAACCTGGCCGATGAGACGCTCGCCTGCCTTTGTGAAACCGACAACTGAAGGTGTGGTTCTGTTTCCTTCGGGATTCGGGATGACTACTGTCTCCGAACCTTCCATAACCGCTACGCACGAATTCGTCGTACCGAGGTCAATACCGATTACTTTTGCCATATGAATTATCCTCCCTTATATCATGCTTTCTTGCTTTCAAGAATCTTATCAACGATACCGTATTCAAGAGCTTCCTGAGCAGTCATCCAGTGATCTCTGTCAGTATCGTTCATCAAAGTCTCAAGGTCCTTGCCGCAGTTGTCTGCGAGGATCTGGTTGAGACGCTTTCTGGTGTCCTTAATGTGGTCTGCAGCGATTAGGATCTCTGTAGCCTGGCCCTGAGCACCGCCCAAAGGCTGGTGGATCATTACTTCAGCATTAGGCAGGATGCATCTCTTGCCCTTTGTGCCTGCTGAAAGAAGAACTGAACCCATTGAAGCTGCCATACCCATGCAGATCGTCTGTACGTCAGGCTTGATGAGCTTCATTGTGTCGTAGATCATAAGACCGTCAGAAACAGATCCTCCGGGGCTGTTGATGTAGAACTGAATATCCTTCTCCGGATCCTCTGCCTCGAGGAAGAGAAGCTGTGCCGTAATGAGGCTGGCCGTTACGTGGTTAACTTCTTCGGAAAGGATTACGATCCTCTCTTTGAGAAGTCTTGAATAGATGTCGTAAGCACGCTCTCCGCGGCCGGTCGTCTCGATTACTGTAGGGACTAAACTTGACTTGATCAAATCCATTTTTATCTCTCCTTTGTTATTTTTCTTATCAATTTGCGACCTGCACCACGACGTGCCTGATCACTTTTCCTTTGTACATATAGCCCTTGGTGAATACCATTGCTATCTCCTGCTCTCCGAGATCTTCATCCTCGACGTGCATGACGGCTTCGTGAAGATTGGGATCGAACTTTTCACCGCGCTCGGCCTTGATCTCCTCGACACCGATCTTGGCGAGTGTATCGCCAGCCTGCTTGCCTAAAAGCTCAATGCCTTCGATGACCTTGCCGATAGAATTCTCATCAGCGCCTTTTGCAGTCTCGACGGCACGGCCGATATTGTCTATAACGGTTAGGAACTCCTTGGTCACATCAGCAACCGCATCAGCGTAAAGGCTTTCCTTCTCTTTCTGTGTGCGCTTCCTATAATTGTCGTATTCGGCATACAGGCTCATGTAGCGCTTCTCGAGTTCATCCTGTTTGTTTCCGGAATCTTCGGCTGCTTCTTCAGCCTCTGCGCTCTCTTCGGTCTCCTCAGTTTCTTCAGCTGTCTCTTCTTTCTCTTTGTTCTCTGAAACAGCCTCTTCCGCGGAAACCTCTTCAGCAGTCTCTTCCTCCTTGGAATTCAGGATCTCTTCGTCTTTGTTTTCTTCCATCCTTGCTTATCCTTTCGTTTTATTATCTTTATGTGAGCTTTTTGAGCTCTTCGTTAAGTTTCTTCTTTACGAAATCCATCTTTGAGATGACTCTCGAATAATCCATTCTCTTGGGTCCTATAACACCGATGTTGCCGGAAACCGTATCGCCCATGTTGTAGGTTGCGGTAATGAAGCTGCAGTCATCAAGTCCTTCGAGCGTGATCTCCTGACCGATCCTGATCATGTAGGAATCCTTCTTGCCGGTGACCTGCGCCTGATTCTCCATCTCGTTGACGTAACCTGCGACCATTCCGGAATCGGAAAGCGTCCCGAGGAGATCTCTTGCACGTCCCATCGAGCTGAAATCAGGGAATGCAAGCATCTTGTGCTCTCCTTCAAGATATATGCTCAGCTGGTCGGCCTGCTTGATAGCCGTATATGCCTCATAGAGGACCTGCCTTAAGATCGGAGAAGGTATCTCGGTATCCTTTGCGGCAGTCTCAACCGTCACAAGCGTTATCTCATCAAGGGGTTTGCCCGTGAGGTTCTTCTCTATCGCACCGGATATCTTCATCATCTGCTCATCGGTAACGAAGTTGGGGATCCTGACGATCTTGTCCTTTACAACGCCTGCGGAAAGAACGAGTACGACAAGTGCTTTGCCCGGCTCGATCATGAGGATCTTGATCTGCTTGAGAAAACTCTTCTGAAGCCTGGGGCTCATTGAAAGAGAAATAAATCCGGTCGCTTCGGAAAGCGTATGCGTAGCACTCCTTATAAGTTCTGCTGCCTCATCGACAGTGCCTGAGATATTTGACTCTATCTCCTGCTGCTCCTTCTGGGTCAGCGTATCGATCTTCATGAGCGAATCGACATATTCACGGTAGCCGAGATCGGAAGGGATACGTCCAGCTGAAGTATGGGGTTTCTCGATAAAGCCGAGCCTCTCGAGTTCAGCCATATCATTCCTCAGCGTAGCGGAGCTGACCTGGAAGTTGTGACGCTCGATAAGTGTCTTTGAACCTACAGGCTCATTTGTAGCCACATAATCGTCAACTATGGCCTGAAGAACTCTTTTTTTACGGTCATCAAGTTCCATCTGATCTGCTCCTTTTCCGTATGATTAGCACTCGTCGCTTCTGAGTGCCAACATCAATATACTATCAAAGTCAAAAATAGTCAAATGGTAAAATGGGGCAGAATGTAGTGAATCGTCAAACGCCTGAAAACATTGGCTTTTTCAGGCCGCTGGACCTGGCAGATTCCATCTTTCATTCCACGTTTCAAGCAAAAAGCGGAAAGAAACGTGGAATGGAAGCGGTCAGAGGAAGTCTTCCATGACGAGATTGGCAAAATCGAGCCCGCTCTTTGTCAGAAATATGTTTTGCCCTTCTGACTTCAAGTATCCCTTTTCGATATTGGAACGGAGCTCTTCCTTGTAGACTTCTTCAAAGTCTCTGCCAAAGCGCTGCTTAAACTCTGCAGTGTCAATTCCTTTGGACGTCCTGAGCTTTAAAAAGGGATATTCCCTCATCCTGTCTTCGAGGGTGAGCCTTTCCTCGAAATAAATAAAGCCGTCAATGTTCATGCATTCCGGCGAAAAGATCTTTCCTACATCGTCTTTGTTTATGTTTGAAGCAAAAGAAATATAAGAAACTATATCTTCATCATGTCCGAACCTGACGGAATTCAAAAATCCGTGTGCACCCGCGCCTATCGCATAGTAATCGCAGCCGTCCCAGTAGGACGTGTTATGTCTGCTCTCAAAGCCCGGCACGGCGCTGTTGGAGATCTCATAGGGGATCACGCCTTTTCCTTGGAGGAAACGGCGGACCTCATGGTACATCCCGCGTTCGGCATCGGGGGACACAAGATCTTCAATTGTATTGCTGTACTTATCGTAAAAAGGCGTGTCCTCTTCGATCATGAGCGAATATGTACTTATATGCTTAACACCCTTATCTAAGACCTTTTGAAGATCATTTAAGACACCTTCCAGATCCTGTCCGGGAACACCTGTAATAAAATCTGCGGAAACATTGGCAAATCCGGCTTCAAAGGCCGCATCCAAAGCTTTCAGCGCACCTTTGGAATCGTGAAGCCTGCCTAATGTCTTAAGAACACTGTCATCAAGAGACTGCACGCCCATGGACAAACGGTTGAAACCGCTTGAAAGATAAGCTTTCCCCTTTTCAGGCGTAAAAGATGCCGGATTGACTTCGAGCGTGATCTCAGAGTCTTTTCCGATGCCGAAAGAACCGGCTATTGTCTCAAGAAGTCCGCAGACAAGCTTTTCGGGAACGCAGGAAGGCGTACCGCCTCCGAAATAGACTGTGTCAGGGCCTTTGTCATCCGTGTGAATGAAGCTTTTGCCGTACTCAGACCAGAACAAGGCTTCTTTGACTGCTGCTTCATAATACTTTTCCGCAAGAGATCTGTCCGTAACCGAAAAGAATCCGCAGTAAGGACACTTGCGCACGCAGAACGGATTATGGACATATATGTGTCTGCCCATCAGAAAGAACGCTTCCTGTATATCGGAACGGGATTCTTGAGAGCGGTGACAAGCGCCATTCTGAATGTCTTAAAGCTCGGGGAGACATTGCGCTGGGGCTGCATGTACTTTGATATATCCTCAGCCCATCTCGCCTTGTAATGCCCTATTGCGGGATAACCGATGTCTATGAGCTTATCCGCGTTCTCGCTTATCGCGCAGCAGAGTACTTCCCAGGTGCCGCAAACTGAGTCCTGCTCATATGAATCAAGGACTTTTCTGTTGCAGCCGGGATAAGCCTCAATGACGGCTTCCCTGTCACCCAGCATCCATGCTTCGATCTCTTCGGTGCTGACGCCGACGACGCTCCTAATGTCGGGAGCATAAGTCCTTGCGACATCGTAGAGTTCCTTCCTGAGCGCTTCAGGATCATTGTTGTCCGAATCCATTATGATCAGCAGGATAACCTCGGTTCCCCTGTAGACGTTGTTATATGCACGAAGTTTTGCAGGAAGGAGGTCCAGGAGAGAACTTGCAAACTTCGGCGGCTTTGCCTTTGGATCTTTGGGCAGGCTTCCGCATCCGCGGTGCGGCCTTACGTTGATCTGTGCTTTTGCCCCTTCAGCTTCGCATATCCTCTCAACCTGGCGTTCTACGACGACTGCTCCCGATTTATCTTCTGAAAGTATCTCTATCAGCATCTTTTTCTTCCCGTTATTCCGGTTCTGAATCCAGATGGCCCGCATACCAGATGGCGCCCATTCCGACGCCCTGTCTGAACATTTCGCATACGAGCGGATCGTCACCGGCACATCTTATGCTCACATCTCCGGAATCCTTTTCGAAGGATCTTTCAAAGATCCAGACTTCCTTGGGAGACAATGTCTCTATGATGTAAGGGTTGTGCGTCGAAAAGATTATCTGGCAGTAACCGTTCCTTAAAGTATAAGATCTCATCTCATCCGCAAGGACATCGACCATGTCATGGTACAGATCCTTATCCGGCGTCTCGATAAAGATAGTAGTTCTCGGAGCGCCGTCACGCAGAAGGAGCAGATATAAGAACAGCTTGTCAGGGCTTTCCCTCAATACTTCGGGAAGATTCTTCTTATGTTTCATCGCCGGGATCTTGGACTTGATCTCTGAGATTATCTTCTCGTATTCAGCCTCATCCCTCATCTTCATGTATTCAAGCACGTTGCCGACATTGGAGCCTAAACTGTTCAGGTGCTTATGTCCGCCCGGAGCTCCGCCTTCAATGAAATACGAGTTCTGCGATTCGGAAGAGAAACTGCAGAAGAACCAGTTTCTGATCTCCCTGAAAAGCACGACAAAATCAGCATATTTGGCGAGTTTGCCATAGATGCTCAGCGCCGGAAGGTGATCATCGTCAAGGATGACCTCACCCATCTCGCCGTCTTTTGCGCCGGGATATGAGATCGTTCCTTCCCCCTCTTTGATGTCGAGGAGTGTGACGATCTTTATTTCGCTGCCGTCTGCAACTGTGGTATAGACTTTTTCAAAGATAATGTAAGGGCTCTTATAGACGTTTGAAGAAATACCGAGTTCGTACTGAACATACTTCGGCCTGCCGGTCGCGCTGTCTTCAAGCTTGAAAAACACCCTGAAAGCGGAAGGTTTTGAGATATCAGGGCACATATTTGCAAATCCCGGCCTGCCCTTGGTTATGGAAGCACTCGCGCAGCCTTCGGTTATGACATCCTGAAGGAATGAAAGACAGCCCATGAAACTTGTCTTGCCGGTATTGTTGCGTCCGACAAGTGCGTTAAGGTTGCGCAGCCTGTTCAGTGCCGGCTGTTTTCCTGCTGTTTTTTCCTTTGCGATGGTGATGCTCTCGTCTATAAGGATTCCAGCACGGTCCTTATCAAAGACATCAAAGTTCTCTATCTCTACACCGAGGATCATGGTCGTGCCCCCTGTTCTTATAAACAGACGGTCGCAGGATTTGCGGCCGTCAGTGGTTGTCAGTTCGATCAGAAGATATTACTGGCTGTCTGTGAGAGCCGATTCGATCTCTGCGAGGTTTGTCTGGATCTTGGCCATGTTCTCGCCAAGGGTTCCGTTGACGTTCTCGAGGAGCTGCTTAACATAAAGGTGAGCGTTCTTGCGGAGATCCTCTGCCTGAGCTTCTGCGTTGGCGATGATCTTGGCAGCCTCTTCCCTAGCGCCCTTGGTGATCTCGTGGTCATTGACCTTCATTGCATACATTCTGTTTGCATCGTCGATGATCTTCTTATTCTTCTCACGTGCCGTGCTGATGATGTCCTGTGCACGGGATACGATGTCGTTTGACTGGGCAACGGCTCCGGGCAGGTTGTTCTTCAATATCTGGAGCGAGTTGACTGTCTCTGTCCTCTCGATTGAGCACTTGTCCGAAAAAGGTACGCTCGAAGCGTCCTTGATCATATCAATCAAGTAATCAATGTGCTTGATCGCGTCGTAGCGCTGGCCTCCCTGATTGAAATTGCTGTTCTCCATTACTGTTTCCTTCCTTTCTTGAATTTGTCCTTTACCACATCTAAGATCTCAGCGGGTACCATCATTGAAATGTCACCGCCGTAATATCCTACTTCTTTTACTATGGTCGAAGATATGAGCGAGAGGTCATCCCTGCAGGGCAGAAGCACCGCGTCATATCCCGGATGAAGGAGTCTGTTCGCAAGAGCCATCTCAGCTTCATAACGGAAGTCAGACTCTGATCTGATGCCCCTGACGACCGCGCAGCAGTCAAGCTTGGTGTAAAGATCGACCATGAGTCCGTCCCACTTCATCACTTTGATATTGTCCAGGCCTTCGCCCGCAAGTGACTTCTTGATGAGTTCCTCGCGTTCATCCAGCGAGAAAAGCGGCGTCTTTGCAGAATTCTCCATTACGGCCACGTAAAGCTCATCACAGATCTTTGCCGCACGTCTGGCAATATCCCTGTGGCCTCTCGTAAAGGGATCGAACGTCCCCGGGAAAAGCATGACTTTCACTTTACCTAGCCTCCGAACATTTCTTAAAAAATGTTATCACGGTAGTCCCGTAACTACAAGAACGAACACTTTGCAATTCCGAGACCAAATCCGCCGGCGGGTTGTCGGAAGCATGCTCTATTATCAGCATGCCACCGTCATTCAGCATTCCCAGACGGCAGATCATCTCCCCCGCGGCAAGCGCTGCCTCAGGCACCGACTTGTACGGAGGGTCCATGAATATAATATCAAATTTCTCGCCGCTTGAACCAAGTTTCTCCAGTGCCTGCGTATAACCGGCCTTTATGAACCTTATCTCGGGAGAATCCTTCATATGTATCTTTTCGAGATTGCGTGAGATGATCCGCGCGGGATCGCCGCCCCTGTCGACCAGTGTTGCACGTACCGCTCCGCGGCTTACGGCTTCGATGCCGATCTGCCCGGAGCCCGCGAAAAGATCCAGAAATTCACTGCCGGGAACGTCATTTTGTATGATCGAGAACAAAGCCTCCTTGACCTTATCGGTCGTAGGCCTCGTCTTATCTCCTTCAGGCGCGAAAAGCACGGTTCCCCTGAATCTTCCCGTTATGACTCTCGGCATATCACAAAACTCCCATCTTCGAGCCGAATCTGAGTTCGAACATCTCTTCTATGTTTTTCTTTAATTCCTCAGCTTCACTGCCGCCCTTGTCGAGCAAAGCGTTAACGGCATCACAGGCTTCGGAAGCCAAAGTAAGATCGGTATAGAGGTTAGCCGCCCTGAGCGTCGGGATACCGTGCTGCCTCGTTCCGAAGAAGTCTCCGGGTCCCCTTATCTCAAGGTCCTTTTGTGCAAGCTCAAAGCCGTCCTGCGACTCGCACATCATCCTCATCCTGGTGAGTGCCAGTTCCGATCTGGACTCAGAAACAAGTATACAATAAGATTTCTCTTTGCCTCTGCCTACACGGCCCCTGAGCTGGTGAAGCGTTGAAAGACCGAATCTGTCGGCATCCATTATGACCATTATGTTGGCCCTCGGGTTATCCACGCCGACCTCTATGACGGTCGTCGAAATGAGGATCTTTATCTCGCCCGAAAGGAACTTTTCGATCGTATCGAGCTTTGTCTGTTCAGGCATCGATCCGTAGAGAACTGCAGACGGGAATCTGGCGGAAATACCGGATTCATCGAGCTTTTGCTTCATCTCGACCACAGAGGTAATGGACTTCTCATCAGACTCTTCATTTCCGATTATCGAGTCATCAGAGATCTCATCTTCGTTCTCGTCTATCCTTGCGCATACAATATATGCCTGCTGTCCCGATTCAAGCATAGAGATCAGTGCAGCCCTTGTATCAGGACTGTCCTTCGAAGCCGCGAACCATGTGGTTATGGCCTGTCTTCCTGCAGGTTTCTCCCTGATGACCGATGTCTTCATATCGCCGTAGAGCACCATTGCAAGCGTTCTCGGTATGGGCGTGGCAGTCATGACGAGGTTATGGACGCTGTTTACGCCGCCGGCGAGTTCCTTCTTTATGAGGAGTTTCTCCCTCTGCTTGACACCGAATCTGTGCTGCTCATCGGCAATGACGAGTGCAAGGTCCGCAAATTCTATGTCATCGGTAAGCAGCGCGTGCGTGCCTATGATGACTGACGCTTCGCCGTCCCTGAGTTTTTCTTTTATCTCCTTTTTTACGGAAGCCTTTGTCTTTCCGAGCAGGAGAACCACATTGATGCCGCTCCCCTCAAGTATCCTGCACGCGTTGTTGTAGTGTTGCTTTGCAAGGACCGACGTCGGTGCGAGCATGACCGACTGCTTTCCCATAAGCGCCGTCATGGCCATTGCGAGGATCGCGACCGCAGTCTTGCCTGAACCTACGTCGCCCTGGACGAGACGGTTCATCGGAACATCGGTCATCATGTCCTTTTGAATGTCTATTATCGCTTTGCGCTGGTCACCCGTAAGAGTAAATCCGAGACCTTCAACGATCTTTTTCCAGCGTCTTGAAACATCTGCCGCAAGACCGCTTCCGCTCTCGGGAACGACCTTTTCCGCAACTTCTTTGATGCTGGTCCCGCGGTTATAGAGCTTCATTCCGACGCCGAGGAGTATAAGTTCCTCATATGCTATCTGACGGCGTGCGACTGATGCATCCTCAAGCGTTTCCGGGAAATGCACGCGCCTGTAGGCTTCAGCCATCGGAACAAAGTTTTCCTTCTTCATTACTTCTTCGGGGATGCAGCATTTAAGCTCTGCTCCGCAAAGATCCAGAGCAGTCTTTATCCACCTTGAGAGCTGCCTTGAAGTGATGCCTGCAGTCATGTGATAAACGGGCCTTACAAGTTCGGACGTGCTTACCTTGTCAGCCTTCTCGATAAACGGATTGACCATTTGAGGAGCTCCCGCAAAATAAGTGAGCTCGCCGTGAACGAAACACCTGTCTCCAGCCTGGAACTTATTGACCAGATAAGGTGAATTAAAGAACATCAGCTTGATCCTGCCGGAGTCGTCTCCTGCCATGAAGCTGACAGATTTGGTGCGGCTTCTGAGATTAACTGACGGGTTATTGAGTATCGTCAGGAAAAGCGATGCTTCGCTTCCGCCTTCGCATGTCGAAACATGGGTGACTGAAGTCCAGTCGTTATATCTCCACGGAAGGAACGTAATAAGGTCATATACCGTGTTTATCTCCAGTTTCGCCAGGTGTTCCGCTGCTGCCGGACCAATGCCGTAGAGCACTGAAACGGGACTTGAAAGACTGACATTACCCATCAGATCCGCCTCCTGCAAAAACCGGAGAGCGGGCAAGAACCGCAGTCGGGCGACTGCGCTTTGCAGTAAGTCCTTCCCAGGTCAACGGACAGATGTCCTATCGCGATCCATTTGTCTTCTTCAAAAACCTTCATCATGTCCTTCTCAACACGTGCAGGATCATCGGAATCCGTTATGCCGACACGCTTCATTACTCTCTTGCAGTGCGTGTCAACGACTATCGCAGGGGTTCCGTAGATCTCACCTACTATCAGGTTTGCGATCTTCCTGCCGATACCCCTGACCTTCATGAGCTCGTCAACGTCATTAGGAACGGTTCCTCCCCAGCAGCCTACATACCTTTCGGCGAAATCCTTTACGGAAGCCGTCTTGGATGCGGTAAGTCCGCAGGGCTTGATCACCGAAGCTATGTCTTCCGCCGGAGCAGATGCGACCGAACTCATGTCGGGGTACTTTGCAAACAATTCTTTTGAAGTAAGATTAACTCTTTTGTCTGTGCATTGCGCGGACAATATTCCCCTTATGGCAAGTCTTTCAGGGAGATCATAATCCAGCGAGCATGCCGACTCTGGGAATGCCTTTGTCAGGGCATTCCAAGTCTGCTCAGCAAGTTTGGCGCGCGAGATCTTCGGCATGACTTATTCCTGTTTCTTTTCAGGCGGGAACGGGAAATAGAAAACGAATCTGGCACCGCCTAATTCAGTGCCGTCCTCACATGATATGGTCTGTCCGTGAGCCGCAAGGATCTGCTTGCAGATATAAAGTCCAAGGCCGAAACCTTCAACCTTACGGGAAGGATCTGCTTTATAGAAACTCTCGAAGATCCTCTTACGCTTGGATTCCTCAACACCAGCTCCGGAGTCTTCAACCTGGATCATGATCCTTCTGTTCCTGGGTTCAGATGTCGTGGTTACTTTGATCGAACCGCCCTGAGGAGTGAACTTGATGGCATTCGTGATGATGTTGATTATGACTCTGCAGAGCTGCTGGGCTTCACCGTAAGCGGTTATGCCGGGGCCGGGATCGAGCGACTTTATGATGGTGATATCCTTATTCGAAAGCTGGGCTTCGAGATTGTCAATGATGTCATTGATCATGTCACTGATATTGAAATCCTCCATCATCTTCGGGTCGACATGAGAAAGCGAAGAAGCTTCGGTCATCTGCGTCACCAATGTCCTGATCCTGTCAGACTGCTGCTTGATGAGATTCAGATAGTGATCGTGTTTTTCGGGCGGGATCGTACCGTCGGTCATAGCCGTAACGAAGCCGTTGATCGAGGTAAGCGGAGTCCTGATGTCATGTGCGATCGATGAAATGAACATCTCCCTGTCGCGCTCGGCGTTTTCCAGGGATTCGATCATGTTGTTGACCGTAAGGCCCATCTCGGTAAACTCGGAAGAAACGGAGAAGCTGGAATAATCCTCAAGCTGTGAAAACCTTGGACTGACCCTTACTGAAAAATCGCCTTCTGCAACGCTTGCAATAGCCCTCGAGATATCCTTGATAGGCATCAGGCTCAGGTAAACAAATACCGCATAAAGGACTATGGAAATGATCATGGCGATCATCGCAGGTATAAAGATTACATTCAAGTATTCGTTAAACGTAGCAACCGTTGTTTCGTAATTCCTGACGATACAGAAATATGCCGTTCCCTTGACCTTCATGCAGCTGATCGAAGAAACGCTCCTGGGATCATTGTTGGAATCTCCCGCGCGGCCGTTCTTGTCAGCTATTATGATCATTTCCAGCACGCTCTGATCGGAAATGTACATGTTTCCGCCGGCACCCTGTTTTACGGGGATGCTGTCAGCAGATTCAAATTCTCTGGAGTTACGGCTTAAAACACGGCCTTCGGCATCGACAAGATATATGGAACCGCTGTTGCGGTAGATCTCTGAATTGACGAAGCGGTCTATGATACGTGAATTCTTGAAATTGTCCGTACCGTCGTTGTCCATGGTGTACCTGAACTCGCCGGTCTGCATCGACGTAAGCGACGTGATGTCAGCGGAAAGATTCATGGCAACATCATCCGTACCTTCAATGATACGGATGACAAGATTGTTGTACATATTCTCATAAGAGAGAAACAGCAGGACGGCAAATACCACGAATGTGGTAAAGACCAGAAATGTGATTATGAAAACGGCGAAATTGGCCGAAATCTTTCTGCCGCCGTCAGACTTGGGAGCCATGAGTTACCTCGTCTCGAACTTATAACCCTTGCTCCAAACAGTCTTTATGCACCAGTTCTGTTCCCTGTCGGGATTTTCGATCTTTTCTCTGATCCTCTTGATATGAACGTCAACGGTACGTGATTCTCCGTAGAAATCATATCCCCAAACGTTTTCAAGGAGCTGCTCACGGGTGAAAACGCGGTTGGGATTTGATGCGAGGAAGAAAAGGAGTTCAAGCTCCTTCGGAGGCATATAGATCTCGTTGCCGTCAACTGTAACGACATAGCGGATCTTATCGACCGAGAAGCCGGGATATGTAATGATGTCATCGGGTTTGCCGGTCTCAGCTTCTGCTGCTGCACCGTTATCCCTTTTCTCTGTTCTTCTTAAAACAGCCTTGACTCTGGCGAGAACTTCCTTAGGCTCAAACGGCTTCGGGATATAATCGTCTGCACCGAGCTCGAGACCGATGATCTTATCAAGGGTATCGGTACGGGCCGTAAGCATAATGATAGGAGTGTCAGAAGTCTTTCTGATCTCACGGCAGATATCGTTGCCGTCCATGCCGGGAAGCATCAGGTCAAGAAGAACGATGTCAGGCTTGAACTGTGTGAAAACGCCGACAGCTCTGTCGCCCTGCATACAGGTGGAAACCTGGTAGCCTTCCTTCTCAAAATAGAGCTTGAGTACTTCGATAATGCCCGGATCGTCATCTACAAGTAAAACTTTGTTTACTGCCATTTGATCACCCCTGTTACTTCTATTTTGTTTTGCCGAATCAACGGCTTAATTACATTCTAGGTTCAGTGATCTCATCAGAGATCCTGCTTACCTCATCTGCAAAAGACTGCGGATCGGTAAAGTCCTTATATACGGATGCAAAGCGCACATATGCGACCTTATCCATATTCTTCAAACGGTTCATTATGAACTCGCCGATCTCAGAGCTCGTAATCTCACGGTTGTATCTGTTGTTAACCTTGTCGGTTATCTCAGCTACTATCTTTTCCTTATCCTGAGGCGATACTCCGCGCTTGGAGCATGCTATGTTCAGGCTGGCCATTATCTTCTCGGCCATAAACGGTTCTCTCGTTCCGTTCTTCTTTATAACCGTGGGATTCAGGTCTTCAATCCTCTCTACAGTAGAAAACCTGTACCCGCACTCTATACACTCACGGCGGCGTCTGATGGAATAACCGTCTTCAGTAGGTCTGGAATCCAGGACCTTATCGTTATTCTTGCCGCACTTTATGCAGATCATTTATTCTTACTGACCGTCTTTGCCGAACATGAACCAAGGCTTTGCAGACTTCTGTGCAGGCTTTGCTTCAGGCTGAGGTGCTACATTAGCCTGCGGTCTGCCGCCCATCTGAACGGGAGCCTGAGGCTGAACAGGAGCAGGAGCGGGCTGCTGAGGCTGCTGCATAGGGATCTGCTGTACAGGAGCCGGTGCAGGCTGCTGAGGCTGCTGCATAGGGATCTGCTGGGCAGGAGCAGGCTGAACCTGAGGAGCCGGTGCCTGATTAACGGAATCATCACCGAATCTGAAGCCCGGAGCTGAACGCTGTACGGGAGCCGGTGCCGGTTCGGGTGCAGGCTGCTGCTGTCTGGGAATATATTCTGTTCTTGAAGATGTTGTTGCTGCTCTGGAAGTGATGATCGTAGGGTTCTCTCTTGAAAGAACTGATGTGCTTGCCCTGTGACCTGCACTTGCATTAACAGTGTTGTCGAAACCTGAAGCGATAACAGTGATCATGAGCTCATCTTCGAGGGAATCGTCAACGACAGCACCGACAATGATCTCAGCCTCAGGAGAAGCTTCGTTACGAACGATGGAGGAAGCAGCGTCGATCTCGGAGAGTCTCATTCCGCGTCCGCCTGTGAAGTTGAGGATAACGCCTGTAGCGCCTTCGATGTTTGTATCAAGCAGAGGTGAGTTGATAGCCTGCTTGATAGCAACAGACGCACGGTCCTCGCCGGAAGCACGGCCGATACCCATGTGGCAGATTCCTGCGTCCTTCATGACACGTGTAACGTCTGCAAGGTCGAGGTTGATGAGTCCGGGGATAGCAACGAGGTCGGAAATACCTGCGACACCGAACTTGAGAACCTGGTCTGCCATATTGAAAGCTTCCTCGAAGGAAGTGCTCTCATCAACTACGTCGAGAAGTTTGTCATTGGAAACAACAATGAGGGAGTCAACTGATTTCTGGAGTTCACGGATACCGCGCTCAGCGTTTGCAGCTCTCTTTCCGCCTTCGAATGTGAAAGGTGTTGTGACTACTGCAACTGTGAGTATTCCGAGATCTCTTGCGATCTGAGCTACGACAGGAGCAGCACCTGTACCGGTACCACCGCCCATGCCTGCTGTGATGAAGAGCATGTCCGTATTGCTGATAGCTTCAGCGATCTCATCACGAGACTCTTCTGCAGACTTCTCACCAACGCTGGGGTCAGCGCCGCAGCCGAGACCTCTTGTGACCTTCTCACCGATCTGGATCTTTATTTCTGCCTTATTGCGGGCAAGCGCCTGATTATCGGTATTGATAGCGATAAATGTAACACCCTGGACGCCACTCTCTACCATTCGGTTTACAGCGTTGCTTCCGCCTCCGCCTACGCCGATTACTTTAATGCTGGCAACATTCGATTCGTCCATTGAATAGCTGTGCTTGCTCTCAGACATCCTAAATTCCTCCGTTAAACCTTATTTTGTCCCGTCTCTATAAATAAATAAAAGTTTAGACAATATATCATTGTGAATTCTAACTCAATCACAAAGTTCATTCAATACAATAACGGCTATTTAACTCCGTATTGTAAGAATTCTAGTTCATTTTATCATTAAATTGTAAATTTTTTAAAAAATGTCGATTTTTTTATCTAGCTGACGAATTGAATATATATTCATCGCCAGTCATATCGAGCGTGCCCCTGATCGTTATCTGGTCAAATGCCTTGGAATTGAAGAGAAACAGGAGCTGAGTCATCTTGTCGTTGATCTTGTCGGTCTTATTGAGCTTGACCTGGACCGGTTTTCCGCTTTCGGTATATATCGTCATGAAGATATACCCGCTGGGAAGTATGCGGACTTCGGTGGTATGCTCGAACATGTTGAATTTATCGCCGATGGTGGCATTGTCTGCCGAAAGGATGGAGCCGAGCACGACTATTGCCTGCTTATACGAATTCTCATCCGTAACCTTGACCTTTTCGCCGAGTTTTGCGGATTCTACGGTGATCCCGTAAACAACGGGGCTTACCCCCTTCTTGGTCTTTCCGGAATTTATCTCGAGCACCGTGCCGTAGCGGTCGAGCGCGATATAGCCGTCAGGAGTGCTGACATAAGCGATCTTTCTTCTCTCTTTAACGGTGATCTTAACTTCAGAAGGGATCCTTACGGCGATCGTGATGTCTGCGATATAAGGGTTCTCCCTCCTGATCTTCTCTTCAGTCTTGCCGTAATTAAGGCTCAGGATATCCAGGATGTTGCCGCTTACGCCGCGCATAAGATGTGCGTTATATTCCAGACCGACCTCTTTGAGGACTTCCTCATCGGTCATTTCAACGTTGCCTTCCACGGTGACCTCACGAACCCTGAATATCGGAAGGAACAGGAAAAGGAGCACAAGTGTCAGCAGCAGAACGAAAAATACGATGACCGAAATGCCGAATCCGTTAAGCCTGACCCTGGGTTTTCTCTTTTTCTTTGCCTCTTTGTGATGTTCTTCAGAAGCCTTTTCTCCGGAAGCCGCTTCTTCAGGGGGCTCTTCGACATCACCTTCTTCAGATCCGGATTCTTCATTATCTGCTCCGGGCTGTTCTTCCCCGTCTGCTTTTCCGGGCTGTTCTTCATCTTCCGCAGTTTCTTCGTCAGAAGGCTCGGCAGCTTCTTCCCGGCCGTCGTTTCCTTCTTCAGAGGAAGGCCCTTCACCATCTGAAGCGCCTGCTTCTGCCTTGTCACCGGGCTTTTCTTCTTTGGGATCAACGATCTGCAAATGTTCAGAATCGTCCGCGCCGGAGCCTTCATCCCCGCCGTCATATCCAAACAGTTTGTCGAGTTCGTTATCGTCCATATTGTTATTCTATCAATCTTGTTTTGAAAGCGCGTCCGATATCGCATTGAAGATCCTGTCATCCGTATCGGGTGTTGCAAGAGCAGCCGCGCACTTCCTTATATCATTGCGCTTTTCCTCATTTTCAAGAAGTCCGCTCAATACGGGAATGATCTTTCCGGATCCGCAGTCTTCGTCTGAGATAACGATGCCGCCGCCCTTTTCTGCAATGGATCTTGCGTTATATGACTGGTGGTCATGCGCCGCATAAGGATACGGGACCATAATGGCGCATGCTCCCGTTGCGGTTATCTCCGCGCATGTTACCGCGCCCGCTCTCAGGATGCAGACGTCGCTTCCGCAGAGATAATCATTTGGATTGGTTATATATTCCATGATCTCCAGATTAGGCAGCTTCCTGTCCTCTTCCGTGATCTCGACCTTGTTGTGCTTTCCGCAGCTCAGCACGAACTTAACGTCAGCAAATTCAGGCCTTCTGGCACAGGAAAGAATAAATCCTGTGATCGTTGCGGCTCCGAGCGAACCGCCCATTGCAAAGACCGTCTTCTTTCCTTCAGGGATACCGAGCTTCGCTCTTGAACCCTCATATGTGTTGCCGAACATGATCTTCCTGACGGGATTGCCGGTATAGACCACTCTTTTGGCTTCCGAAAAGACATTCTCCTGGTCTGGAAAGCCTGTCATTACAAGGTCTGCACCCTTGGAAAGGAACCTGTTCGCACGACCCGGGAAAGCATTGGCCTCATGTATCATTACAGGGAAACCGAGCCTTTTCGCAGCAGAAATCAAAGGTGCGCTGACATATCCGCCGGTACTTACGACACCTTCAGGCTTAAACTCCTTAAGGATATCTATGCACTGCCTTCTTCCCCTCCTGAACGACCGGACGGCCTTTACCGCCTTTATCGAAGGTTTTGTGGGGAAAGGGCTTGCCTCTATGTCCATGAAATCATAACCCGCCTTGCAGATAAGCTCGCCTTCAAGGCCTGCTTTTCTTCCGGCAAAGATAAATCTGCAGGTATCCCCCTTCCTGGAAAACCCTTCATCCAAGATCGACGCAATTGCGAGTGCGGGATTTATGTGACCGGAAGTGCCTCCGCCAATGATCGCGAAACGGTGCTCCATAGAAGGTTATGCCGCCTTTTTGGACAGACGCTTGGGCTTGACCTCACGAGCCTTTTTACCGTATTTGGAAACGGAAAGGATAAGGCCGTAAGCAACGAGGAGCATGATCTGCGCCGTTCCGCCGTAGCTCATGAAAGGAAGCGTAACACCGGTAGCAGGAATTACCTGCAGCTCAACCGAGATGTTCATCAGCACTTCCACAAAGATAAGCGCGGTACAGCCGGTCGCGACCGTCCGCGTGAAAACACCGTCCGAACGCAGTATTACCTGGACGCACATCACGAACATCACCATGTACAGTGCCATCAGTATCAGTCCGCCGACGAATCCGGTCTCCTCTATGTAGATTGAGAATATATAGTCATTCTGCGCCTCTGCGACGTAATTGTATTTAGAACGGGAATTACCGAGTCCGACTCCCCACATGCCTCCCGAACCGAGCGCATTGTGAGCGTTGTCGATCTGTCTCGTGTCATCCTTTGTGAGAGTGGAATCCTCTTCTTCGTCATCACCCTGGTTGAAGATCGCGATACGCTTGAAAACGTGTGCGTAGTTCTTGAGCATCTTGTCTCTGGCCTCGACAGGCATGACCGCGACAACAACGCCCCCAACCACGACTACAAAGCCGATCATGAGCAGCGCTCCGGTTATCCATGATTTGAGAGGGATCTCGGAAACGAGTGCGCTCAGTACGATGACGACACCGATGATGATGAAGCATGAAACGTGCGGCTGGAGGATTACGACTATGTCGACGATGATGATCATGGCTGCAGGGAAAACAAGGTCTACCACTGAAGTGTTGATCGCTCTCCAAAGTTTCGACTTGGGCATCGGGATCCTGCCGTCACGGCGGAGCTTGTCGACTCTTGATCTGTAGTTTGCGAAAGCAACGATCAGGGCAACCTTGATAACCTCTGAACTCTGGAACTGGATAGGTCCGATGTTTACCCATCTGGTGGCACCGTGCTCGGATCCAACGCCCGCCGCCAGCGTCCAGAGCGCAAGCGCAAGACTTACCGCATAGGCCGCAAACATAACCCAGCGCATCTGGAATACCTTGATCGGGATTAACATAATCGCGGTCATGGCAGCAAGTCCGATGATCGTCTGGATAAGCTGTCTCTTAAGGAAGTGAGCCGAATCGTGATAAAGACCGTATGCATCAGGACCGGATACGGAATAAAGAACTACCAGTCCGAAAACGAGCATGAAGAAAACCATGAGGAGCATGGGAATGTTCACGTTCTGCGGATTTAAGTCCGTATGTATCTTTGCCCTTTCAGGGATCGCGGAAACACCGGGCTCCAGGAGCTGGTCTATGTCGGTGATCTTATAATCTTTCGGGGTCTTATCCTGAGCCATCCGTCAAGAATTACCTTTCTCAATAAATTCTTTTGCAAGCGTTTCGAATCCGAAGCTGTGGGAAGCCTTGAAGAGCACCGCGTCACCGTCTCTCAGGTAATCAGCGAGCCTGGCCGATACATCCGCAGAATCACGGCATCTGGAGATCTCAAGGCCCATGTCAATCATGTGAGCTCCCCTTATGAAGTCCTCCGTGTTCTCTCCGGTTATGAAGACCTTGTCAAATCCGTATTTCGCGCATGCCTTTCCGGTCGTTTCGTGAAGCTGCGGAGCGTAATCTCCGAGCTCCATCATGTTGCCGAGAGCGAGGACCTTTCTCCTGCCCTTTGCCCTCTTGGAGAAATTCAGGAAGGAATTCTCCATGGATTCGGGTGCCGCGTTATACGCGTCATTAACTATCATATACTTTTTTGTTTCTGTTATGGCACCGCGGCCGTCCATGGCCTTGGTTGCAAACAGCGTTTCCCTTATCGCATTGATCATGCCGTCGGTCATGCCTATCTCACAGATGTGGGCGCAGAGGATCGCGAAAAGAGCATTTCTTATGCCCGCGGCTCCGAACATCTTTATCTTGAACGGATCACCGAATTCGATGGCCTCACCGAGCCTTGTAATATGAGCACGGAAAACACTGCCGTCATCATTCTCATCGACGTCATAACTGTTGATGCACTCAGGGCAGCCTTCGACCGGGAAGACAGCCGTGGATACGGCTGCGATCAGGTTATTGAAGGACATCACCCTTCTTGCATATTCGAAAAGCTTGGGATCATCACCATTAACGATAAGGATGCCGCCGTCGGTAAGTCCTTCGGTGATCTCCATCTTTGCGCGCATGATGTTGTCGCGGTTGCCGAGTCTGCCGATATGCGAATAACCGATATTGGTGATAACGGCAATGTCCGGCCTTGCGATCTTTGTAAGTTTTGAGATCTCCTCGAGGCCTCTCATGCCCATCTCAACGACCAGTATCTGCGTATCGAGAGGAGCTGAAAGGATGGTCCTGCTCATGCCTATCTCGTTGTTGTTATTTGCTTTTGTCGAATGAACGCGGGCTCCGAGAGACAGGACTTCAGCGATGAGTTTTCTCGTTGATGTCTTTCCGACAGAACCCGTAACAGCCACGACCTTCGCGTCGAGCTTGAATCTGTAATATGCAGCAAGATCGCACAATGCCTTCGTGGTATCTTCGACAACGATTCCGACGGCTCCTTCGGGAACATATTCGGCATTGTCGACCACTACGGCGCACGCGCCGTTTCCGATCGCTTCCTCGGTGTACTCGCCGCCGTTGAAACGCTCGCCGCGGAGCGCGATAAAGACATCGCCCTTGTTGATCTCCTTGGAATTGGAAGATACGCCGTACACCTGCACAAAAGCCGCATAAACGGGCTCTTCGGTCCTGTATACGGTCCTTCCTCCGACTGCACGCTTTATCTCTTCGAGCGAAAACATAGGCTTGGCGCCGTTCTCGATCTCATCAACAGCCTTCGCAGCCTGTTCGGCATCATCGAAATGTATGGTCTCATCCTTGAAGATCTGATAATCCTCATGGCCCTTTCCTGCAATGAGAACGGTATCACCGGGCTTTGCGGTCCTGATGGCGTGACGTATGGCTCTCGCCCTGTCAGCACAGACCTCAAACTCGCCAGAGGTCTTTCCGATCCCGTTGATTATGTTGGCGATGACCGCCATGGGATCCTCACTTCTGGGATTATCCGAAGTGATTATCGTCTTATCCGAAAGATTTCCCGATACCTCTCCCATCTCAAATCTTCTGGTGACCGACCTGTCGCCGCCGCATCCGAAGACGGTTATGACCTTGCCTTCCGTGTACTTCTTAAGATCCAGCAGAACATTCTCCAAAGCGGCCGCGTTGTGTGCGTAATCCACCAGGATATTAAGTCCCAGGTTGTTTTCGACAGGCTGAAGGCGTCCCGGAACACTTACCGAAGCAAGAGCTCCTCTAATGCTGCCTTCGTCAACGCCGGCACAGCATGCCATCGCAATTGCGCAGAGAGCATTTGAAACATTGAATCTTCCGGGAAGAGCCACAAAGAATTCACCGGAGATAAAATCGCTCTTAAGAGTGAACTTTGTTCCGGTAACATGATCTCTTCTCTCAAGCCTGAGATCTTCAGCTTTGAAATCAGCATCGCTGTCGATGCCGTATGTAAGGACTTTGCACCTTGAAGATGCGTATTCACAGACCTTTGCAGCCTGCTCGCAGTCAGCGTTGACCACTGCCGTACCGCAGTTATCGAAAAGCCTGAGCTTGCAGTTGAAATAGTCATCCATGTCGGGATGCTCATCGGGCGCAATGTGATCCTCATAGAGATTCGTGAATGCAGCCGCGCGGTATTTGATCCCGTATACCCTGTCAAGCTTTAACCCCTGTGAAGAAACCTCCATTACGAGGCTGCTGCCGCCCTTTTCCCTGAGCGAACGCATCATGCCGAAGATCTCGGATGATTCCGGAGTCGTATGCTTGGCCTTTATCTTCTCATCGCCGATAAGGTTGCAAACGGTTCCGATAAGACCGGATGTCATTCCTGCAGCCTCAAAGATGGCGCGGAGCATGAAAGTCGAGGTTGTCTTTCCCTTTGTTCCTGTGATGCCGTAAACATCAAGTTCCTTCTCGGGATGGCCCTTGAGCGCCGCAGCCGTAACTGCAAGCGCCTTCTTTGTGTCCTTGGTTTCGACCAGGACACAGCCGGTACCCTTAACTGCCTCGATAAGAACTTCGTCTTCAAAGCTGTCACGGCAGGCATCTACGATAACGCATGACGCGCCCGAGGCTGCCGCACTGCCCGCAAAAGCATGTCCGTCAACGTTAAAACCCTTTATGCAGACAAAGACGGATCCTGCCTGAACACGGCGCGAATCAAACTCAACAGATGTAACTTCACAGGCGGGATCACCTGAAATAATGCGCGAATCAAGTTCTTTAAGTATGTCAGACAGAAGCACGGCAAATAATTCCTTTCAATTCTCCGTACTTATATTAAAACAAAATATTTAAAAAATAGTGTGGCAATTAGAGAAAATTTTCCTTAAGGTTTGCGATGACGTTTGTGCGTTAAACCATCAGGCATCAGCCGACGCCTGAATCTCCGGTCTTCTTTTTCGGAGCAAGCGTAGGTGTCTTCCTGTTTATTCCGAGCGCACTCGCACCGTTATTATCGAGCGTTACGGTAATAACCTCACCCGAGAGCACGGTAGAACCGGCATTCTGGTTCTGCGTCGTGCAGAGTCCGGTTACGTCGCCCTTGATCTTGCAGTTCAGATTGACCTTGCGGCATGCCTCGATGCATTCGACGGCATTCATGCCTACCATGTTGGGTACCCTGGATGTGAGCATCTGATCCTCAGTAACATCCTCAGGATACATGATGACGATACCGGTCTTGTAAAGCTTCTGCGTATAGCTCGGATATGTCCTGGCAACCTTGGTCTCAGGTGTCATGTCTACCGTTCCGTAGAGAGTTGAAAGACCGTTGACGGCGATCGTTGAAGATGCCTTGGATGCAGCCATGCCCTCAACCTTCATGACATAGTATTCCTTTGTGAGCTGATCGAATTCGTCTTCCGTGAAGATTCTCTCAACGCCCATGTACGTAAGCGTTCCTTCAACGATCCTTGCAGCTGTTGAAGCTGCCGCGGATGAACCGACTTCCTTATCCTCAGGCTTGTTGAGGACGAAAAGGACTGCGATCTTAGGGTCATTTGCGGGCGCATAGCAAGAGAACGAGAGCACGTGCATGCCCTTGAGCTCACCAACGTCTACCGTAGATGTTGAGGTCTTACCTGCGACGTTGAATCCTGCGACCTTACCTGCAGAACCGGTACCGTCAGAGACAACGCCTTCCATCAGTGCCCTGACTCTCTTGCAGGTGTTCTCCGAGAAGACTGTTCTTACGACCTCAGGTTCGATCTGGTCGACAATGTTGTTGTTCTCGTCGGTGATGTATTTTACGATGTGCGGAACCATCAGGTTGCCGCCGTTTATGATCGCGCAATAAGAAGAAATAAGCTGGATGGGCGTAACGGTCGAAGACTCTCCGTATGAGAGAACCGACATATCGACGAAGCTCGGATTCTTATGGAAGATGCCTTTACCTTCGGCAGGAAGGTCGATGCCCGTCTGGTCATAGAAGCCGAGCATTCTGACGTACTTATAGTATTTCTTGATGCCGAGCCTTTTCGCAAGCTGCGCAAATACAGGGTTGCAGGAGTTCTCAAAGCCCTTCTTAAGCGTTTCCTTGCCGTGGTTGAAGTGATTTGTCTTCTGCATCCAGCATGAGATCGTATGCTGCTCTGAAAGCTTTATTGGTGCATCGTCGAAGACTTCGTTCTCATTCGTGATGTTCTCCTCAAACGCCATGCATGTCGTAAGGGACTTAAATGTGGAACCAGGCTCGTATGTGTCCGAAACGCAGCGGTTGCGCCATGCGTTGGACATCAGGTACTCGACCTGCTTATTCTTGTCCATCAGGTTAAAATCATATTCATCGAGTCCGTAGGGAACGCCGTAAGGGTTGTTGAGATCGTAATCCGGAAGCGAGCACATCGCCAGGATGGCTCCGGTGTAAGGATTCATGACTATTGCAGTACATCCGTCTATCGGCTTGTACTTGTCATAAGCGTCTTTGCACGCCTCCTCAACGATCCTCTGGATGCTCAGGTCGATATTGGTTACTATATTGCGGCCATTCGCAGCCTTTTCCTCGGTCGCATCGGAATACGGCAGAACGCCGCCCGTGATAGAGTCAGTCTCAGAATAGCGGTAACCGTCACTGCCCGACAGGGTCTTGTCGTAATACGCTTCAAGGCCGTAAAGTCCGTTGAGCGTCTCACCGTTATTCCTTGCATATCCTATGACCTGTGCCGCAAGGCTTCCGTAGTTATAGTATCTCTGGGGAACCGCAACAAAGCCGAAACCCTTTACTTTGTTATCTTTAAGGAATTTCTGGAATTCATCCTTCTTGTCAGACGGGATATTCTTTATGACATCGCATCCCTGGACCGCATTACGCTTATCAGTCTTATCCGTGGGATCTTCCGGCAGGATCGAGTCGATCTTCTCGTATTTGACTCCGAGGATCGACACAACGCTCTGCATGATCTGTGCTCTTGTAAGTGTCGGTGAAATAACCTGCGACGGCGAACATATGACCGTATAGTCATATGTGTTGGATGCCAGAGCGTTCATGTTCGCGTCATAGATCATTCCGCGGTTTGCGGAATAAGTCATCAGCGTCCACTGCTCGTTTGCGGCGGCCCTGGCATATTTGTCATAATCCTTGACCGTTGTCTTATAAAGCGCAAAAACGAGATATACGGCATACGCGAGCATAAACGCGGCGATCAGGGCCGCGATCTGGCGCGCAGCAAATTCCCTGCCGTTGCCCGTGAGGACTTCGACAGGTTCTTTTGCGATCACTTCTTCAGGTTGTCTGCTCTTAACGGCCTTAGCGCCCGGGATGAGAGGCATAGTACTCCTCGAGAGCATCCTCATTTACCTTGAGGACGTCTTCGTTAATTCCATATGTATCATATGGTATCACTGTCTTCAAGGAATCGTTATTGGGAATTGGAAGATTTACTACCTGATTCTGGTTAGGATCCTGCATGCCGAGCTGGAGAGCCTGTGCCCTGACCGCATCCATGTCCGTGATGCCGTTCGCATTTTCTTCCGCATCGAGGATCTGTCTCTTAACGGTGTTGATCTTATCCTTGAGATTCGAATTATCCCTTGAAAGCTCGGAAAGTTCGGTCTGAGGGAACAACAGCAGCATTACAAAAGCTCCGGTTACCAGTACCACCGCGATCGTCAGCGCTGTCTGGACGAACTTCCTCGTAGTAAGTCTCTTAGCCTTTTCCTTCTGCTCTTTTACGAGCTCAGGATCCATGTGTTCTTTGGCGTAATCCTTAGTCCTTTCGTTGACTTCTTCGAAAGTGAGCTTGCTGCCCTTATCTTTCTTCTTGGCGACAGGCTTTTCGGTCTTCTTTTCAATGATCAGTGGTTCGATGACAGGGATGATAGACTTGCCCTGCCTGTATGTAAAGTTCATCTTGCTTCCGCGTCTGCCCGCATTAAGCGCATCCATAATATCCCTGTCAAAACGCGTTGCAGGCTTCTTTTTACCGTATTGCTTTGATTTGCGCTCACTGATAGCCATAATGTCAACCACCCTTAGTTATACTGTTCGTTTCCGTTCCTCTCAAAAACCCTGAGTTTTGCACTGCGAGCTCTGGGGTTTTCCTCCTTCTCCTCCTCCGACGGCTCAATGGGCTTTTTGGTAATAACAGTGCCCAGTGACTGCTTTCCGCACACGCATACCGGGAATTCCCTCGGACATGTGCACGGATTCTCGGCCTTGCGGAAGGCCTCCTTCACGATCCTGTCCTCAAGCGAATGGAAAGTGATGATGCTTACCCTTCCGCCCGGATTAAGATGCTTGAAGCAGTCCTTCATAAGTCTCTCAAGACCGGAAAGCTCGTGATTGACTTCTATCCTTATTGCCTGGAAGCACCTCTTTGCAGGGTGCTGATCCTCAAATCTTCCGTGACCAGGCATGTATTCCTTGATCGCTTCTGCCAGATCAGTTGTAAGCTTGAACGGTACTCTCTGCCTTCTCTGAACGATTCCGTCTGCGATCCTTCCGGAGTGGCGCTCTTCGCCGTACTCTCTGAAGATCCTCTCGAGCTCGTCCCTTGAATACTTGTTAACCACATATTCAGCAGTAAGAGTGTCATCGGTCGTATCCATGCGCATGTCGAGCGGTCCCTTGTTCATGTATGAGAATCCGCGGTCAGCCTGATCGAGCTGATATGAGGAGACGCCGAGGTCAGCCAGAATACCGTCAACCTTCTTTATCTTCATGCTGTCGAGCATGTTGTCTATATCACCGTAATCGCACTTGACGGGCATCCAATTGGTATGAGCGAAATCCTTGCTCCTTGCCATGCAAGCACGGAGAGCGTCTACGTCTTTATCTACCGAGATCAGGGTTCCCGAGGAACCGAGCCTCGATGCTATCTCAGCGCTGTGACCGCCGCCGCCGGCAGTACAGTCAACATAGATACCGTTGCCCTTAACACAGAGTCCGTCAACTGCTTCCCTGAGCAGTACCGACTTGTGATTGAAATCAGAGTCCTTCGACATAATAATCTGTCTCCAATCCTTCAATATTGCTCAGATCGTGATCTTCGTTGTCATAGAAGCTCTTGGTGCAAACATCCAGTTTGCCGTCATCATTGAAAACGCAGATCTCGTCCCCTGCCTTTGCGGAAATCCTCTCCCACAGCTCAGCGCTTACAGCGATCCTTCCCTGGCCGTCAACTGTGACCTCAACAGCCTCTCCGATGAGTGCTCTTTTGATCGTACGGACCTTGGAATCCATGGAATTGAGTTTCCTGATCTGTTCTGCAATGTGGTCAAAGTGTTCTTTTGAATAGACACAAAGATAGCCCTTATCAAGGCTGTTTGTTACAACAACCTCGTCTCCGAGCTGCTCTCTCTGCTTTGCCGGGATGAAGAATCTTCCCTTGGCATCGATTTTCTTGATGTCTCTTGCCACTTTGTCCGCTCTTTTATTTCAGATTTCGTGAAAAACGGAGTTTTTTCGGATTTTCATCCACATTTCACCACCATAGTGGGAATTTCCTCCCTAAATCACCACAACTGTATTCTATCTGTAATGTTTCTTTAACGCAAGACAAAATCTGTAATTTTTTGGAAATTTATTAAAATTTTTTGTTGATCGATTACGGGCAAAAAAAGACCGGCAAACGTTGCCGGTCTTCAGATCAAGAAATCAGTTTTCAGAAAGAATATTTCCGCTTTTCGCGAAAATTGCCACAGTTTCAGATCATATGCTCTTACCTGCCAGGATCTCCTTGTAATCCTTAAGGTTTTTGCGGAGCAGATTCGGGATATCCAGCTCATAAGGACACCTCGTCTTGCAAAGATAACAGTTAACGCACGAATCGATCTTCATCATCTCATTCTGCCAGTGTTCCGTAAGCCAGTTCTGTGAAGGCGCCCTTCTTATCATCTGGCTCATCCTCGCGCACTGGTTGATGGTGATATCCACCGTACACGGCATGCAGTATCCGCACCCCCTGCAAAACTCCCCGAGGAGTTCTTTCCTGTCTTTTTCGATAACAGCCTTTAATCCCTTCGTCATGGTGACATCGTTTTCGAAAAAGCTCAGCCACTCATCAAGTTCGGACTGACGCTGTATGCCCCATATCGGCAGCGCGTCATACTGGCTCATGAAAGCCATGCAGGCCTTGGAGTTATTCAGCAGCCCTCCCGAAAGGCCTTTCATCGCAATGAAGCCCATGTCGTTATCCTTGCAGCTCTGAACAAGAGTGATATCCCTGTCGCTCGCAAGATACGAAAACGGGAACTGAAGAGTCTCATAGAGACCGCTCTTAACTATGTCTTCAGCGACACCGATCTTGTGGGCGGTTATTCCGATGTGCCTGACTTTGCCCTGCTTTTTTGCTTCGACAAGACACTTATAGATCTCATCCTCTTCCGTATAGCACTTTGCTGCGCAGTGGAGCTGATAAAGGTCAAGATAATCCGTCTTAAGGTTTGTCAGAGTGGTATTAAGGTCTTCTTCAAACTTCTCTTTGGTGGTAGCCATTGTCTTTGAAGAAATAAAGACCTTTTCGCGCATGCCCTCGAAAGCCTTGCCGACTTTCTCTTCACTGTCGGAATATGCTCTTGCGGTATCAAAGAAACGCATGCCGCCTTCATAGGCGTTTCTCAAAAGGCTTACCGCCTCTTCTTCACTTACTCTTTGTATGGGGAGCGCGCCGAAAGCATTCTGGGGGACTGTTATGCCGGTCTTTCCGAGTCGAATGTTTCTCATATAAAATGTCCCCCTTATTAACTATATGTTCAAAATATAACATATACCGATTAAAGAAATGGGAATATAATAAAAATATTAGAGAATTAGAAAGGAACGGCTTCCGGCGTATGTATTATTCAAGCATCGGCATGCTCGCTATAATACTTCACCTGATCATAAATATTGATCATGTATTCAGCAGGCCGAATGTCAGGCGCGTAAAAGTCGCGGCAGCTTACCGTTATTTCCTTTTGTCAGTCCTTCTCTATTATTTCAGCGATGCTTGTTGGGGTGTTCTGCTCGATCTGGGCATCATCCCTCTGGTCTATGCGGATACGGTCATTTACTTCCTTGCAATGGGCCTTACCGTTCTCTTGTGGGTAAGCTACATTGCTCTTACCCTTGAGCTTGATAAGAAATGGGACAGCATTCTCAAGGGTGTCGGCTGGGTTATCTTCGGTTCCGAAGCCCTGGCTCTCATCATAAACTTCTTCGTTCCGATCATGTTCTGGTTTACTCCCGAAGGAGAATACAAAGCCAGTTCAGCCAGATATGTCATTCTCTATGTCCAGGTCGTCCTGTTCACGTGCATAGCATTTGATACGCTTATAAAGGCCAAAAGACTTAATGGTCCGGGAAAGAGCCATCATAATGCGATCGGCATATCCGGTGCCATCATGGCAGTATTCATTGTCCTCCAGGCACAATTCCCGCTTATGCCTTTCTACGCGGTCGGCTGTCTTTTGGCAACAAGCATCATTCATACATTCGTAGTCATCGAAGCTAGGATCGAAGGCAGCCGTCAGCTCGGCATGGTCATGACGGTCGCATATAAGGATCCGCTGACCAGCGTCAGGAACGTCAACTCCTACACGGAATTCAAGGAAAGCATTGAAGTCAATATCAGAAACGGAAAGATTCGCGAGTTTGCCGTGGTGGTATTTGACCTCAATGACCTCAAATACGTTAACGACAATCTCGGTCATGAAGCCGGTGACAAATACATCAAGGACGGCTGTACTCTTATCTGCAAGACGTTCACCCACAGTCCCGTCTTCAGGATCGGCGGTGATGAGTTTGCGGCTTTCCTGACAAATGATGATTACAATCACAGAGACGAGCTCATATATGAATTCAACTCTCAGGTCGAAGACAATCTCACAAACGGCGGTGCTGTCGTTTCCGCCGGCATCAGCGTATATGACGCGGAAAAGGATTCAGGCTACGACGAGGTCTTTGCCCGTGCAGACGTTCTGATGTACGACCGGAAGAAAGAACTGAAAGCAAAGAAGTACTCCAGCGAAGGCGCATCAAGAGCATAATGGATCTGTATCACTTTTTCGATAAACGCACCGGACCTTTTAAGAGTCTGACAGCCGTATCGCCCGAAGAGGCACGAGATATCCTCGAAAAGGTCAAGACTGAACGTCCTGATTCATTCTGCGCGCAAAGAAACGATACCTACGATGCCAAAAGACGCAGCTGTGAAGCAATCCTTCGAAAAGAATTCAAAGCTTTGGGCGGCATCATGGACATCGATTCACCGCACTACATGACCGTAGGCTTTTCTCCCTGGCTTTCCACCTGGTATGAGCAGAGCGACTATGTCATGATACCCGCCGAAAAGTTCGATAAGCGGAAACTCTCCTTCACCTACGGCGATTCCATGCCGACATTCAATTACAAAGACGGCAAGGAATACAGGGAAAAAGTCTACACATATGACGGCATCCTTGAGATGATCAAAAAGTACGGTCTTCCCCAGGACTGGAATGACGACGGCAGTCACGGGCCCGAACGTTACATCGAAGTCCACATATGGACCGATGACGTCATAAGGGATTATCTTTGATCACGTTTTTGGCAACTTATGTAACGCTGCCGGCAACTCACGTCATGTCCAGTTGAATACCCTTTTGGCCTTTGTTAGTTTTGAGCCAGCAAACAACAAAGGAGAATACGAATGATAAGAGCAAACCGGATCTGCAAGAGTTTTGCCGGCAAAGAAGTGCTTTCGGGCATCGATCTCGATATAAAGCCGGGAATGATCTTCGGCCTTCTCGGTCCGTCAGGTGCCGGAAAGACCACACTGATAAAAGTGATCACGGGCCAGCTTGATTCCGACAGCGGAAACGTCTCGGTCTTCGGAAAAAACGTTTCAGACCTCACAGGAACGGACAAAAAGCAGATCGGGATCATGATGGACGAACACGGAGTCTACGAAAGGCTTTCCTGCACTGATAACCTGAAGGTCTTTGCCGACATTTACGGGATCAGCCATTCTAAGATCATGCCGGCATTAGAAGAGGTTGGCCTGAAGGAAGCTGCCGGGAAACCCGCAATGAAGCTTTCCAAAGGCATGCGCGCAAGACTCAGGCTCGCAAGGGTCTTCATGGTATCGCCAAAACTCATTTTCCTTGACGAACCCACGAGCGGTCTTGATCCCATGACGATGAAATATATCCATAAGCTCATCCTCAGCCGCAAAGCTGCCGGATGCACGGTCTTCCTTACAACGCACAACATGGAAGAAGCCGCCGCGCTTTGCGACGAGGTCGCGCTCTTAAACGAGGGAAAGATCGTAGACAAAGGCAATCCTTCCGACATATGCAGAAGATACGATTACAAAAGAACCGTCAGCATTCATCTCAAGACAGGAGAAGACTTGAACCTTGACTACAGTGAAGGATCAGCCGACAGGATATGCGCTCTCCTGAGGCAGGGAATGATCGAGACCATACATTCTTCCGAGCCGACTCTGGAAACAGTGTTCATAGAACTGACCGGAAGAAACCTTGAAAGCGATGCGGAGGTCAGATATGCATAATACCCTGGTAATAATAAAGAAAGAGTTAAAAGACACATTAAAAAACAAGACAGTACTTATTCAGTTTCTGATGTTTCCGGTCATGACGCTGATAATGGAAAACGCCGTAAAAGTTCCCGACATGCCGGAGTTCTTCTTCACGAAACTTTTCTCCGTCATGTACATGGGTATGGCGCCGCTCACATCAGTCGCATCGATCATTTCAGAAGAGAAAGAAAAGAACACTCTGCGCGTACTCATGATGGCAAATGTTAAGCCATGGGAATACATTGCAGGGATCGGATTCTATGTCTGGGCGCTCTGCATGGCAGGCGCAGGCATTATGGCAACCGGGCTTCCTTCTTCAGTCATACCTTTTTATCTTGGAATAATGGCTGTCGGCTTCATGATCTCCATCACAATGGGCGCCTGCATCGGCATATTCTCAGCCAACCAGATGACAGCCACATCACTGTTCATGCCGGTCATGCTTGTTTTTTCATTTGCTCCTATGCTCGCAATGTTCAATGATAAAATAGAAAAGGTTGCATGGATCTTTTATACACAGCAATTGAGGATCCTGATGAACCGGATGTCTTTTGACGGGATCAGACCTGAGGCTGTCCTGACTGTAGCGCTCAACGGGGCTCTTGCCCTCCTGCTGTTCTTTGCAGCCTTCAAGAAAAAAGGACTAGAGTGATGAAGATCAACCTTGATATAGACGGCAAATACGATGATACCGAAATAACCATTCGGGCGCCTCATCTTAACAGCGACATCGAAAGGATCGTCGCCATGATGCGCATGATCGACATGCAGATAGCGGTACGCAAAGACAACGAGACATATCTTCTGGAAACGGACAGGATCTTGTACATAGAAGCTGTCGACAGAAAGACTTTCGTTTACACAGCCACGGAAAGCTACGAATCCGAGCTCAAGCTCTATGAACTGGAGCAGGATCTCGTTGCGCGTGATTTCCTTCGCATCAGCAAACAGAGCATCGTTAATCTGCGCAAGATAAAGAGTCTTAAAGCAGACGTCAACCGCAAGATCAGGATCACGCTGCAGAACGGTGAACAGATCGTCGTTTCCCGCATGTACTCAGATGAACTCAGAAGAAAGCTGGGGTTAAGATAATGGAAGATAAGAAGAACATATTCGATTATATAAAAGAACTGTTTACCAGTTACGGTATCGTAGTGCTGTTATTCATCGTAATCAACCTTTTCATTGGCAACGAAGCCGGAAGCGTTTCATCTCTTTTCGCGCTTGGTTCCAAAGGCCTTTCAACCGCGACGCTGATTCAGCTCCTGTTTCTGGTGCTCATAATAACCGTCGCGCAAAACATCTTCCTCACGGATCTGGTCATCAAGAACATGGCACTGGTCGTACGCAACATACTGTTCTTCGTTACGATCCTGGCGGCGATAACCGTGTTTGCCCTGGTATTCAACTGGTTCCCTCTGAACGATCCGCGCGCATGGATCGGCTTCATCGTGTCATTCTCGGTCTGCAGCGTCATAAGTTCAGTGATCATGCGTATGGAAGAGAACACCGAAAACAAGAAGATGCAGGATGCGTTAAATAGGTTAAAGAAATAATATGGACCACTGAAACCTTGTCGGTTTTTGTCGGTATTTGTCAGGTCTTTCGTCCGGATTTCGTGCATACAATAGTTCCACCAGGGAGGTTCAAGTATGCATTTACCGATAAAGACCCATGCTGTTAAGATACGTTACCGCGAGCAGTTGCTCAGGCAGATGGTCCACGGCCGGTTCGGGACACACCGCGGATTCAGATGTGTCTATATAACCTATGATCCAGCTGATGATTCAATTACCCCAAGGAGCCCGAAGCGATACAGGCTGGAAAGCAAACAAGGGATACTCTTTACCCCTCTGATAGAACGGTATTTATTGCTGAAAGCAGAATACGATCAGCTCCTTACCGACTGGCGGTCGACATATGTGTTCGAGCCTCCAATGGTCAGTTTTCCAATAGTCAGCACTTACGATCCGCACCGCATGAATAACCATTTTTTCGAAGAAGCATGTTCAAATTCAAACAACATGTCAGTTGAACATCCCGTGTACAGTGGTGATGATATTCTCAGATCAAAAAACGAACAAATGGCGAAAAGTCTTTTTCAAACTTTAGGTATTCCCTTCAAATACGAAGCTGGACTTGATATAAATAATCCTGACGGATACGTTCCCGACTATCTGCTTTCTTTTTTCGAGATCGACCGCTGCATTTATGCTGAGATATGCGGAATGACAGATAAGTATGAGTATTCTAGGACAACTGCTCAGAAAATCAACTTCTATTCGTCAAACCACTATCGTCCTGGCCGCGAAATCATTTATTGCTTTATGTATGACAAATACAATTTCGATGAAGAGTATATCGCCGCACAGATACTCAGCGCATTTGAGACATTAATTCCGGACAATGCACTGGATTGGCAAAACTGCCAACCGCCGTGTATAAGAAATGAGAATTAAACGGAAAGCCTACTTTGAAAAAGGTCCCGAAAAGTGTCCCTGCTATAGGGACCATTTGCACTAGTCAACATATTTTAGACAGTAGTTTAGTTTGTTCCTAGTCAGGCGCTATACCTTTCTTTGTACTCTTTGGGTGTTAAGTAGTTTAAAGAATAGGCAGGTCTCTCTTCATTGAAGAAAATAATGTAATCATCTA
>JAIKZM010000029.1 GCA_024682215.1 Saccharofermentans sp. | reverse complement strand
CTGTTCGGGAGTAAGCTCGCAGACATAAGCGAGACCCTTTTCGATAAGCTCAACGGCGAATCCGTACATCTGCTCGAAATACTCGGAAGCATAGAAGAATCTGTCATCCCAGTCGTGGCCGAGCCAGTGGATGTCTTCCTTTATAGCCTCAACGAATTCCTCATCCTCTTTGGTGGGGTTTGTGTCATCCATTCTGAGGTTGCAAAGACCGCCGTATTTCTCGGCTGTACCGAAATCGATCTCCAGAGCCTTTGCGTGGCCGATGTGAAGATAGCCGTTCGGTTCGGGCGGGAATCTGGTGTGGATCTGTTTACCGTAGACTCTTCCGCCTTCTTTGAGTTCTTCGTCGATTATCTGCTCGATAAAATTCTTGCTTTCAGCCATTTCCGTGTTCTCCCAAATCAAAGTCTTGAATAAGCGTGTTTAATTCTCTTAAGTGATTCTTCCTTGCCGAGAAGGAGCATGACCTCGGCACATCCGCCGGGGGTTACCGCAACGCCTGCAGCTGCGATCCTTACGGGCCACATTACTACTGAGTTCTTGACCTCGAGGCTTTCTGCAAGTGTCTTCATTGCTTCGGTGATGACGTCTCTGTCCCAGTTGAGGCCTTCGAGTACGGGAATGGCCTTTTCGAGCATTTCCTTGGAAGATTCGAGTGTTGATTTACTTTTCTTGTGTTCGAAGAGCGAGAGATCGAAATCGCCGTATCCGTTGATGAATGAAAGTTTTTCCGTGATCTCGGTGAACTTTGCGATCCTGGGCTTTAAGAGCTCTGCGAGAAGGGCATAGCAGGAAGGATCGACACCGGCCTCATCGTAGTAAGGCTTCGCATGCGTAAGGAATTCCTCATCGGACATTGCCTTGATGTGCTCCTGGTTGACCCATGAGAGCTTGTCGTAATCGAAAACGGCAGGTGACTTGGAGATTCCGTTGATGTCAAATGCTTCGATGAGTTCCTTAAGGGAGAAGATCTCTCTTGTGTCCTTGGGAGCCCAGCCGAGAAGAGCGATATAGTTGATGATCGCCTCGGGCAGATATCCCTCGTTTACGAGATCCATGAAACCTGTTGATCCGTGACGCTTAGAGAGCTTGGAAATGACTTCGTTGCCTTCCTCGTCGACCGACTTTCCCATGATGAGCGGCAGGTGGATGTATGTGGGGATCTCCCATCCGAAAGCTTCATACAGAAGATTGTATTTCGGAGTTGAAGAAAGATATTCTGATCCTCTTACAACATGAGTGATGCCCATCGTATGGTCATCGATTACGTTTGCGAAATTGTATGTAGGATAGCCGTCAGTCTTTATAAGTACCTGGTCGTCAAGATCTTCATTGGGGAAAGTGATGTCACCGTAAACGAGATCGTGATAAGAAGTTGAACCGGTAAGAGGCATCTTCTGCCTGATTACGTAAGGCATGCCTGCATCCAGGTTCTTTTGGATTTCCTCAGGGGAAAGATCTCTGCAGTGACGGTCATAGCCTGTGCCTTCAGGAGCATTCTCTTTGAGAGCCTCGAGACGTTCTTTTGTACAGAAGCATCTGTAAGCTTTGCCTTCCTCTACGAGTTTTTCCGCATAGGGCTTATACATTGAAAGCCTTTCGCTCTGGACATAGGGACCGAATTCTCCGCCGATATCCGGACCTTCGTCATGCTCAAGGCCTGCAAGCTTCATTGTGTCATAGATTACCTGAGTGGCACCCTCGACATAACGTTCACGGTCGGTATCTTCGATCCTCAATACAAAAGTTCCGTCTTCATGCTTTGCCGTAAGGTATTCATAAAGAGCTGTGCGCAGATTTCCGACATGCATAAATCCCGTGGGGCTGGGTGCGAATCTCGTTCTTATTTTCATACGTAACCTCTATAATATATTGCTTGAGGGTATATTCTAACACTTTTGTGGTAATATACAAATTGACTTTCAGGAAGCCGGAGGCTGAATTTGGACAGACTTGACTGTAACAGAAATTTCGATTGCTTTGCAGGAGCGGGTATCTCCGCTGATTTTGCAGCCGGTTATATGCTGGAAGTCCTTCAGAAGGAGGAGAAGACCGGCGGCATAAAGGTTGCGATCATATCTGACCGCCAGGTTGCGGGATATTACTACAATAAGATCGAAAACCAGTTTGTCCTTCGTGATATCAAGCCTTATCTGGTTATGATCGATGCACAGGACGGCAATAAGGACTTAAAGACCGTATCCCAGATCATAGCGGACCTTACGGAGTTTGAATTCGGTTCGAGCGACTGCGTTATAGCCCTTGGCGGCGGCGGTGTAATTGACTGCACGTCCATGGCGGTATCGCTTTACACGGGAAAGCCCGGATATATAGTCATCCCGACTACGTTGAGCGCCATGATCGATTCAGCCGTTTCTTTGGAATCGTTCGTCAATTCAGGCAAACATAAGGATACGGCATGCGTATCCAACTGCCAGAATGCGGTCTTCATCGATCCGGAGTTCCTGCCGACCGTTCCTGCGAAATACCGTTCAAACGGATATGCACAGATAATCAGATACGGCCTGCTTGCCAATCCCGCGCTGTTGACGGATCTTGCTTCAATATCGGATTCCGCTCCGCATGACATGCGTCTGTTCCTTAACAGGGTATATGCCGCAAGAGCTGCTCTTGAGCGTAAGAACCCCAAGCTCCTTACCTTCGGAAACGAGATCGCTTCTGCGATCGAGGGCTATTTCAGGTTCATGAATTATTCTGAAGGAGAAGCACTTGCCATAAGCCTGTATTCATCGCTCCCTGAACAGATCCGTTCGGTTCTCGTGCCAATTTACGGAAAACTGGGACTTTCGGTAAAGCTTGAGGGCGTTTCGGGCGCCATGATCAAAAAAGCGCTTGAGGACAATCTTGCCAGGAATAAAGACAAGACAGTAAGTGTGGTAGATTATGACAAAAACGGCGAAGGAAAACTTGAATGGGTGATCCGTGACGTTGAAAAGGCTGAGGCTATGAAGATCTTCGAAAGAAGGCTTTCCGTCATCAGTCCCAATACTTGATTAAGAGGTTTGTTTTATTGTGATAAGTCTTAAGAAGACCATTAGAAATGAGAAACTCGTATCGCTGGCGCTTGCCGCGGTTTTCATATTTACATCGTTTTCGTCCGTGATCCTGACGTCATGCAAAAAGAAGGATGACAAGAAGATCAAACCTGCAGATTACGGCAGTTACGGCTCTGATTTTGCAAGAAAGCTCGCAGCTGATTTCCCTGAAAGAAAGCCGTATTCGGAAGGCGAAAAGGGAGCGGGTGAAGCGATCAGGGAAGAGATGATCAAGCTTAAGTATGAACCGGAAGTTCAGACATTCACTACCAAAGGCGGAACATCTCAGAATTATGTGGTAAGGATCCCGGGAACGGGCTTTATAAGTGTCGGTGATGACGGCAAAGTGACGACAAAGCACAGGACCGCCGTTATCGGTGCGCATTATGACAATCTTCCCCCGACGGACAAGAAGGTGGAAGCAAAGATAATCAACCAGAAGGTCGTCAAGAAAGGCGAAACGACCGCTGAAACGACACCGCTCGTTTATTCTTATGACGGTATCTCGGACAATGCATCCGGCACTGCCTGCCTTCTTACTGCAATGAAGGCGTTCAAAGAGTATCCCGCATTTGCTTATGACGTGATCTTTGTTGCTTTCGGAGCCGGAAATGATGATTTCGCGGGCGCTAGGGAATTCTTCAAGTCGCTCACTGACGAGGAAACCATGAAGATCGACGTAATGTACTGCATGGAGAGCCTTTATGCGGGAGATAAGGTATATGCTTCTGCCGGCTATAAATCGCTTAATCTTGAAAATAAATATAAGATGCGAAGAAAGCTCTATCAGGCATATGACGTTTGCTTTGCAAATACTCTTTATACGAATTACGGATTTGACCTGTATTACAATGAATCCGGTGTCAGGGCCGATCTCAACGGCGACAAACAGGATGACATCTATAATGAGGTTTCCGCCAACAGATCCGATTATGTTGTGTTTGATGAGGCAGGAATTCCTGTAGTCTTCTTTGACAGCTATGAATACAATTTCACGAAAATGGAAGACATGAAGGAGACCAAGAACCTCAACCTCCAGAATTACGGGGGAAGAGTCAGACTTACTCACGATGATTCCGCGAAATTCCTTGATTCGATCCTTGTTGAACCTGATTATGACCGCAACGGCGACGGCGAGATCGACTGCAGCGGAGACAGACTGCAGATAAGGATCAATGCGGTTGCGTTCATCATCGTTGAAGCGCTCCTTAAAGGTTCCGATTACGGTATGACCAAGGAGCAGTACGATGCTTATCTTATCGAGAAAGCCAAGGAAGAGGCCAGATCTACTGCAATGACTTCAGAGAGTTCTTCAGGCGAGACGGGCAAAAAGGTATCCAAAAAGCCTGTCGAGTCATCTGAATCCGAGACTGAGGAAACAACAAGCGAATCTACGACTGCTGCTTCCAAGAAGACTGTAACTCCTACAAAGAAACCAACCAAAAAGCCTACCAAGAAGCCGACAAAAAAACCTACTCCGAAGAAGAAAAAGTAGCATGCTCCGCCTGACTAACATAAAACTTCAAGACGGAACATTGATACCGGATATCGAGGCAGATGACGGCAATGACCGGATTTCGGTCCGTGACATGAGCGGACTAACCGCATTGCCCGGATTTGTTGACTCTCACATTCACGGATCTTTCGGTTTTGATGTTTCAGACGGCAGGGCGGAAGACATATTAAGTCTCGCTGAACTGCTTCCTTCTGTCGGCGTGTCGGATTTTTTGCCGACGATCATGACGCTTGATGAGGATGGCATACTAAAAGCTTGTGATGCAGTCGCGGAAGCAAAAGAAAGTCTTTCGGAAACCTCCGGGGCGCATGCGGACATCCTCGGATTAAGACTTGAAGGACCATTTTTGAATCCCGCCATGTCCGGAGTCCAAAAGACTGAAAACATTGTAACTTCAGACAGGTTTGCCGGCATTATCGATAAGGTTGAGAGTAGTTTTCCAGGTCTTGTGAAAATGATCGACATCGCGCCTGAACTTGAAGGCGGATACGACATCGTCACCTCATATAAAGACAGATATGTCTTTTCGCTCGGCCACTCAGACTGTGACTATGAGCAAACCATGAGATTCTTCGGCAAAGGCGGTAACTCACTGACTCATGCTTTGAATGCTATGAGGCCATGCCTTAAGCGTGAACCGGGGCCTTTGGGCGCCGCATTTGATTCACCTGATGCTTATATCGAGGTCATTTGTGATGGGTTCCACATTGACAGGACCGTTCTGAGGATGCTTTTCAAACTGTTTGATGACAGGATAATAATCGTATCTGATGCAATGAGGGCAGGCGGAATGCCTGACGGCGTCTATGATCTTGGCGGAACCCGGGTTGAAGCACGCGGCGGCAGAACATATTTCGGCCCTGACGGAAATCTTGCCGGGTCAGTAACGTTACTTGCGCAGGAAGCTGAAAGATTATTCTCTTTTGGTGTACCCGCTGCGGCGATAACCAGCGCTTTGACGATTGCTCCAATGAAACGTCTGAATATCGTAAAACAGGGCGTTTCGGGGATCGATACAAGCAGTCTGAACTTCGTTGACGACTGTTTGAGGTTAAAGTGTGTGATTTCCCGGGGAAGACTTGTATATCCGTATCTTATGTTATAATTATTAAGTTATACAGGAAGTCCAAAGGAGCCTGATTGATGTCTAATTCCGCTTTTATCAGTCAGATATTTGAGTTCATCAACGAACTTATAACCAGCCTTGCCCAAGGCACTCTTTTCTTTGGAAGTCCATGGGATTTTATCCGTTACACGGCGGATATCCTTCTTGTTACGTTCCTTTTTTACACCATATTGCTCTTTATCAGGCAGACCCGTGCATGGCAGCTCATAAAAGGTATCGTTCTTATCCTTATCTTTGTTATGTTCTGCGGAATCATGGGCCTCGACATGGTCGGCTTCATCTTCAACAGGATGCTCTATGTTGTTGCGATCCTGTTTGTCGTTTTGTTCCAGCCTGAATTAAGAAGAGCGCTCGAGACGGTAGGACTTCGTACCTCTTCAAGGTTCACCGATCCTTTCAGACACCAGGAAAAACTCAACAGTACTGAGCTTTCTGCCTTTATCAACGAGATATGCATTGCCTGTAAGGAAATGTGCAGATCCTACACGGGAGCTCTCATACTGATCGAGCGCAAGACTAAGCTCAATGAGCTTCTTTCTCAGGAGAATGTCGTTAAGTTTGATTCATCTGTAACAAGTTCTGTTCTCCAGAGCATTTTCTATAAGGGTTCTCCCATGCATGACGGCGGACTTCTCATAAGAGACGGAAGGATCGTCGCTGCCCGCTGCCACGTTCCTCTTTCTGTTACAATGCACGCTCTTGAGCGTACAGGTACAAGGCACAGAGCCGCCATCGGAGCGAGTGAGATGGGTGATACGGTTGTCGTTGTCGTTTCCGAGGAGAGAGGAAAGACATCTATCGCCGTCAACGGAAGACTCTTCGAAATGAAGGACTCCAAAGAGCTCGAAGCAAATCTTTCTTATCTTCTTGGCCTTACGGAAACCGAGACCGGAAAGAGCGGTATCTCCAAGATCTTCGGAATATTCCGCAAGCGCGTTGCTACGGCTGAAGCTGAAAAGACATCCGCTGCTCCTGCTCAGACAGCTGAAAACAGTGATGGATCTGAGACTCCGGCAGAGAAGAACACACCGCTCATCATTAAGACAAAAGAAGCTGATCAGACAACAAATGCACAGCGCGTAAGCATGGCGACAAGGGTTATGTTCTTCGTCGTTTCGCTGTTCCTTTCATTGTTCCTCTGGCTCTATATCCAGATCGACAATAACCCTGTCGTCAGCAGGAACATTACCGTTCCAATCACTTATCCCGAAGACAGGTCAGACGTATCGGTATCTTACCCGATCAGGGATGTTGAGTTGAAGATAGTCGGACGAAGGAATACGATCACCACTCTTACTGCCAAGGATATCATTGCCACCGTTAACTACAGTGACATTGCTGATAACAAAGAGGGTGTTGTTGAAGTACGTGTTGAGGTCAAGAGCAAGGATCCTAACAAGTATTTCCGTGTTGACCAGCAGACACCGCAGAAATTGCCCGTTGTTAAGTTCAGTACACAGTCAAAATGATTATTATGCGGCTATGTGCCGCATTTTATATGGAGGTAAAACATGTTTGAAACAAATGAATTGATCGATCTGAGCCATACGATCGCGGCTCCGCTCTTTGAAGGCAAGCAGTATCCCTGGGAAGTCCTTCCTTTGATCAAGGATTTCATTCTCAAGATCGGTCCCACACTCGATCCTGAAGTATATGAAAAAAGGGGAGAGGACATCTGGATCGCAAAGAGTGCAGTTGTCTTTGATTCAGCTTACATTAAGGGCCCTGCCATCATCGGACCTGAAACAGAGGTAAGACACTGTGCATTTATCAGAGGAAATGCGATCGTTGGCACACACTGCGTAGTCGGAAACTCAACCGAGCTCAAGAATGTTATCCTTTGCGATAATGTTCAGGTTCCTCACTACAACTATGTCGGTGACTCCGTTCTCGGATACAAGGCTCACCTCGGCGCAGGCTCCATCACATCCAACGTCAAGTCTGACAAGAAGCTTGTCAACGTTCATTATGAGGGTGGTAACATCGAGACCGGACTCAAGAAATTTGCAGCTATCGTTGGTGATAACGTTGAAGTAGGCTGCGGAAGCGTTCTCAATCCGGGTACAGTCGTAGGCAGAGGCTCCAGAGTATATCCGCTTTCAATGGTAAGAGGAGTTATCCCTGAGAATTCGATCTATAAGAGGGCCGGTGAAGTCGCAACCATCATTGTCGAAAACTGATAAAGATAAAACAGAACAAAAAAAGGGCCGTACATCGTACGGCCTTTAATAATTTCCTGTTATATCAAACTACGGTATCCTTGAGCTTGTCGAAAGCGATCTTGGCAACCTGTCTGACGTTGGGATCGGGATCTGCGAAAGCGAGCTTCTTAACGTATTCCTCACAATGCTTTGCGTGAATGTCAGCGGCAGCAGTTGCAGCAGCTGCACGGACTTGAGGAGAAACATCGCGGAGCAGGGGGATAAGCGCCATGCCTGAATCGTAGGTAGGGATGAGGCCCATAGCAATGGCAACAGCCATTCTTACGTCATCATCAGGATTGTCGGCAAACTTAACAAGTGCACCGAGCTTCTGCTTAGTACCAAGCTTTTGTATCTTATCTCTTAAGGCATCAGATCGTCCCATAAAGTACTCCTGAATTATTATGGTTCATCTATATTATAGTTTATTCAACAAGTTTTATTATAAATAAACTGTTTCTATTATGTTAACTGCCAGTTGTATTAAAAAACCGCTTGTTTTTGTGTAAGTTGCTTTATAATACGTAATTGATTATACATTATTTTGAGAATATTGAAATACAATTTGATATCCTAAATTTCAATTTTTTGAGGTGTTTATTGTTTATGAGATTGAAAATTACGGCTTTGATACTCGTTTTGGCGATGACGGTCTCTCTTGCTTCCTGTTCCAAGCAGCTGGGACCTGAAACCCTTCCGTCTACAACACTGCCTACGACTACTGAAACGAGCGAGACGAGTGAATCCTCGACCGCACCTTCGGAAACCGAACCTCTCGGACCTGAACCTACGAGTGTTCCGGTTGTTTCCAAAATGCCCGTTAAGAGCAACAACAGGCTTGTAGCCATCAACGGACAGCTCTGCAACATGAGCAAAAAACCGGTCGTTGTCAGGGGAATGAGCTCTGATGTCTTGAGCGAATGCCAGGGTTTCTTCGGCGCTGAGACTGTCAAGACTCTTGCTGAAGACTGGGGCGTTGATGTCATAAGGGTCGCTGTTCCTGCGGACAACGTTACGGAATCCTATGTTAAGAGTTCAGAAAAATACTTTAAGCAGACATGTGAGATCATCGACCTCTGCGTTAAACAGGGTATCTATGTAATCGTAACCTGGTATCAGAGCAAAGACGGCAATCCGCTTACAAATCAGAAGAAGGCCACTGAGTTCTTTACCAGGATCGCAGGCGTTTACGCTGACTGCCCGAATCTGGTATATGAGATCTGCAATGAACCGAACGGTACAAGAACTTATAAAAAGAAGAAGATCAATATCGATTGGGCAAATACGGTTAAACCTTATGCTGAAGCTGTTATCAAGGCTATCAGGGCAATAGACAAGGATAATCTCATTATCGTCGGCACTTCTGATTACAGCAGAGACATCGACAAGGCTGCTAAGAGCCCGATAAAGGATATCAATGTTGCTTATTCAGTGCATTTTAATGCCTATACTGACGGCGTTGACCTTCAGGAAAAGATCAAGGATGCAAAGTCCAAGGGCATCTGTGTCATTGCAACAGAGTGGAAAGCTACGGATTCATCCGGTGTAAGCGCGCCTCATGCTGAGAATGCCGCGAAGTGGATGGATTTCCTCGATGAGAATAATATCAGCTGGTGCAACGCTTATATCGGCGGTAACAATTCCTCAAGCTCGAATGCTCTCATTTTCGGCGGCGAGAGATACACTCTGGAAGACATCTTCGCAGGTCACTGGCCTGAAGGACTTCTCTCTGATTCCGGACTTCTCGTCAGGAACAGGCTCTTGTCATCGAAGGGTACTGCACAGCCTGAGGTAAAGCCTGAAGACATGCCTGATACTTTCCCGGATGATGTGCCTGACGACATGCCGGACGATGCATCAGATGACGCCCCCGACAACGAGTGAGACAAGCCCGAAACATGAGTTACGAAATAGCCCAAAAGCGCGGGAGGAACGAAATGTTTGCCATTGAGACCGACAGGCTCAGGCTTTCGGTCCTAAGAAAGAGCGATGCTCAGCGCGTTGCGGACTACTTCATAAGGAACCGCGAGTTTCACAAACAGTTTGCTCAGACTCATCCGGCTTCGTATTTCACCGTGTTTGAACAAAGGAAGTTTCTCGCATATGACTGTGAATCCTTTCTCGGCGGATCGCTTGTTCCGTTGTGGATAACATTAAAGGGCGGAAGCGGAATAATCGGCAGGGTTTCGTTCTTTAATCTTGCATACGGCGGTATGATGAGCTGCGCGGTCGGATATCATCTCGATAAGGAATATACCGGAAACGGCTATATGACAGAAGCATTGAGTGAAGCATGCAGCTTTATGTTCAGGGAATATAAGATGCACAGGATCGAGGCATTCATACTTCCGGAGAACGAAAAGTCGATAAGCCTTATCAGGCGCGCCGGATTTACGGGCGAGGGAAGAAGAGTGTCTTACATGCACATTAACGGGAAATACAGAGACCACGAAGCTTTCTATCTTCTTGAGCCTGATTACCGTTAAAATGCTTTGTAATAAAATTAATACATTTTTTAACGTAAAATATGTAATAATAATTATGATGAATAAATATCTGTGGAGGTGATACACGTGAACAGCAAAATGACGGCTGTAAAGATATCTGCCGGAATGCTTATCGGCGTTATGGCTTTAAGCGCTGTTGCATGCGGAAAGAAGAGCAAGCCTACTATCGACACTGCTCCGTCCACTTCGATGATAACAACCACAACAACTACTGCGCCTACAACAAAGCTTTCAACGTATACGGGCCCTCTTACCAATGACCAGCAGGTTACCTGGAAGGAAACCACACTTGATCAGCAGGTTACCTATTATGCTAAGGTAACAAAGGGTGAGTTCCTCAACCTCAGAAAAGGTCCCGGTACCGAATATACAAAGATCGGCACTCTTACAAGAGGACAGACGATCGTTGTAGTAGCCAGAACAAGCAACGGTTGGTATAAAACGATCGATGGTTTCTACGCATCAGAGACATATCTTTCAAAGAAACCGCCGACGGCATAATTTTTACTGTTGATTTATTTCGGACGTTAGTGTAACATTTACTTCGCTGAAAATGATTTCAGCGAAATATGCGAGTGTAGTTCAATGGTAGAACTTCAGCCTTCCAAGCTGACCACGTGGGTTCGATTCCCATCACTCGCTCCAGGGTCATTAGCTCAGCTG
>JAIKZM010000027.1 GCA_024682215.1 Saccharofermentans sp. | reverse complement strand
CTTCTCTTCAGCCTTAGCGAGGATCTCCTTAGCGAGGTCAACCTTGTCAGCCTCGAAGAGGGAATCACCGATCTTGCCGCCCTGAGCGCCGATGAATGTATAAGCCATACCACCGCCGATGATGATGGTGTCAGCCTTGTCGAGGAGGTTTGTGATAACGCCGATCTTGTCGGAAACCTTAGCGCCGCCGAGGATTGCAACGAACGGTCTTGCAGGATTGTCGAGAGCACCGCCGATGAAGTCGATCTCCTTCTTGATGAGGTAACCGCAAGCGGAAGGCAGGAAGTTTGCAAGACCTGCTGTTGAAGCATGAGCACGGTGAGCTGTACCGAATGCATCGTTTACATAGAGGTCAGCCATGGAAGCGAGCTCAGCAGCGAACTTAGGATCGTTCTTTGTCTCTTCCTTGTGGAAACGGACGTTCTCGAGCATAAGGATCTCGCCGTCCTTAAGAGCGGCAGCCTTAGCCTTTGCATCTTCGCCGATTACGTCTGCAGCGAGTGTAACGGGCTTGCCGATGAGTTCAGCAAGACGGTCTGCAGCGGGCTTCATGGAGAACTTAGCCTCAGGTCCGTTCTTCGGACGTCCGAGGTGTGATACGAGGATTACCTTCGCATTATTGTCTACGAGGTACTTGATCGTAGGGAGAGCTCCCTTGATACGCTTGTCGTCTGTGATCTTTGTGCCTGTCTCTTTGTCGAGAGGTACGTTAAAGTCTACGCGGACAATAACTCTCTTGCCGGATACGTCTAAATCCTCAACGCTTTTCTTGTCATACATTGCCATGGATGCACACTCCTATATGTTATTTTGGTGTTAAACACTAACTTAAAAATTATACTCTTTGAAAGACCAATATTAAAGACTGAAATCAGCCCCGATCACTCAGCGCTCCCCCTGAGTTTTCTGCCGAGGAGCGAGACGATCTCGTGTACTTTGAAGACTTTCTGGCCGTCAACGTAGAATCTGAACAGTTCCCCGTCCTTGTCATAGATCTCGAAATACTTTCCGTAAGAGGCAACGAGTCCCCTCATCGTGGCGATCTCGAAAACCTTGGTCTCCTTCGGGGCATCAGGGTTGAGCTCCCTGTTCCTGTAGCCTTTCATCGGCTTGCCCTTCTTAAAGGGGATTCCCTCCTCTGCCGGGCAGTCGGTTCCTGTATATATGATCTCTTTGTCGGTGATCGTGATGCGGCCTTTTCCCGTCTTGGCAAAAGTAAACCTGTCGAAGACCTTGAAAAGCTCCGCGTCCATTTCCATGCGGAAATCTCCGGCCTTGAGCTCCTCGGCGATAATGCCGCGCTCCCATTCAGCCCACTTGTGAAGGTCATCGAAAATGACACACTGGGGATCGGCCTTTTCGAGAAGGCCCGTGGGCAGATATCTTACGGCGTTCCCGCACTCGCAGCACTGGATAAGGTCGCGTTTTCCCGAATCAAGGAACCTCATCGTGAACTCATGTCCGCATCTCGGGCATGCATAGGCGACATTCTGGAGTCCTGCGGCAAGGCGCTTGCTCTTGAACTCGACCTTGTGTTCCCTGTTCCACTCGTTCTCGTCGTAGTTGACAGCGTCAAGGATCTTCTGCTGAAGCTCTTCTATGGACAAAGATTTGACCTCGTCCGAATAGATCTTCTTTACGAATTCTGAGGATATCCTGCCTTTGCGCATTCCGGACTGTGACCATCTGGGCCATGTCAGGTATGCTCCGTGGATGTGTTCGATGTAGATCGAGGCGCCGGCTTTCTTGGCAAGCCTTGCGATACCGTCATCAAAGATCACGGACTTGCCGTCGACGTGACGGGTAGCCTCGGGGTAAACGATAAGGACGCCGTTTCGCTTCATGACCTTCATCATGGCCTTAACGGCTGCGGTATCGACCACGAACTGCTTCTTGGGGATAGCGCCTCCAAGCTTGAACCAGTGGCCCCAGGCAGGTGCCCTGAAAACGAACTCGCCCGTGACAAAGTTAGCCGGCCTTGCCTTGGTCAGCTTGTTGGTGATCATGGGATCGAGATAAGATGCGTGGTTAGAGATAACGATGATCGGACCCTCATGGTTTACAAACTCCATGTCGGGCTTGACCTTGATATGGGTAAATGCGCAGACGATCGGTACGATTATGCCGGATCCGAGAAAGCTGAAATAGAACGGCCTCGGGAAACATCCGATATCATAGTCGCGTGGTGCTTTCGCCCTGTCTCTTGCAGTTGTCGCAGGCTTTTCAGCTGCAGCCTGAACTGCATTCGGCTTGGTGTTCTCTGACATTTATATAAACTCCGAAAAATCCAAAATAATTAAAGCGCGATTATTATACAAAGTTTATCGCAGAAAATAAAGAGTGCCCGGCTCGCAAATGCAATAGCCGGGCGCTTTTCAGGTTAAATTTATTTTACTTGTCAGCCGATTCCGAAACGTTTTCATCAGGCTTTGCGTCAGCGGAATCCTCTTTAGCGGTCTCAAGCTCGCCGCCATCCTTGATCACGATGATCTTTCCGCCTTCCTCTGCGGCTCCGGAAGCCATCAGAGCGTCAGGATCCGTAGTTTCGACAGCATCGATTATCGCAAGGTGTCCGGGCTTTACGATACCGTCGAGCATCGCTTCGGAGAATCTGTCTTCGACCATCGAGGTGATGACTCTCTTGAGCGGCCTTGCGCCGTACTGCGGATCGTAACCCTTGCGGGCAATGAGCTCTTTCGCACTGTCTGTCATGCGGATCTCAATGCCAAGGTCCCTGATCCTCTTGCCGACCTGGTTCATCAGGATGTCAACGATCTTGATGAGAGCTGCCTTGCCGAGCATGCGGAAGAAGATGATCTCGTCGACACGGTTGACGAATTCAGGCGAGAACGACTTCTTGAGTTCCTCGATGACGAGCTTCTTTGCCTCATCGTAGGACTTTCCGCCGTAAAGGCCTTCTCTTGAAAGCTCGTCCGTATCCTTTTCGTCAGCCATGGAGAAGCCGATCTTGCGGCCCTCGCCGCCGGTCAGCATCCTCGCGCCGATGTTGGATGTCATGATGATTATCGTGTTCTTGAAGTCGACGACCCTGCCGTGTCCGTCTGTGAGACGGCCGTCATCAAGCACCTGGAGCATCGTGTTGAAGATCTCGGGGTGAGCCTTCTCGATCTCATCGAAAAGAACGACGGAATAAGGATGTCTTCTGACAGCTTCTGTCAACTGGCCGCCTTCATCGTATCCGACATATCCCGGAGGCGCACCGATGAGCCTTGAAACATCGTGCTTTTCCATATATTCGGACATATCGATCCTGATGAGCGAGTTCTCATTGCCGAACATGACTTCCGCGAGCGCTTTGGCAAGCTCAGTCTTACCTACGCCGGTAGTACCGAGGAAGATGAACGTTCCTGAAGGCTTCTTGTCGTCCTTGAGGCCAAGCCTGCCACGGCGGATAGCCTTGGAGATGGCGGTAACCGCCTCATCCTGGCCAATGACTCTCTTCTGGAGCTCGGCTTCGAGGTTCTTGAGCTTATCGGCATCACTCTCGGTGATCTTCTTGACCGGGATGCCTGTCCACTTTGCGAGAACGTCAGCGATGTCATCAACGGTAAGAGTGCCGGTGAAACCGCCCTTGTCAGGCTCGGACTTGGCCATGAGCTTTTCAAGACGCGCCTTGTCGGCTTCCTCCTGCTCCTTGTACTTCTGGGCAGCCTCGAATTCCATGGCATCGGATGCGGCTTTCTTCGCCTTTTCGATCTCGGCGATCCTGTCCTCAAGTTCTTTCTTTGCCTTTGAATCGGCATAGTTTATGCGCTTCGCGGCAGCAGCCTCATCAACGAGGTCGATGGCCTTGTCAGGCAGGAACCTGTCTGAAACATAACGTGATGAGAGCATTACTGACTGCTCGAGAACATCGTCGGGAATGTGGACCTTATGGTGATCCTCATACTTGGGACGCAGACCTTTCATGATGGCGATAGCATCCGGGATCGAAGGCTCCTCGACCATGACCTTCTGGAATCGTCTTTCGAGCGCGTGGTCCTTCTCGATGAACTTTGCATATTCATCTAAAGTCGTAGCGCCGATTACCTGGAGCTCGTTCTTTGTAAGCAGCGGCTTCATTAAGTTTGCGGCATCCATCGAGCCGCCTCCGGAGCTCTCGCCCGCACCAACCAGCGTATGGATCTCATCGATGAAAAGAATGACATTCGGATCGGAGACGGCTTCATCGAGCATGCCCTTGATCCTTTCCTCAAAATCGCCCCTGTACTTGGAACCTGCGACCATGGAGCCGATCTCCATGCTGTAGACGACCTTGCCCTTGATGATGTCAGGAACGTCGTTGTTCGCGATCTTAAGTGCGAGTCCTTCTGCTATGGCTGTCTTACCTACACCGGGGTCACCTACGAGACAGGGGTTGTTCTTGGTGCGGCGGATAAGGATCTGCATGACACGGTTGATCTCTTCCTCACGGCCGATGACCGGATCGATCTTGCCTTCCTTGGCGAGTTCTGTCAGGTTCTTGCCGAACTTCTCGAGGGTCTTATGTCCGCCCTTTCCGCCTTTGCGGTTCCTGGCCGGTGTTCTTCTTCCGGGATCCTTTCCCTCAATCTCGTCAGAGCCGCTGAACGGATCTTCGGATTCGTCATTGTCATCGGACATGTTGTCGTTGAAAGTGTTGACGATGGAGTTCCTGAGTCCCTCCATGTCGGTTCCCGCAGCTTCAAGAGCATTGAAGATCTCGTTATGGTTGCTTACTCTTCTTGAGATGATCACGAAAAGAACGTGTTCAGGGCCGACAGCGCCTTTTCCGCCTGTTCTGCGCGAAAGATCGGCAGCGTTGGCAAAGAGCCTTCTTACATCTATCCTGAGATTGGAAAACGCCTTGTCCGCAAGCGGCTTGACCGACTCCTCATCGATCTCGTAGTCACCGTCGATGCCAAGCTTTTCGAGTATGGCATTAACATTTGAAACGTTCTCCTCTATTGCCTCTTTCGCGGGTGATTCGGTAAGGCATAAAGCCGCGAAAAGAATCGTATCCCTGATAAGCGAGGTGTGTCTTTCATCCGCGATAAGCTGTGAGCACGCAAGTACGCGCGCGGTATCTTCGGATATTCTCATATCAATCATCTCCCTTCAGAATCTTCTTGATCCTCTCAGCCCTCTGCTTCTGGGCTGTCTGAGTATTGATCTCACCGCGGCGCTGCTGCTCCCAGCAGACTTCCTGAGTGATCATGTTGAGCATCTTCCACTTGCAGTCGAATTCGCATGAATCGTCGTAATCCCTGTAGAGCCTTAACCAGCAGATCGAATCAAGCGCTTCCCTTCGCGACATGAGCGATGCGAATCTCATAAGTCCGTAAGCTCTTCCGTAGAGATCCTGCATCTGCGTTTTTTTCTTTGTAGCAAGCTGCTCGCGGCATGCGCGCTCAGCTTTGATTACGTCCTCGATAAGCATCTCACCGCGCGCAAGGATCTCCTCCTCGGAAACGCCGAGAGTGCTTACGCTGGCGATTATATATACGCCTGACTCGTTGAGCTCGCCCTGTTCTGCGAAAGGATAGATCGTCCATTCATACTGGCCGACTCTCTGTCTCAGTGCCGCGATTCCACCTTCGGTCTTGGCGATCGCCGGAATTGCGACGGTGTAAAGGATCTTGAGTCCCGTGCCCGTCAGCTTGACGCTTGATGTCAGGAAACCGTATTTTTCCGAATAAGCGATGTCGAGTTTCTTCTCGAGTTCAACCGCAGCCTTTTCGGCAGGTCTGTAGATGCTTATGTCATGTCCCGGTGCCTGGGCCTTGATCGTAATGTGCTCGGAATTTCCGACCGCTATGCTGAGTCCGAAATCCTCTGTGTAGTAGATCGCCTTGCGGTCAGGTGCGAAAAGGAGTGAACCGTCGCGGCCGGAGATCTGCGCCTTCATGAGCGTTACCGCGTCACCGCTGTTTATGATGTCAGTTGCCATTCCGCCGGAGAAGACGTTCCTGTCGATAACGGAATCGACTTTCTTAAGCAGGCTGCTCGCGTCCTTGTCATCCATCTTTGAAGGGAAATTGTATCCTTTGACATTACGGACAATGCAGGCTTTGGTTGAGAGGACTACATCCTCATCGCGGCCTTCTTTCTCATACCACATCTTCATATCAGTTTCCTGCCTTTCTTCCCTTGAGTTCATCCCTGAGCTTTGATGCAAGGATATAATCCTCATTCGCAGCCGCGAGCTTAATGCCGTTCTCAAGATCCTCATCGCTTAACATGCCGAGGTCTGCCTTCGCGAGCTTTTCAAGCTTCTCGGCAGCATTGTCTTCAGCTGCCGGAGCGGGCGCCTGTGTTTCTTCAGTTGCCGTCTGCACTGTTTCTTTGGGTTCTTCAGCGCTGACGGATTCCTCTTTTTTGCCGGCAGGAGCGTCGATCTTTTCGATACCCGGAAGTTCTGCGGTACTGCCCGGCATCCTTCCGCCGTATGTGCTCTCGCCCTGCTGCTTGAACATCTCCTTGACGATGTAGTCATTGAAGGTGTTGTAGCACTCTATGCATCCGAGGCGGCCCTTTTTCTCAAAATCTCTGAGAGTCATTCCGCATTTCGGGCAGGACAGTGCGCTGTTTCCGAAATCAAGATCGCTCATCTGCATTATCGTGCTCGCGATCTCATCGAAAGGCGAAAATGCGGATCCCAGCATCTCTTCAGGGCTTCTTAAAAACTTGCCGTACCCCATGAGTCTGGCACAGTTCTCGCAATATGCGACATCGTTTATCTTGATAATCTTGTTTGTGAGTTCAACTCCGCATCTTTCACATCTCATATTCTTTCTCCTTTACTATTCATCCGCTATCATCAGTCCCAGCAGCGCGTTCTTGAAGATATCCGCGCGCAGGACCGCCCTTATGTCCGAATCTGCTTTTGCGAGAGCCCTGTCTGATACCGCCGCCATTATCGCCGTGCCCTCTTTAGGTGTTATCGCTCTGACGGATACCGCATTGGTGAGCAGCGTCTTCGCCTGCTGCTGCGACAGATCGTCGCCTACCGCATCAAGGATTGCCTGCAGATAATGCTCAGGACCGGCATGCGTGACCCTGGTGATCGTGATCTGTCCGCCGCCGCCCCTGCGGCTCTCAACTATATAACCGTTGCCGCTTGAGAATCTCGTCGACAGTACGTACGTTATCTGCGAAGGCACGCAGTTCGCCTGCTCGGCAAGCTGGCTCCGGCTGATGACAGCCTGGCCGTCATTCTCATCGATCATCGCCTTTATCATCTGCTCTATGACGTCAACAAGTCTTGCCATGTAATGCCTCCTTCCGTTTCTTTCCCGCATCCGGCGGTTGTTTGATATTGTTTTTGACTTTGACTATCTTTGACTAATCAAATTATCATTCTGAGACCATTGTTTGTCAATATGATTTTTCGAAATAATCAATCAGTTGAAACCACACGGAATAACTGCAGCGAATCGTTGCCGTATTCCGGAATGCCTTTAACGGACCTGCCGTAATGTTCTTTTACATATCCGGCGATCTCTTTCATCCAGGGGTTTTCTCCTTCCGACTTTGGCAGGACAAGCCTTACCTCACTGCTGTCGATGCAAGTGACCCACGGATTGCCCTCTATGCCGGAGTGGTTCGAAAAACTGATGCCCGGGATCGCGATGCCTTCCTGCCATCCGCCCATGTAAAAGAAACCGTCATTATAAGCCGTAGGCGGATCAAAGATGTTTCTTTTCGAATCGACCCTCAAAGCCAGGGTGTATATCATGTATTTATAGTCTTTGTTTGAAGTGATGTCTTCCAGAGCAGCATTAACTTCGTTGTTATATCTGCTGTTGGTCAGATGCATCTGGACCGGGAATGAGCAGACCGCCACAACTCCCATTAAAAGCAGCAGCGGAACAACGTATTTCTGTACCAGCTTTTTCATGTCGTCACTGATACCGGGAAAAGAAAAAACGCTCACATATAGAACCGATGCCAGAAAGGCCAGCAGTATTCCGAAATCAACCCTGTGTACATTGCTCCTTCCCGTGCTGCAAAGATACAGTTCAAGCAGCAGATAGAAGCCGGCAAGCGGAATGAGCAGATATCTTCTCTTTGAAAGCAGGACGAAGGCCACAGCCACAACAGTGCACACAAGCAGCAGAGGTTCATTCTGCATTGCATTCGGAAGATAATGGCCGAATAACGCCTTAACGGAAACAGAAGAGAACAGACCGTGCTCAACGTGGTAATCACGGTAAAGCTGCTCATATCTCTCCGGCGTGAATACTTCCGGATCATTGTTCAGCCATTTTGTAACCAGGGCTATCTCCGTTAATACGCGTCTGTCCTTGATGGCAGCATAATCAATTTCGTGATCAGTCAGCATGGATCTGTAGTAATTAATCCTGTAAAACTCATCCGAACCGGGCGTTCTCTTATTTAAGAAAGTTCCTGCCAGATAGAATAAAGCCACCAGGACAAGGGTTATGCCCAAAACCGCAACATATCGTTTCAGCTGCTCTTTGCGTTCCTTATACATGAGTACTGTCTCATATAAGGCAACGCATAACAGGAAAGGGCTGACCATGATGAGAGACTCAAAGCGTATCATGCTTCCGGTCACGATAAGCCAGATGCATGCTGCCCTGAAGCCCGGGCTGCGCTTCTCGCGGAGGGAATCCAAAACGCCTATAGTTCCGGAGATCACCGCCAAAGCGGCCGTTTTCGTAAACTGAGGCATGAACAGGGTCTCCATGCCGGCTGCGGTCATGAGCAGGCTTACAAAAAAGCCGGCAGACTTAAACTTCCTGATAAATATCCTCGAAAGTACATACAGCGATAAGATACACGCTGACCAGTGCATTATGAAATACCAGTTAACTTTGGGACATACCGATACCAGAAAGTACAGAATGTAACAGAGCACCCTGTTGATAAAGATCAGGAATGAAGTCCTCTGACCCTGGTAACCGAACAGAAGTGACTCGATTAACGTGTCGTCATTTGTTTCGTATGCAGGGTGAAGGATCAGCGCTATGGCAATTGCAGCCAGACACAGAAAGGCGGAAGCAACAGCTTCTTTATGTTTGGAAAGAAAACCGTTTTGTTCCGTGTTCTTCACTGTTTTACTTATGATACAGCTTCTTTGTCTGGTAAACAGGCTCGCAGGTTACTTCAATGCCGAGCTTTTTGAGCATGTTGAGGTCGACCGATGAGAGCATGGTCGTCGAGTGCATGTCACTGTGCTCGAGCTTTCCGATCTGCTGCATTGCAAGCTCTGCGACCGGGTTCGTGGTGGCACTGATGGCAAGTGCGATCAGAACCTCATCGGTGTGAAGTCTCGGGTTGTGGTTGCCCATGTGGTTGATCTTGAGATCAGAGATAGGCTCGATGACATTGGGTGAGATGAGCGGGATGCTGTGTGAGATGCCCGCAAGACTCTTGAGTGCATTGAGAAGTGCTGCAGAAGCAGGTCCCAGAAGATCCGTAGTCTTTCCGGTAACGATCTGTCCGTCGGGAAGTTCCAGAGCAACAGCGGGACCTTCTGTGGATTCAGCTCTTACGAGGGCTGCGCCGATTACGCGGCGGTCAGATGTATCGATGCCGCTCTTCTTCATGAGAAGTTCGATCTTAGTAACGTCATTGCCGTCGGAAAGTCCCTGGCGGACTGCAGCCTTGGCATCGTAATAGCGTCTGATTATCTCCATCTTTGAAGCATTGCAGCAGACTTCGTCATCGGTGATCGCAAAGCCTGCCATATTGACGCCCATGTCCGTAGGAGACTTGTAGGGGCTCTCGCCGTAGATCCTGTCAAAGATGGCGTTTACGACCGGGAAGATCTCAACGTCACGGTTGTAGTTGACCGTTGTCTTTCCGTAAGCCTCAAGATGGAACGGGTCGATCATGTTAACGTCAGCAAGGTCTGCGGTTGCAGCTTCATATGCGACATTTACGGGATGCTGGAGAGGGATCGACCAGATGGGGAACGTCTCGAACTTGGCATATCCTGCCTTGATGCCGCGCTTGTTCTCGTGATAGAGCTGTGAAAGGCATGTTGCCATCTTTCCGGAACCGGGACCCGGAGCCGTTACGACAACGAGCTTTCTTGTGGTTTCAATATAATCGTTCTTGCCGTATCCGTCCTCGCTTACGATCAGCGAAATATCGGAAGGATAGCCTGCAATGGGGTAATGTCTGTATGTCTTTACGCCGAGGCTCTTAAGTCTAGTCTCAAAGCTCTCGGCAAGGTGCTGGCCGGCAAACTGTGTTATTACGACAGAACCTACATAAAGTCCGAATTCGGTAAATGCGTCGATGAGACGGAGGACTTCCTGATCATAGGTGATCCCGAGGTCGCCGCGGCGCTTGTTCTTCTCGATGGCGTCAGCGTTGATCGCGATGACGATCTCGCAGTCATCCGAGAGGGCCTTGAGCATCCTGATCTTGCTGTCAGGTTCGAAACCGGGAAGTACTCTTGAAGCATGATAGTCGTCGAAAAGCTTGCCTCCGAACTCGAGATAAAGCTTGCCGCCAAACTGGTCGACGCGCTCTCTGATACGTGCGCTCTGCAATTCCACATACTTCTCATTACTGAATCCGGTCTTAAACATATTGATGCCCCCATACTTAATGTAAGACATTATAAACATAAAAACGGCTTTGTAATGTTACAAATTATTCTGCGCTCTTTAGGGATTCCGCCATGTCGATCTTCTCGATCTTCGCGCGCATTATGAGATTTACGACCGCCGAAAAAGCAAGCACGAAAGCAAGGGAATAGACATAACTTACGAACACGATACGTATCTGGTAGGTGATCATGTCCATAGCGATCTGTGCCATGACATACCTGTGCAGCAGGAAGCCCAGCGGAATGCCCGCCAGGAATCCGAAGATGACAAGGATGACGTTTTCGCGCGTGACATAGGCGCCGGTCTCTTTGCGGTTGAAACCCATGACCTTGAGCGTCGCGATCTCTCTTATGCGTTCTGTAATGTTGATGTTGTTCAGGTTGAACAGGACTATAAAGGCGAGGGCGGCAGCACTGCCTATGACAAGAACGATGACATAGTTCATGCGCTCCATGGTCTTCGAAAAGCTCTCCCTGGAATCCGCTGTGGATGACCATGTCTTGGTATCGTAGTTGTCCGAAAGATAGGATGCGATCTTATAAGACTCCGCTGCTGTCTTGTTTTCGGTCGCCACAAGGAGCGTTTCGGGATTATAGGTCTTTCCGAATGCCTCCCTGTAAGTCTTCGGCGTCATGAGGATATAGTGGAAAGTATAGTTCGTGAAAACGGAACTGATCCTGAGCTTTACCTCGTGCTCGTCATCCCCGTACATGACGGTAATGTAATCCCCGGCCTTAACGTTATTCTTGTCCGCAAGCTTGCCCGAGACGGCAACTTCCCCGTCTGAAGGCCACGGCAGGGCTTCATCTGTCTTTACGTCATTCAGTCCGAAGATCTTTATGGTATCGGGATCATCGGATATGAACAGTTCAACGTCTCTTACATAATTGGAGCCGTTATTCTTTGCGGTGTCATTCTGAACGATGACGTAATCGAAAGCGAAATCCATCTTGTCGTGGACATCTTTTGCGGCATCCTCGATCGCCTGCTGCTTATATGACTCGTCGAACGTAACTTTGAGATCGTATTTCATGATCGTATCGAACTGAATGTTTACGACGTTGCAGACGGAATCGTACAGGCCGAACGCCGTAATGAGCAGCGCCGTGCATCCGGCTATTCCGACGATCATCATCCACATCCTCTTCTTGAAACGGAATACGTTTCTCGCGGAAACCTTGTGAAGGAACTTCATTCTCTTCCATATGAAGCCGATGTATTCGAGAAGGATGCGCTTGCCCGGCAGCGGCGCCTTGGGTCTGATGAGCTCAGCCGGCATGCCCTTCAGTGCGGACACCGCGGTGGCAACGGAAACTCCGACCGTGCAGATGAGCGCAACTCCGAGCGTCAGGACAAAGAGCGGAACGCTGGTGGTAAAAGTCAGATCGGTGAAGCCGTACATCATCTTGTACACTTCCCAGATTACGAACGGGAATAGTTTTGTTCCGCCGAGAAAGCCGAGGACAGTCCCCAGGACTGAGGCAGAACCGGCGTAGATGGCATATTTCATGACGATCGACATGTCGGAATAACCAAGTGCCCTCATCGTGCCGATTATGCCTCTTTCGTCGTTGACCATTCTGCTCATAGTAGTCGAACAGACGAGCGCCGCGATCGCGAAAAAGAAGATCGGGAAAACAGCCGCGACACCGTCAACTATCTTCGCGTCGTTGTCAAAACAGACATAGCCCGTATTCTTGTCGCGTCCGAGGATATATGTGTCGGGTTCATCGGCGGATTCTATCTGCGTGCGTCCGTCAATGACGTCCATGTAGGCTTTGTTCACTTCTGAAGCGAAATCAAAATAACCGTCCCAGAATTCCCTTAAACCGTCTTCGTATTCTTTTCTTCCGTCATCAAGTTCTTTTTGTGCGTCATCTAATTTCTTGACGCCTTTGTTATAGTCCCTGACACCTTTGTTGTATTTCTTGAGGCCGTCGCTGTATTGTGTCCTGGCTTTCTTGTATTTACTGTAGTTTTTGTCATACGCGGCTTTGCCGTCTTTGTATGTTTTATAGCCGGCGTTATATTGCTGCAGATATCCCTTGTACAATGCCTCAGTCTTATCAAGCTGCTGCTCCATCTGATCGATTCCGGCCGCAGCCTGCTGTTCGGGAGTCATTGTCTTTCTTGCGTACTCGATATATGCACGGCCGTCATCGATACCTTTCTTCATCGTATCGAGCTGCTTCTTTGTTTTGGCCAGAGTCTTTTTCGCTTTATCAAGTTCCTTCTTGCCGTCTTTTAACTGCTTGCCTGCGGAATCAAGCTGCTTTTTCGCATCCTGAAGCTTCTTGTTTGAGCTTTCCAAAGTCTTTTTCGCATCGGCAAGCTTCTTCCGGTTGTCGTTGATCTCTTTCTGGCCTTTTTCGATATCCTTCTTCGCGTCGTCGAGGTCCTTGCGGGCATCGTTGATCTCTTTCCAGCCGTCATCGATGTCATCGTAATGCTCTTCTACCTCATCGGTCATCTTCTTGTATTCTTCCTTCAGGAGCTTGTCGAATCTTTCTTTGACGACGTCCTCAAGGACATCACCGTATTGATCCTCAGCCTTGTCAGCCCAATCCTTGTAAGCATCGGAAAAGATGTAAAGCCCGTTGTCCGAATAAAGATATGCTTCGGTAAAATACTCGGAGTCAAAAGCCTCAGGCAGTGCGCATACAAAGTAGTTCACGCTTCCCGAGCCCTCGTCGGAAGTGCCTCTCTGAAAGTTAAGATACAGCGGCGACCTTACCGTTCCGACGATCGTAAACTCCTTATATTTGAACATGTCGAGCGAATCTTCGCTCGTCTCGTTTGTCGCAATGACTAACTTCTGACCTATGTGCGAAGATGACATCTGGTATCCGTCGAGCACGATCTCATCGGGTTTTTCAGGCATGCGTCCGGCTTCGAGCTTGAGCTTGTTGATTCCCTTGGTAACCGTAATGAACCTGACTGTATCAGAACCGGTTTCGTCTCCGATATATGCAGAACAGTCTACGGTATAAGAACCCTCTACGACACAGTTGGTCTTTTTCGCAAGTTCTTCTATGTCTTCGGGCTTGAATCCGATCGTCGAGATCAGCCTGAAGTCAAACATCGCATATTCGTTTGCATAACCGTTGACGGTATGAACAAACGAAGGCGTGGTAACTTTAAGGCCCGCGAAAAAACCGACGCCCAGAGCGATTATCGCGAAGATCGCGAGAAAGCGCGGGAGCGTCATCTTGATGGATCTCAGTATGGTCTTTGCGTACGGAGTCATTACCATTCCAATGTGTCTACGTTTACCGGATTTTCATTGATCACATTGCTCGTGATCCTGCCGTTCTTTACCTTGATCACCCGGTCAGCCATTGCAGTGAGCGCAGAGTTATGCGTGATTATGACAACGGTCATGCCCTTCTCTGTGCTTAATGACTGTAAAAGCTTCAGAATCGATTTGCCCGTCTGATAATCCAGCGCTCCCGTGGGCTCGTCACAGAGCAGGAGTTTCGGGTTCTTTGCGATTGCTCTGGCAATCGCCACCCTCTGCTGCTCTCCTCCCGAAAGCTGCGCCGGAAAATTGTTCTTGCGCTCGGACAATCCGACCTCATTCATGAGAAGATCACAGCTTAAGGGCTCTTTTACGAGCTGTGCCGCCATCTCCACATTCTCGAATGCGGTAAGGTTCGGAATGAGATTGTAGAACTGGAAAACGAAACCTACATTATGTCTCCTGAACAATGCCAGTTCGTTGGCATTGAGCTTGGAGATCTCTTTGCCGTCCAGAAAGACCTCACCCGTCGTAAGTCTGTCCATGCCTCCGAGTATGTTCAGGAGTGTCGTCTTGCCCGCGCCGGACTGTCCGACTATGACACAGAGCTCGCCTTTCTCGATCGAAAAGCTGCATCCGTCCAGTGCGGTGACATTGACCGAACCGGTCTTGTAGATCTTCCTTACATCCTTGAATTCAATATAGGACATGTATCCTTCCTTAGGCTCTGAGCGGGTCGAGCATGACCATGCATCTGTAATCGTCATGGTCCTCGAAAACAGAGGTATGTCTAATCACCCTTCTGTTTCCTTCAGCTATTATGAGCTGCTCGAATTCCTCGCTCGTGGCTATCTCTTTGTATCCGAAAGACTTTCCCCTGTAGTGCATCGGAATGACGACTCTGGGGTTTATCTCCTTAGTCATGATGAATGCCTGTCTGGCGTTGATCGTATAAAACCCTCCGACAGGGATCATAAGCACATCGCAGTCCCTGATCTGGTCAAGCTGCGAAGCGGTGAGATCACAGCCGAGATCTCCCATATGGACGACTTTTTTGCCGTCGATGGTGATGATGTTTATGTTGTTCCTTCCTCTGGCGGCACCCTGCACATCGTCATGAAAGGTCTTGATCGTCTTGACATCGAACTTGCCTGCCCAGACGTTTTCAGGTGCTTCTACGCCCTCGAAATCATCGTGATCATAATGGTTATGGGAGCATATCACCTCATCGGCAACAAGGCCGTGATCCTTAAGGCCCGGAACGGAGCCCGGCTTGTACGGATCTATTGCCAGCGTGTGTCCGGCATAATCTTCAATATGAAAACACGCATGTCCGATATAGGTGATCTTCATGGCAACTCTCCGTCAGAAACTTGTTGCATCATCGCCGTCAGAAACTCCGCTGCCCTTCTGCTCCTGCTCTTTTGCAGCGGATTCATCAACAGGATCGAGACCTGCAGCCTTGATGACCTTACGGGCTGCCTTTTTGGCCTGTGCGGCAAGTATCGCGTTGGCAATGCCGCCGATCGCTCCCAATACGAGCGTGACACCGATCATGATCATCATGACCTTTGTCGCAAGGTTAAAGAAAATGATGAAGAAACCGAGTGCCAGCGCCACAAGTCCGAAGATGGCGGAAAAACCCCAATAGTTTGCGCCGGCAGGTCTTAAGAATCCTATCGCCGTGAAGATGACCACGATAGCGTAAACAATGATGATCAGGCCCATGATCCAGTTGAGGATGCTGATGATCGGCTCGGGCCTTACAGCCACGACAATTCCGAAAACACCGATCGCCGTTCCAAAGATCACAACGATCCAGTCAAAGAGTTCCTTTTCCTTCTTGATGAAGAATGTGATGAGGGAAATGAGCCCCACTGCAATGAGGATGCCTCCGATGGCGCGCACGAAGATCGAAGCTACCTGATCACCCTTGCCCATGATCGTGTTGATCAGGAAAACAAAACCTAGGATGAGCATAACGATATCCATCACAACGCTTCCTGCATTGTATGTATCGATTCCGCGCTTGGCCTTCTTGTTCTTTGCCATGGAGATCCCCCCTGTCTTTGCGTAAGATTGCGTTTTTAGGTGCTAATATTATGAACTAAGAAACCTGGCTGTTCAATTAAGTATCTGTTACTTTTGTTAAGTAGCGGCAGGATATTCGTTGCAAAGGAGCCTGTACGGCGGCTCGTCCTCGTCTATCGCGGGGAACCTTCCGACCGGCGGATTGAACCTGTTGTCAGTATTGTCGTCGTTGCACTGTGAAACTTCGCCGATCAGTATCGCGCCTGTCCCCTTTTCGACTTCGAAATCGTGATAGAGTCCCTGCTGGATCGAGATGCTCTCGCCCGGAGTCAGGCGTATCTGAGTACCCGCGGGAACCGTGTAAGTACGGCCGTCAGAATGAATGGTCACGTTGCTTTCCCTGTCGATCGATTCATCGGGAAGGGAATTGAACACACGGATAAGGAGATTGCCTCCGCCGCGGTTTATTATGTCCTCCATCTTGTACCAGTGAAAATGATTCGGTGAGTACTGCCCTTCCTCGATGAAAAGAAGTTTCTCGGCATAAGGTTTTTTGTACTTGTCCTGCATCTTCTGATTGCCGTTGCGGAGCGTGATGAGCGAGAACCCGGTCTTTTTGAAATCACCGAGACCGTAATCCGTAATATCCCATCCGAGCATGTTGTCTCTGATCTCATCGTACTCGTGACCCTTGGTCTTCCACTCATCGGGAGTGAAACTGCAAAAAGGCGGAAGGCTTATCTTCAAGTCTTTCATGAACGATTCCATGCGCCTGAGCGCGGCATTTATCTCAGATCTTTTCATCCAGAACCTCCTTTAAGTCAGGCAGCACCTCGAGTGAACGCCTGAGAATTCCCTTCATGAATGCGATCGCCGTACCGTAGTTTGTCATCGGAATTCCGGCATCCTCCGCGCACTTTGTTCTGTATCTCATTTCTCGGTCATTTAACATGCATGCCCCGCAGTGGATTATCATCTTGTATTTGGACAGATCTTCAGCAAACGAAAGACCTGACGTCGTCTCGATGTTGATCTTCTTTCCGGTGTATTCACCGAGCCACTTAGGAAGCTTATAAGTTCCGATGTCCTCACACTGGCGGTGATGCGTGCAGCCCTCGGAGATAAGGACCGTGTCGCCGTCTTCAAGCGTATCTATCGCCTTTACGCCTTTTACCGCACTCTTAAGAAAACCCTTGTGCCTTGCCATCAGTATCGAAAACGAAGTGAGCATGATGTCCTTCGGAACGACAGGCGCGACCTTGCCGAACGCCTGGCTGTCGGTGACGACAAGCTTGGGCTTTTCCTTAAGATCGGCGATCGCGGATGCAAGCTCGGTGTCCTGCGTGATATACGCCTTTGCGTTCCTGTCCAGGATCTCCCTTAACACCTGCTGCTGGGGCAGTATTATCCTTCCCTTCGGAGCGGAAGAATCGATCGGGATGACGAGGATCACAGTGTCACCGGTTTCGATGAGATCAGAGATCAAGGGCTCGCCTTCCTGCTTGGTGCTGCCCAGCTTTCCGATCAGTTCGCGCAGCTCGTTAACGTTCTTTCCCGTGGCCGCGCTGACGCATATCTCATTATCTTTCAGACCTGCCGGTTCTTCTTTCAGATCGGCTTTGTTGTATGCTGTGACAAAAGGTATTCCCTTCTCACCGAAAAGCCTGATCAGCGTCTTTTCGGTCTCGCCGATACCCTCTTCGAGGTCGACTACTAGCACCGCGACATCGACTTTGTTGAGTATGAGTCTGGTCTTGGAGATACGCTTTTCGCCGAGTTCGCCTTCATCGTCAAAACCCGGCGTGTCAATGATGATGACGGGGCCTATCGGGAGCAGTTCCATTGCTTTGGTAACAGGGTCAGTCGTCGTTCCCTTTGTGTCTGAAACAACTGCAAGATCCTGGTTCGTGACTTTGTTTACGAGACTTGATTTACCCGCGTTTCTCCTTCCGAAAAAACCGATGTGAATCCTCTCGCCCGAGGGTGTGTCGTTAAGGCTCATTGTAGTAATCCTCCAATCTCATGAGGTCGGGTATCTCCTTGCGGTACAGTCTGCCGCTCATCGCGAAATGAGGCAGCCTGACAAACTTCGCGTTCTTAGGTGCGATAAGCTCAAACAAAGGATCGCCGATGATCATATCGGCATCAGAAAGTGCCTGTCTTATCTCATCTTCGCCGTGGCATTTTCTGTCGCAATCAGCGAGCAGCCCGTCAGTGATCTCCGTTGTTGCAATCACATTGAGATCAGTGCCGTATTTCTTTTTTATCTGCGATGCAACATAGCCTGAGATAACAGGCTCGCCGACGATGTAATTATGTGACTCTTCACGCTTTACATCAAGGTAAGAACCCATTAATCCGTAAGGCATGCCAAACTCTTTTTTCATGTATTCCGCAGCGGCAAGGCCGGTCGAAGATACGACAATATTAAGTTCAGCCTGCGTTGCTTTCATCACATCTTCAAGTGATGTCTTGTATGCCCAGTTTGAGACAAGAGTTTTGCCTTCGGGAATAACAAAACCTGTATTCACGTGATCGAGCGGAGTCGATCCCAGAATGTTGATGCCGCCTTCTATCTTTCTATCCGCAGGCTTCAGCATCTTTTTCGCGAACGCAAGAAACGCCTCCGAGGCGCCTTTCGTATAGTCGTGCATCGCGTTGGTCTGAACATAAAAACAGGGCAGTCCCGTCCTGTCTTCAACTATCTTCGAAATGCCTTTGAAATCAGTTCCGTTGAGGTACGGAAGCGGCGAGTTCGCGAGCGCGATGAATTTGGGTTTCATTTCCTCTGCGGCGCGCACGATGTCAGCGGTGAACTTGCCGTCATTGCCGGTTATCGCGTCGATGTCATTGAGGCCCGAGATGTAGATGAGCGCTTCCTGCTTGTACCAGCGCACCTCATCGTGCGTGTTGTATGTTGAATTGCATCCCGACGGATCGTGAATTACGAGCATGCCGCCGAGCTCATAGAGCGCGGATGCAAAACCCGAGACATCGCCTGTATATACCGGAAGGATCTTATATGCTTTTTTCATAAGACGCACGCACACCCTAAGCCCTTTCTAGGAATGATGTCTTCAGTGTCCTTGGGCACCAGAAAAGCATCTTCCATGAGCCTTAAGAAAGCCCTGATCCCTGCGTATCCGTAAAGTCCGCCGCCTTCGATCATGTTGACGAAAAATTCCGTTCCTTCAAACCACGCGGCCTTCTGTCCGATGGCAAGGATCTTGCTGTCACTTCCAGAACGGTCAGGGCGTCTTCCCTTCACGTGCATGGTAGCGCAGAGCATGGTGTCAGGCGCGTTTGCGGCGAGCCATTCAAAATCTTCCTTCTCATCGGGATCTACCGCATCAAGATAAATGCGCTTTACGTTAAAGCCTCTGCTTATCAGAAATCTCGCGAGTGAAAGAGGCCTCGGAACGGCCGTGTAATCTATCGCGATCTCATTATCTCCGAGCAGCATCTTAAGTTCTGACGCTGCGTTGTCGCATAACATTCTTCCGTCAGGATCAGGAGTTGCTCCGATCTTTGAAAGAGCTTCATCCGTTGCATCATAACCGAATGTGAAAGGCATGTATGTCAAAGGTTTTCCGATACGTTTTGCAAGAGCGGTGCTTCCCAAAAGTCCCGCGGGATAACTGCAGACAAGGCTGTCGCAGCATCCGAGATCATAGTATTCTTCAAGAGTTTTGCAGGAAGCTTCATCCCTGATCTTTATGCCTTTTTTTTCAAGCAGAATCTTGATGTCGTTGTCATCAGAAAGCGGCATGTCGCACCCGATCACGGTAACCGAACCGTCCTTTTTGCCTTCGGGAATGATGTCAAACATCGCCTTCCTCAGGCGCTGGTCAGGAGTAGTTCCGCGCTTCTGCATAACGGGATCCATAAAGCCTCTGACGAACTTCACGTCAGGGAAACGTTTGCCCAGTTCATCGTAGATGAAGTTAATGTCGCATCCCATGAACTTGTGGACGCAGACCGGGAAAATGATTGCCACCGGAGGCATTTCAGGCAGCAAATTCAAAACGTCCGTAACACCTTCAAGAGTTGACTCTTCAAGGCGTCCTGCAAAGACCATGTCATCCTCTTCAAGAATGACCGATGAAAAGCGCGAGAGCTCGCCCATTTCCGCAGCGGTCATGACCACACCTCTCATACAGTTGTCCGCACAGATGTATATCTGGTGCGCATCAGGTATCTTGAATCCGATATGCACTATGTTCCATGTGCCGTGCGCGGGCGCGTTGAACTCAAGGCCGCCGGTAAACGGCTTCGGGAAAGCGGCATCCGCAATTCTTATCCTGTCATCATTTGATGTTGGCATAAGTGGTCTTTACGGTAACTCCGTCGAGTCTTCCGATCTTACCTGACAATTCACTCGTAAGATCCTGCGGGGCATCGATAGCGATGCTGATTATGCTGATACCCTTTTCTCTGTAAGGGATGCCCATGCGGCCGATTATGTACTGTGCGGCATCGTGAAGAAGAGCATTCATCTTTTCGACAGACTCCGCGTTTTCAATGATTATCGTTATGCAGGCAACTCTTGTTTCCATATGGCGTCCCCCTTAGCAGATCCTGGGAAGCAGCTCGTTTCCGGGCTGCGGAAGATATGTCTTTCCTCCGATCGAAGTCGTCATGACGACTCTGCCTTTATTTTCGGCAGTAACTTCGCCGATGACCGCAGCACCCTTCGCGTGTTCTGTTTTCTTCAAAGCTTCGACCACTTTGTCAGCGTACTCCGCGGGGCAGATCATTACCATCGTTCCCTCACATGCAAGATACAAAGGCTCTAAGCCGAGCATGCCGGTAACGCCCCTTACTTCGGGTGCGACGGGAACCGCTTCGGAATTGATGTCGATCCCTACTCCGGACTGGTCGCAGATCTCGTAAAGAACGGTGCCTACGCCGCCTCTTGTCGCGTCCCTGATGACGTGCATTTCAGGGCATACTTCAAGCACTGCTTCAACTGCATCCCAGAGAGGTGCGCAGTCACTCTTAACGTCAGCTTCAATTCCGTATTCGTCACGCGCGAGAAGGATGCAAGTTCCGTGTCTTCCGACGTCACCTGTTACGATTATCTTATCGCCGGGCTTTGCGTTCGCACCTGAAAGGTTTACTCCGTCAGCGATAACTCCTACACCTGCGGTGGTGATGAATACCTTGTCCACCTGGCCTTTTCCCGCGACCTTGGTATCGCCTGCTACGATCTTTACGCCGGCCTTCCTGCAGGTCTCGCCCATCGCCTGTGCGATCTTTTCGAGATCTGATACGGGGAAGCCTTCCTCAACAATGTAGGAACATGTGAGATACATGGGTTTGGCACCCATGCACGCAAGATCGTTTACCGTTCCGCAGATGGAGAGCTTGCCGATGTTGCCGCCGTTGAACTCCCAGGGGGATACGATAAATCCGTCGGTGGACATAGCGATCCTTCCTTCGGGTTTCGGCATTACCGCAGCGTCATCAGCCGTGAAATATTCATTGCCGAGATTCTTTTTGAAAAGCTCCGCGATAAGCTCGGAAGTCTTCCTTCCGCCGCTTCCGTGAGCAAGCGTTATTACATCACTCATAAGTCACCTCCGTACATATAGAAAGCAGAGCATGCGCCTTCGTCAGATACCATGCAGGCTCCGACAGGATGGTCGGGAT
>JAIKZM010000023.1 GCA_024682215.1 Saccharofermentans sp. | reverse complement strand
CCAGAGGATATTTAATATCTGGTCACGGTCAAGGATCTCGCCTGCGTGGTTGATAAAGACAAGCAAAAGCTTATATTCCATAGCGGTAAGAGTGATCTCTTCGCCTGCGCGGGTCATTTTCGCGTTCGTTATATCGACAAGATTATCGCCGATGGCGCATGTTGAAGCAGATGACTTTGTGCGCTTCATGAGACGCTTCATGCGCGCTATCAGTTCCTTGATATGGAAAGGCTTCGAAATATAATCGTCCGCGCCCTTGTCAAACGCAAGGACCGTATGGATCTCGTCGTCCATCGCGGTCAGGAAGATGATCGGCATCTCCGAAGTCTCACGGACCTTCATGCAGATATCCATGCCGTTTCCGTCAGGAAGCGTCATGTCGAGAAGGCAGAAATCGATCTTCTTCCCCGGCTCTTCATTTTCGAGAGCTCTATATGCTTCGGCAACAGAAGAAGCGAGGGTAACTTCCATACCCTCGCCTGTTAAAGCAAGCTTCAAACCTTCTGCGATTATGCTGTCGTCTTCAACTACTAATACCATGCATCAGACACTCTCACGTTTGATCTCATCTATTATATCAATCTTATTCTCGCGTCTTAAGCATATTACGGTCATTGCAAGCACTGAAACGGTAATTGCCAGGATCATTATGAACGCATATGCCCATGGAAAACTTACTGTGAAGTATCCGAATCTGCTTACGAATGTCTTTGCGAGCCACCAGCATATAAGCGCTATCAATGGTGCAGCAATCAGGATCGATCTTAACAGCATGCCGAGGCTCTCGCGAAGTCCCGTTCTGACCAGCTGTCTGAATGTGGATCCGATAGACTTCAATACTGCAATATTCTTTCTTCTGGATACCATCAGCGCCGAGATCGAGCTGTATACATTGATCAAACAGATGGCCGATGCAACTGCCGTGAAGATGCTGAGTACGATCCTGATAAGGTATCCGATTATCTGCTTATATCCTGCTGCCGAATTAGTGGTCGGAACAAAGTGAATGTATTCTCCCTGGCTATAAAGATCTTCAGCTGTATTTGAAAGCCATTCCACAGTATCGCTGTTGTCACAGTCAAAAAATACCTCTGTATCCATCTTGTTGACGGTGACCTTATCCAGATAGTCAGCAACGCTCATCGGAACGATCATGCAAAGAGCCGAACTGTTGCTGCCCTTAATGTATTTTTCGATCTGATCGAATTTGGCTTTGCTGATTACTTTTAATCCTAAAGGTTCATCTAATTCGATTTCAGGGAAAGCCATCTCATCAAGCTCAAGTCCCTTTTCAAGTGCTTCTTTTCTGGTATAACCATCAGTTTTTACATGTATGGTCTCCCCTTCTGCAGGCTTGAAAGGATTATCGATCTGGAGATACATGTAATCTCTTGCCTTACGCCCATTAATTCTATATTGATCAGTGGAGATCGATGCGTCGTTGATCAGGATACAGGGCATATCGGCTGTTCCGTAATCTGCCGCATTGAGTTCTTTGGCGAGCTTGCCGAAAGTCTCATTGTCAAAAGCAAATATCCTAATGTGCTCGTATGGCCATTGACTGATTGATTCTTCGTATTTTTCTCTGCTGTACTGTCCTGCAGGATAGTACAGACTTGTTATCTTGTAGAAGGCATCATGGTATTCATCACTTAATTCTTCATCAGGGATGCTAAATATAACATTGCTTGCTTTGCATACTTCATAATTCTTAACACCATCCATCGTCTTAACTTTTTCGATGAGTTCTGAAGGATCATACCTGCCGGGACCGTCATAGATATGCACCAGAGCATATTCTCTGTCATTGTAATATGCAAAACCGACTCCGCTGTCATTCAGTTTGTAACCCACCATTTGAATAAGAAGCGATGCTGCAAAATAAACAACAGTAGTAACGAGAATAAAGATCGTGACAGCTCTGATGATTCCAAGAGACTTGCTCTTGTCGTTCTTGAGGAACCTCGATGCGAGCATTCCTTCTGAAGACCTCATGATGAGATTATCCGGATCAGAATTCCTGCTGTGCTTTTTCGAGCTTTTCTTATTGCCTCTGATACTTTCGACAGGTCCGATCTTGCTGATCTTATGTGCGGGGATCAGCGCGGAAACAAAAACCGTTGCAATACTCAGCACGGTGATTGCTGCAATAACTGCAGGTGATACTTTCAGTGCAGGTTCTATATCGAGTTCTCCCATCATCTCAAAGAAAAACAATTTCTGTGCAATGGGAGCTGCCACCTTGGAAGCGAGCTTGGTAAGGCCAAGTCCCAAAAGGATACCGGAAGGAAGCGCGGGAACAAGCAATACCATTGCTTCATAATATATGGAGCTTCTTTTCTGCCTTCCTGTTGCACCAACAGATGAAAGCATGCCCAGATACTTCACCCTCTCATCATATGAAAGCGCGAAAACATTGTAGATGAGCATTATGGAGATCAGTGCGATAAGGATAACAAAGAACGTCTGAGCAGCTGTAACGATGAAGTTCAGAGAATTCTCATCGGAACTTCCGGAGAAGATAAGAACGCCGCTGTTAGAATCGTAATTTTTCTCGCCGGCGATATCCATCAACTTCGTATGGAGAGAACTGTTTACCTTTTTCGTATCTGTCATCATAAGAGCGTTGAAAGTCTCCCCATAGATTGTTGACTCATCAACCAGAGAAACCGCAGCATACCATGCGCATCCGGGCTTCTCAAAGACAGGCCGCTCGATAATGCCTACTACTGTGTAGCTCTGCTTAAATCCGGTATTCTCGTGGATCTCATCGTGCGTCTCATAGAACTCGTCACCGAATTCAGTGCCCGGTACAAAATAGAACATGTTATAAGGCACTTCCACTTTCTCCCCTGCAGGGATCTCAAAGCGCGGAGAGGCAAAGACAGTGGCACCATCCGGGTTATTGTTCGTCATGAACCTTTTGAAAGTCTCAGCTTCTATAGTATCGCCGACCTTTATCGTCGAACCCTCATCAATTGCAGATTTGCTTATAACGATCTCATTCGCATTCTCGGGAAGTCTTCCTTCAACTGCCTTCATGTTCATCCACTTCATCGCATCAGCGGAATATCTTCTGATGTTGAGGAACGGCTTGTCTGCTTTTCCGGTCTTATCAAACCATGAATACTTCAGGTCTTCAGTAACACCAACCTGTTCGACCGCGTCCAGCTCCTTGATCTGTGAAAGCTTTTCTTTATCAATGTCATAGACTGCAAAGTGATACGCACCGTTCTGTGCAGAACTCAAATCTATAAAATACTGGCATGCCGTATCCTTACCGGCAAGCACCGTGGTAAGAAGCATTACCATTAAAGCGATACCGATGATAGAGATCACGGTACGCTTCATATTCATCTTCATGTGCTTTAAAGTCACCTGATGAACTATCTTTGTGTTTCTCATTTTAATTTCCTTAAGATTTTTCCTATTATCCTTTTATTCGCGGCCCATAAGATCCGTAACCCTGATACGGTCATCTTTTGTGATATTTCCGTCTTCCATGTAGATGATCCTGTCTGCCTGAAGAGCGATATTCTCGTCGTGCGTGATGAGGATCAATGTCTGTCCGAATTTTCTGTTGGATTCTTTCAAGAGCTCAACGATCTCTGCACTGTTCTTTCTGTCGAGGTTGCCCGTAGGCTCGTCTGCGAGAAGAAGTTCAGGCTTCGAGAAGAGCGCTCTTCCAATCGATGCCCTCTGCTGCTGTCCGCCCGAAAGCTCATTCGGAAGTTGGGATCTTCTGTCTGTAAGGCCTAAGTACTCAACGATCTGTTCAAGCCTTTCCTTGTCGGGCTTTCTTCCGTCTAACATGTGCGGCAGCACGATGTTCTCATCAACGTTAAGCTCAGGAAGGAGATTGTAGAACTGATAAACAAGTCCGATATGTCTTCTTCTGAAGATCGCGAGTTTGTCCTCACTCTGCGAATGAATATCAGTGCCGTTGATAAAGACTTTTCCCGATGTCGGCTTATCAACGCCGCCGATAATGTGAAGGAGAGTGGATTTTCCCGAACCCGAAGCTCCTACGATCGATACGAATTCGCCCTTCTCGACTGAGAAAGATACGTCCTGCAAAGCAACGGTCTTACCATCCCCCGTGCCGTATACTTTGCTGATATTCTCACATCTTAATAATTCCATATGTGTCCTCCATACTCGTGATAAGCAAATAGTAACAAACGGGAAAGCATAAAAAATGAATTCCAAAGTGACAAATTAGTCACTTTGGAATCACAGCGGTCAAGGAGAAAAACATGAATAAAATAGAAAAGCGTGAACGAATTCTTGGCAAACTTAACAATTTGGCACTCTAATTTGGTCAAAAAATGTGGCTGAAAACGTGGCTGAAAAATTCAGCCAAATCCAGCCAAAAACGAAAATTTGTTCTCAAGGAGCAAAAATACAACCCTTGATTTCATTGAATTTCGAGGATCCAAAAATCGATGTCGTCCGCCTAAAAGCGGAAGGTCAGTTTGAAAGGCCCTAAAAATAAGCGTTTGCGGCGCATGTTTTGTCAGCCAAGTTCAGCAAAAAGCGGGCAAAAAATCAAGGGCTTCAGAAATCCCTGAAACCCTTGAAAACATTGGTGATCGTGAGCGGATTCGAACCGCTGGCCTTCCGCTTAGAAGCTGCAACACTAAAAATAAAACGTAGAAAGGACGGGCATTCAGGGCTTTTAACTTCCGATCTTCATCCAATCTTCAACCACTTTCAAAAAGAAACCATCTTTCACGGCACTGTACTGCCAAAAGCTTGAAAAGCACTTAATTCATTGCGCTTTCGACGTTATTTGACGTATTATATACCGACTTTATACCGACTGGTATGTCCCATATACCGGATTGGCGAAAACCAAAAACAAGCCCGATACAGCATTTCCGTAAC
>JAIKZM010000001.1 GCA_024682215.1 Saccharofermentans sp. | reverse complement strand
GGGACATGTCGACACTCTTACCGGTTTCCGCAATCAGTACGGCTTCTTTGAAGATCTCGAGAGCTGGATCAAGAGGAAGGCTTCAGTCAATGTCATTGCTGTCGGAATCAGTAAGTTCGCCGAGATCAACACGGTCTACGGATATCATTTCGGCAACAGGGTATTGCAGCTCTTTGCGAGAAAAGTCTTTGATACGACCGGAAATACAGGCAGCTGTTACAGGATCGACGGCACTAAGTTTGCAATCATAAGCAACAGTCTTAATATCGATGAGATACAGCAGAGATATGACGGATTCCGCAACTTTTTCCGTGAAGCATTCCAGGTTGATGACAAGCGGATATTGCTCGAAATCAACGGCGGCGTACTTAAGGTCGATAATTTTAATGTTGACTCACAGACTATCTATGCCTGCCTTAACTTCGTATACGGAGAGTCAAAGGCCCGCCATCAGGGAGACATGGTAGTCTTCCACAATAATCTTAATGATGACAACAAGTTCAGACTCGAAAAGCTTCACGATATCCGCGCTTCGATAATGCACGGATACAGAGGCTTCTATCTTCTGTATCAGCCCGTTGTCGATGCACAGACAGAAAGGCTTATCTCTGCAGAGGCACTGCTCCGCTGGAAGAATGAGAAATACGGAATGGTCCCTCCGGATCAGTTCATACCGCTTCTCGAGTCGGATCCCCTCTTCCCTGAACTCGGTGAGTGGATCATCAGGGAAGCTATCTTCGCGGCAAAGAAGATACTCACAAAGGTTCCGGAATTTGTCATTAACATCAATCTGTCCTATACGCAGCTTGAAAAACATGACTTCGTAGACATGGTCTTCCGCATACTGGATGAGATGGGATATCCGCCGGATCACCTTTGCTTTGAGGTTACTGAGCGCTGCAGGCTGCTTGACATAAAGCTCCTGAAGAACGTTACGGCACAGCTGAAATCAAGAGGCATCCTGATAGCACTGGACGATTTCGGTACAGGTTTCTCATCCATAGGACTTGTTAAGGAACTTCCGTTCGACATCATTAAGATCGACCGTGAGTTTGTAACAAAGATCGAAAAGGACAATGCTGAAAGAGAGCTCATGAGATACTTTGCGGGAGTTGCTTCGCTCTTTGGCGCTAAGGTATGTGTTGAGGGTGTTGAGACTTCCGGTATGAGAGATATCCTTCAGAAGTTTAACGTAGGCAGCTTCCAGGGCTACTATTATGCCAAGCCGCTCATGTTCGATGAGGTCTATGCATGGGAACCCAAGACCGGCAAGAAAGTGGACGCGGATTATGCATAAGGGAAGAAATGTGGTCAGACTAGTCTTTGTCTGGCTGATGATAGCGGTTGTCGCCGTGTTTTCCATGCCTGTTCCGGTATCCGCGGAAAAGAGCAAGAAAACGGTGCGCGTAGGCTGGCATGAATCACCGCATTTTATTACTGACCAGTACGGCAGAAAGACTGGTTATTCTTATGAATACCAGCGTAAAGTCGCTGCCTATACCGGTTGGGATTATCAGTACGTCAACGGCACCTGGTCAGACCTGATGGAGATGCTCAAAAAGGGTGAGATCAATCTGTCGGCCGAAAACAAATGGGACGAGATAGACATTGCATACGGACTTGCCATATATGATTCCGATATCGACGATTATCTGACCGATACGGTTAACCGTGCGGACAAGATCATGTACGATAACAAGGCTAAAGCGAAAACAAAAGCCGGGAACGGCTGATCCTCAAACTACCGGGTTTTGTACCGGAGGTTGAAATACAGGCTTCGGGCTTCCGCAGTTTCCGCAGAAATTCAAAGATGAAGGACTTCCGCATTTTGCACAGTACCAGGTGGTGACAAGCTGTCTCTGTTTACCGCACTTAGGGCAGAAGTTCAAAAGGTTCACGCTGCCGCATGTGCATGTCCAGCTGCCGATGACGGAAGGCCTGTAGACTGTCTGGAGCTTTTCGGGCGAAGTGATGATGCAGAAATCGTTCTTTGACGATCTGAGCACGAGAATAAAGCAGATGACGAACATGGCGATCACATAACCAAACCAGAGAACAATGCCCAATGCAGCTGCAGTATTTTCTGTTGCGCCGCTTGCCATGAGGATCGCGTCATAGACACCGTGAACAAGGACCGGAATGATGATGGACAGGAGAATGTACTTTGTGGCGGCACCTTTCTTTTTCGTAAGGCTTGCGTACTTGGCCTTGCTGTAGAAGAAACCCATGAATACTGCAAAACATGCATGTCCCGGAACAGCGCTGATCATACGCGCAACCGCTGTTCCGACACCGTTAGAGAATACGTAAGCGACGTTTTCGAGTGCCGCAAATCCAAGAGAAACAAAGATCGAATAGACTATCGCGTCATAGCTGTAATCGAAATGCTTGTTCTTCCAAGTGATGAGCCAGAGTACCAGGAATTTTCCGATCTCTTCCCAAAAACCAACAATGAAGATCGCGCTGATTATCTGAAACATTACCGATTCCTTCGGAAAGACGACACCGAGGATTGCTTCTCCGACGCCCTCACCGATAAGTGCCGTAATAACTGTTGCCATTCCTGCGAAGAAGAGGGCGATCAGAAGACCGATCGGTTCTTTCTCTTTTCTGTCTTTTAAATATACGAATACAAGCAGCCCGATTACGGGTATGAGAGCTAAAATGAATAGCAGCATGGTGTTCTCCTGAAATAATATGGATTTCGTGAAATAGAATAGCATTTTAATCATTGTATTGACAAATATGCATTCCGAGAATAAAATTGAGAACGGTTCTCAAATTTAAAAGGAGGGAGCGGAAATGCAAGAACACAGCCTGTGCGGACGGAAAAGGATCGCTTCAGGCGTACTGGCTTTTCTGATCCTTTCGGTATTGCTGTTCTCGGCATTCTTTATCGTATTTGAGGCCGATCATGATTGCGCCGGGGAAGAACACTGCAGCATATGTTACTGCATTGAGCAGTGTACAAATGCACTGCTGCAGGTACGTTTCGGATACGGATCTGCTTTCCGCAATGCGGCTGTGCTTTTTCTGATCCTGCTGACAGCTGCGTCATTGCATCATGCTGCTGTTTTCAAGCCTGAGACCCCGGTATCCAGAAAAGTCCAGCTGAACGATTGATACTGCCTCCAAAGAGCATGAGACGTGTTTAAGAACACGCCTGGAATAAATACTTTCGGAGGATCCATATTATGAAAAAGATACTGGCTTTTATGCTGGCCGCTTTTATGGCGGTCTGCCCTGTCACAGGCTGCAGTTCAGCTGCCGGCAAGGCTTCAAAAGATAACAAGAAGATGAAGATCGTCACCACGATCTTTCCTGAATATGACTGGGTAATGAACGTTCTCGGTGACAAAGCTTCCAATGCGGACGTTACCATGCTCCTCGACAAGGGAGTGGATCTGCACAGTTTCAAGCCTTCGGCTGAGGATATAATGAAAGTCTCAACTTGCGACCTGTTCATCTACGTTGGGGGCGAGTCTGACAAGTGGGTTGACGGCGTACTCAAGGAAGCAGTCAACAAAGACATGGTAACCATCAATCTCATGAAAGTGCTCGGCGATTCCGTCAAGGAGGAAGAGGTTGTTGAGGGAATGCAGGAAGACCATGACCACGAGCACGAACATGAAGGCGATCATGATGAAGATCACGACCATGAGGATGATCATGACCACGATGAAGTTGAATATGATGAGCACGTTTGGCTTTCCTTACGCAATGCGTCAACAATTGTAAAAAGCATTTCTGAAGCGATACAGAAGATCGATGCCGCAAATTCACAGGCATACCAGAAGAACGCTGAAACATATACAGGAAAACTCAGGGCGCTCGATGCAGAATACAAGAAAGCGGTTGACGCCGCATCACTCAAGACGATCCTTTTCGGAGACAGATTCCCATTCAGATACATGACTGACGATTACGGCCTCAAATACTATGCGGCATTCGTCGGTTGTTCTGCAGAAACGGAAGCAAGTTTCGAGACGGTGGTATTTCTTTCGAAGAAAGCTGATGAGCTGAGCCTTCCTGCAGTGCTTACCATCGAAGGACAGGATCACAGGATCGCGAAAACCATCATAGAAAACTCGAAGAATAAAGAGCGAAAGATACTTACCCTTGACTCCATGCAGGCGACTACGATGCAGGATGTTAAGAACGGCAATACGTACTTAAAGATAATGGAAAGCAATCTTTCAGTACTTAAGGAAGCACTTAAGTAACACAAAAAGGAGGGACTTGTCAGATGAAAAAAACAGCAGTTCTGCTGGTCTTAATTGCAGCGGCACTAGTGTCAGGTTGCGGAAACAGAAACACAGCGGTCAAGCCGCTTAATCAGACAAAGGGTGTCATATCCGTTATAGAATCGCGCAAAGCAGCTGAGGATAAGAAAGCAGCTCCGTCTGATACAGTCCCCGAAACCACCTCGGAACCCCCAAAAGAAACAACACCGGAAACGACGCCCGAAACTGACAATGAGAGCAGTACAGGGCGTCAGGCCGGTGTTGATGAGGGGGCTCCTGAACCTTCCGTTACCAAAGCAGCCAAGTCATCCAAGAACAAAAACGGGATCGATGTTGATCTCACAAGCAAGTCAGCCAACATGGTCTATGCGGAAGTCTATAACATGATGACCGCGCCTGAAGAATATGTCGGAAAGACCGTAAAGATGAAAGGCACATACTCACAGTTTCATGATGAAACAACAGGCAAGTATTATTTTGCGTGCATCATCAAAGACGCGATGGCGTGCTGTTCCCAGGGAATAGAATTCGTGCTGAACAAGAAATACAGATTTCCGAAAGACTATCCCGCGGAAGGCGATAAGATCTGCGTTGTAGGAGTATTCCAAACCTATAAGGAAGGAAAGGATACATATTGTACCCTGACGAACGCGCGCTTCGTCAAATGAATTTATCCGTTATTTCCGCCGGGTGTTCCTGACGGAGGATCGCCTGACGGGGGATCTCCCTGAGGCTTTTCACCGTTCCCGCCCGGGCCTCCTGACGGAGGATCACCCTGAGGTTTTTCACCCGAAGGCGGCTCGCCCGGCATACCGTCAGACTGCCCGCCTGATGAGGATTCTGATTTGATCTCGATGGCTGTTCCTTTGGATGCAGTTCCCGCATTGTATTTCGTTCCGCCGACATATAGAGTATGTCCGTTGAGGTCTATGGCATCCGCATCGCATGTAAGAGATGTTACATACGAATCACCTGTAAGTACCCACTTTGAACCGGATTCTATCTCGACATAAACTTCGCCTTTGTTGTCCTGATTTACGGCTCCGCTGTAAACGGTTCCGGAAGACATGTACATGTTGAGCTTTGATACTCCGTCTACTGCTATGTCGCCTGTGAGTGACTGCTTCTTAAGATAGAGATTTATCTTTCCGCCGTTGCTGCCTTCGCTTCCCCAGCCGGCAGCCGCCGCTCTCAGGAAAATACCGTTGGCATCGTTGTTTTCGATCTTCACGTTTTCGAGGGTGATCGCAGCAGTTGTGTTGTTTACGAAGAAAACATCGCCGGACTTGTTTGTGATCGATCCGCCTGTCATGTTGAATGCCGCTGTGCCGACTGATGCATCGCCCGACATTGACTGGTAGATCATGACCGCATTAAAGTTATCGGTCTTATCAGAGTTATGCATGCTGTGATTTGCGGTCAGGTTTACATTGTTGAGAGTAACGGAATTCTTGCCTTCAACAACGATTCCTTCTGAAGCAGTTGATTCAAGTGACGCGTTGCTGACAGTTATATCAGCCGTGGAATAGACTGCGGGTGATCCGTTTCCGTCCGTCAGATAAGTACCGCCTGTGACACTGACCGTTCCGCCGCCCCTGTCGGATCTGATCGCAGCGGATGAATTGCCTGTGGTGTGGATGTTGAGATCCGTTGCGTTCATTGTTCCGCCACCGGTCGTCATGAGTCCGCCTGAACAGTCGCCCGAAGTCGTGATGGTGGAATTGCTGATATTTACCGTTGTGCCTTCACCATACGAAAAGACTGCGTTTGCGTGAGTTCCGCCCGTGTCGACGGTGATCCCCGAGAGAGTTAACGTTGCTTTATCCGTTGCAAATACGGCTGAATTGTCGCCGTAGAAATCCGCTTCGTCACCTAAAGAAGAATTGCCTGTCTTGGTGATCTTTACGTTGGAATATTCTTCTGTCTTACCGCTGACTTCTATGGCGTGCTCGCCGTCATTGTAGTTGCTTATACCGTCGCTGCTCACGGATGCTGACGTGATATTTGAAGATGCCGGAACTGAGCTGTTTGCGGTGCTGCAGGCTGCTAAGGAAAGCAGCATTGATGCTGACATTGTGAGTGCCAGGATCATCATTATCTTTTTGTTTTTCATGGTCGTTTACTCCTTATGTTGTCTTATGCTCATACGATACATCCCTTACCTTTAACCAACCTGAAAACAATTCAGTGAAATTTCAGTGATTACCGGGGTGTTATAATGAGTGTATTTAAAGAAAAAATGACTCATGCAAAACGGGGTTATGCATATGGGAATCAGAGCTGCATATATGGTGCCTCATCCTCCGCTCATCATTCCGTCTGTCGGAAAAGGCGGGGAAAAGCAAATCGTTGAAACAACAAACGCGTATGAACGTGTCGGACGGAAGATCGCGGAGATCGCACCCGATACGATCGTGATACTAAGTCCCCATTCGGTGATGTACGGAGATTATTTTCATATCTCTCCCGGCGAAGGCGCAACAGGCAATTTCGGAAGATTCGGTGCGCCGCAGGAGAGCTTCAGCGAGACATACGATACTGATTTTGTAAGTCTTCTCAGCGGCCTTGCGGGATGTGACGGTTTCCCTGCCGGAACTTTAGGTGAGCGCGAAAAGGAACTGGATCACGGTACGATGGTGCCACTGTATTTCATAAGGAAACACTATAAGGGCGGCAGGATCGTAAGGATAGGTCTGTCGGGGCTTCCGCTTGCCGATCACTATAAGTTGGGTACATATATCAAAGAAACCGCGGAGAATCTGCAGAGAAATGCGGTCATAGTCGCAAGCGGCGATCTTTCTCACAAACTTAAGGATTACGGCCCTTACGGCTTTGATCCGGCCGGCCCGGTTTACGACGATAAGATAATGAAAGCGGCTGCAAACGCCGATTTCGGAGAGATGCTTGAATTCGACAGCGGGCTCCTCGACAAAGCAGCCGAATGCGGACACAGGTCCTTCGTGATAATGGCCGGCACATTTGACGGTGTTGATGTAAAGCCTGAAGTGCTTTCGCATCAGGATGTGACAGGCGTAGGCTACGGAATATGCATTTTCAAACCCGGTGAAAAGAATGAGCAAAGATGTTTTCTCAAGGCGCTTGCAGACAAAGTAAGTTCTGTGGATGCTTCCGCATATGTAAAGCTTGCCAGGGCAACCATTGAGCGATTTGTAAGAACAGGAAAGATACCCGGTTTTCCGGAGGATATTCCGGAGACACTGAGGAATGAACTTCCGCCTGAAGCATTTGCTTCAAGAGCAGGAGCGTTTGTTTCCGTTCATGAGAACGGCATGCTCAGAGGCTGCATCGGAACGATCGCGCCCGTTCAGAACTGCATAGCCGAAGAGATCATAAGCAATGCGGTCAGCGCGGTATCACGCGACCCGAGATTCGATAAGGTCAGGGAAGATGAGCTCGATCTTCTGGAGATCAATGTCGATATCCTGGGCGAACCTGAGGATATAGACGGACCTGATGAGCTTGACGTTAAGCGCTACGGAGTTATCGTTTCATGCGGATACAAGCGCGGACTTCTGCTTCCGGATCTGGAAGGCGTTGACACAGTGGAAGACCAGATCGATATTGCAAGACGGAAAGGCGGGATATCCCCGTCGGATGATTACAAGCTCCAGAGATTCGAAGTCGTAAGGTACAAGTGACATGGCTGTTTGTGAAGTCTGTTTCAGACATTGTGACATAGCGGAAGGAAAGACCGGAGCCTGCAGAGCCAGGATGTGCAAAGAAGGCAAAGTCGTTCCGGTAAGCTATGGAAAGTTTACAGCCCTCGCTCTGGATCCCATAGAGAAGAAACCGCTTTTACGTTTTTGTCCCGGTTCAAACATACTGTCCTACGGCACATATGGCTGCAATCTCTTCTGCCCGTTTTGCCAAAACCATGAGATATCACGATCTGACGGAAGTGAGTTTGAGGATACGATAACACCTGAAAAACTTGCCGGTCTCGCAGAAAGTTACAAGGTCAGAGGCAACATCGGAGTGGCGTTCACATATAACGAACCTTTAGTCTGTTATGAATTTGTAAGGGACACTGCAAAGCTCGTCAGAGAGAAAGGCATGAAGAACGTTCTTGTGACGAACGGCACGGCGGAGCTTGCTGTCCTGGAAGAACTCATCCCGTATATTGATGCGATGAATGTCGACATCAAGAGTTTTTCGGAAAAGACATACCGCGACGTGCTGGGCGGTGATCTGACAATGACGAAAGCTTTCATCGAAAGGGCGGTAAAAGACTGTCATGTTGAGCTTACGATGCTTATCGTTCCCGGCATGAATGACACTGAAGAAGAGATGCGCGAAGTGACAGACTGGATCGCCGGAATGTCAGACGAGATACCGTTCCACATATCGCGGTTTTTCCCGCGCTACAGAATGAACGACCAAAAACCTACAGATATATCCGAAATCTATAAGTTGGCTGATATTGCAAGTGAGAAACTGAAATATGTTTATACGGGGAACTGCTGAACATGAAGATCAAGACTAAGACCATCAGTTACGAAGAAGCAATGGCACTGCCTTCCTGGGAGCATAAGAAACCCAAGAAGCCTTCAAGGTTTCTTGCCGGTGTTGCGCGCATGCTTCTGGGTGGAGAACTCAAGAAAACACATTTCACATGTGAAAAGACCGACATGGAAAAAGCAGGCGACGGTCCATGGATGATCCTGATGAACCACTGCAGTTTTACTGACCTTGCGATCGCTTTTGAAGTACTGAAAAAGAGACCGTTCAGCATTGTCTGCACATCCGATGCGCTCGTCGGAAAAGAAGGACTGATGAGATCTCTGGGATGCATTCCCACGCGAAAATTCGTTTCAGACATGACACTTATCTCTGACATGGATCACGCGCTCAGAGTCAACAAAGCAAGTGTTCTCATGTATCCGGAGGCCGGCTATTCGCTTGACGGGACCGGTACAAGGATCCCGAGAAGACTGGGAGTCCTTCTCAAAAAACTCAAGCACCCCGTCGTCATGATCACCACATTCGGTGCATTCGCAAGAGACCCTCTTTATAACAATCTTCAAAAGCGTGACGTCAAAGTAAGCTGTCAGATGAAATGCCTTTTTACGCCCGAAGAACTTGCCAATACCAAAGTCAGGGACATAGACGAGATGGTGGACAAAGAGTTCACTTTGGATTATTTCAAGTGGCAGCAGGATAACAATATCGTGATAGACGAACCCTTCAGGGCAGACGGACTTAACAGGATCCTGTACAAATGTCCTCATTGTATGAAGGAAGGCGTGACCATAGGCAAAGGCATCAGCCTGACCTGCAAAGAGTGCGGCGCGACATACGAACTTGACACACTCGGAAGACTTAAGGGCATCAATGTTGAGCCTAAATTTACGCATATTCCGGACTGGTTTGCTTGGGAAAGAGAGCAGATCAAAGAAGAGATCGAAAACAAGACTTATTCTCTTGATGTTCCCTGCGACATAGCGATACTGAAGGATCCCAAGGCACTTTATATGGTCGGTACAGGCAGGCTGCGTCACAGCGTGGACGGATTTATTCTTGACGGCTGTGACGGCAAACTCCACTATGAGCAGTCTCCAAGCGCATCCTACAGCGTCAACTCGGATTATTTCTGGTATGAGATAGGCGATATCGTTTCAATCGGAACGAATGACTGTCTGTATTTCTGTTTTCCGAAAGAAGGGGACATCGTTGCCAAGACACGTCTTGCTGCAGAGGAGCTCTACAAGCTTTCGAAAGGCAAGACCTCATCCGAATAAGATAGATTACCAGGGGACGAACTCTCCGCCGATGATGTCTTTTACTTCAGGGTCTGAGAGGATTCCGTATTTCCCCGGGTGCCTGTATTTGTCACCCATTATGTCTTCGCTTCTGTGAGTCCTGAGCTTATCGAGATCGAGCGTTGCGACATACACACCGGGTTCTTCAGGAGCTTCGAATACGCACATGTCTCTTTCGCCTTCTTCACCGCGCACCCATGCCACGCCGTCGAAAAGTGTTGAATGGCCGTTGCAGTCCGGCTGTCCCTTCGGGTAGTTGCATGTTGCTACTGCAACCATGTTCTCATATGCTCTGGTCCTCAGCGCAGCAAGCCTGTTGATCTCCATCGGACAGGCGTTGGGTGCAAAGATGAGTTCCGCGCCTTTGAGCATAAGTATCCTGGCACTTTCGGGAAATTCCCTATCATAGCAGATCATGGAACCGAACTTTACCGTTCCTCTTCCGAAATCCAGGTCCGCCGTGTAAAAATCTTCTCCTTCAGACAAAACAACCTCATCTGAAAATGCACATATGTGGACCTTGGAATAGTGAAGGATCTCTTTTCCCGTCCTGTCGAAAAAGATAACGGAATTGAGCGGCCTGGGATCGTGTGCTTCAAGCAGTGTTATGCCGATCGCCATGTTCAGTCCGGTAGCGAGATCCCTGAACTTGTTAACGAAATCACTGTCTTTGCCGATGGCGAGACGCTTTACATGTTCTTCATCCTGCGGGAGATAATATCCGTCGCTCCACATCTCCGGAAAGAGTGCGATGTCAGCACCTTTTGCTTTAGCTTCTTTGCATGCTTTGACTCCGGCAGAAAGATTGTCTTCAAGAGTCTTTCCCGGGAGAAGCTGCATCAGTGCGATCTTGAGTTCCATTGTCTCTTCTCCTGTGTATTTCATTGTATTTATCAATATAACATACACCGGTTCTTGTTCGCTGCCGGCTTTGTTTTGGTATAATCCTTGGTATGGAATAACCTCATAAAGGAGCAGATTTATGGGAAGACAGCTTGCATTTTGGAAATATGAAGGCGGTGCTGATCTCAATGCCCGTGAAGTATATGAGAAGTCTGTCATTGAAGGCTCTGCGGTTGCAGGCCTGGCAACGCTTCCGGAAGCAGAGATCCTTTCGAAAGTCAAAAAGACATTCAGGGAATATGAGCGTCTGGACGATTATAACTACGGCGGACTGCAGGGCAACTTTACCATCCACATCAATTCACAGTCTGTAATGTTTGACTGCAGTATGAGGATGAACGAAGAAGAACTCAACAAGATAATCGATCTGATGGCAGGATTCGGCTGTCCGTATTACGATCCTCAGATCGATGTAAGATTCGAAGGTTAACGAGGCATACATGTTCATAAACAATTCGATAAGCCCGTCGGAGTACATGGGGCTTAGAAAAGCTGTCGGGTGGGGCGAATTTCCTCTTGAGGAAGCAAAGGCCGGACTCGACCATTCTTATATCTGGTGTATCAGGGAAGACGACGGCAGAAGGCCCATCGGCCTTGCAAGAGTCATCTGGGATCAGGGTTATGTCATGTACATAGCCGATGTTATCGTGATCCCCGAGTATCAGGGAAAGGGCTTGGGACGCACCCTGATGGAGAACATAATGAGCTTCATCGATGAACAGCTAAAGCCCGGATACAGATTCATGGTGACGCTTGTTTCAGCTAAAGGAAAAGAGACCTTCTATGAGAAGTTCGGTTTTGTATCAAGGCCGAATGAAGATGTCGGACCGGGCATGCACCAATGGTTTGGTCGAAACAGTTCCCTCGCTTAGGCCCTCCGCGCTCGCTTCGCTCACTTGTGCGGAAAACGCTCGAGACCTGTTTGCGACCTATGTCATTAGATCAGTTTTTCTGCAAATCTTAAAAATTTCTGCTATATTTATGGGAAAGGTTTATTCGGAATAGTAAACCAATAAATGAATAAGGGAGAAATTTAATATGAAGAGAACAGCCGCATCAGTATTATCGGTAATTCTTTTGTTGACCATTGTATTCGGATTTTCCGGATGCAAAAATCCTAAGAAAGAATGGTACAAAAACTGTCTTGAGTATTACCGCGACGGCATAAAGAACGGTTTCACACAGAGTTTTGGGAACCTGCACGTGCCCGATGAACTTAAGGATAAGAATAACAAGATCGGATATCTGCTCAGGGATCTTGACGGCGATGGCATCGAAGAGCTCCTGATCGGGCTTATCGATGACGGCTTCGACACCAAGTTTACTAATGTTATCGTCCGTCATTCGGGCCTCGGTGATTACTGTCTGCTCGCCGGTACAAACGGATACTATATCTACCTTTGTTCAAGCAATGTCCTCCGTGTTGATTCATGGTATGGTTCCCAGACCGAGAAGAGATACATGCAGTTTGATTCCAAGAAAAATGCTTTTAATGTCATTGAAGGCGAAGGCAAGTATCTTCCGATGAAGTGGGATCTTACGGAATTCTGAGGTCAGCATTATGAGATTTCAGGAAAGAGAGATTACTCTCAAAGACGGAAGGAAATGCATACTCAGGCCTAATTCTTCGGAATATGCCGCTCAGATGCTCGATTATCTGAAAGAGACGCCCGCCGAGACGGACTTTCTTCTGCGGTATCCGGATGAAGTGAAATGGACACTTGAGGAAGAACAGAAGATCCTGGACGGTCTTCTTGAAAACCAGTATGCGATAATGATGGTTGCGATAGTTGACGGCAAGGTTGCCGGCAACGCAGGCGTGAACGGAATAGGTTACCAGAGAAAACTGTGGCACCGCTGTTCACTTGCGATCGCACTGTATAAGGAGTACTGGGGCCTTGGTATCGGAACTGCCATGCTCGAATATCTTACGGAACTTGCAAAGCAGGTCGGCTGGACACAGATCGATCTCGAAGTTGTTGAAGGCAATGAAAGAGCGCTGGCAACATACAAGAAATGCGGTTTTGTAGAGACAGGTGTACGTCACCACGCACTCCGGTTTGATGACGGTACATACCGCGACGAGATCTTAATGTACAAGAACCTTACATAAGGGGGTTATTATGGCGGATTTTAAAGTGAATTTCGAACAGATGGTCAGTGTCTTTGACCCCGTGTATTCTTCGCTCCGTTTGAACGTTACAGGTGAAGCGGAGGTTTCCTGCGCTGACCGTTCCGGTGAAGAGAATGATGTCAGATTCGTCAACACGCTTATCGGTACGGCTCTCATGTCGGAATGTGTAAGAGTCGTCGATGCAGGCACATCGTTCAAGGATCTTGCTTCCAAAAGTGATGTTATCGGTCAGGCAGTTGGCGCAGCACTCGCCGTAAAGGATATAACCCTCAAGTCATTTAAGATCACCGGTGTTGTCCCTGACGCGCTGAGCCAGCAGGGGATCGAGCTGCGCGATAAGATGAATGCAGCCAAAACCATGACTGCTGTCGATTACGCAAAGAAGATCGAAGAAGCCCAGAAAGCTGCGCAGGCAAAGCTGGACAGTATGACGCCTGAAGAGCGGCTCAGGGTGAAGGAAGAAGCGCAGAAAGCGATCGATTCAAAAGCTGCGGAAATGCAGCGGATGGTAGAACAGGCCAGGGCAATCCAGGCAGGTGCGGCAGCGGGCGCTGCGGCAGGAGCAGCGGTACGTGTGCCGGCCTTTGCACCGGCCAAGAAGTTCTGCCCGAACTGCGGAGCTCCGAGAGGCAACGGAAAGTTCTGCAGCAAATGTGGGAAGCCGTTGTAATTCTGATTTGCAAAGTAAACTTCAGCGTCAGCTTTTTCCTGTAAAAGTTGACGCTTTTTCTTTTTTTGAGAAAGTACACTTTTTCGCAAACGGTCTTCCCGAAAAAGTTTCGCATAGGTTTACTTGTCCTTTTGTTCTTTTTCCTTTGTGATAGTATTATGCAATGATGTTAAAGAATCTGAAAAAACTCGTCAGCTACTATAAGCCTTTCATAGGGACATTCCTTCTGGATATGTTCTTTGCGATCGTGGCCTCGGCGATCTCCCTTGTCATACCTCTAGTTGTCCGCTACATCACTTCTGATGTTGTTTACCTTGAGGTTGGCGCAAAGGAGAGGATCATACATCTTGGCATTATGCTGGTCGGCCTTGTCGTTATCCAGTTCTTTGCGAACTATTACATAACCGATGTGGGTCACGTCATGGGTGCGAAGATGGAATACAACATGAGAGCAGAGATCTTTTCACACCTGCAGAAGCTTTCGTTCTCATTTTACGATGATCAGAAGACCGGTCAGCTCATGAGCAGGATCACCAACGATCTTTTCGAGATCACTGAGCTCCTGCATCACGGTCCGGAAAACATCGTCATATCCCTCATAAAGATCATCGGTGCGTTCATCATCCTGATGGGCATCAGCAAATACCTGACTGCTGCGGCTTTTGTCATGCTTCCGCTGATGTTTATCTTTGTCTTTCTGCTCAACAAAAAGATGCGCAGAGCTTTTAAGGAGAACAGGAAGAAGGTTGCGGAGATCAACTCGAGAGCCGAGGACAATCTTTCGGGTATCAGGGTCGTTAAGTCTTTTGCAAACGAAGAGATAGAGATGGATAAGTTCAAGGAGGGCAACGATGCTTTCCTGAGTGCAAAGAAGAACAGTTACCTTTACCTAGGTCTGTTCCAGTCCGGCATGACGGCTTTCATACTTCTCGTAAACATAGCAGTCATCATTACCGGCGGTGTCCTTATCTCTGAACATCTGGTCGAGATCCCGGATTTCATTGCATTCCTTTTGTACATCAACACCTTCACTGAACCGATAAGAGTCATCGTCGATTTTACGGAGCAGTTCCAGAACGGATACACGGGTTTTGAGCGATTCACCGAGATCCTCAACATCGAGCCTGACATCAGGGACAAAGAGGATGCCGTCGAACTGACCGACGTAAAAGGTGACATCGTTTTTGATGATGTTTCGTTCAAGTACAAGGAAGGTGCGCATAGGGTGCTGCGTCACATTAACCTCGATATCGAGGCAGGATCTTACGTAGCGCTGGTCGGTTCATCTGGCGGAGGCAAAACAACACTTTGCAGTCTCATTCCGAGGTTCTACGATGTTACCGGCGGATCCATCAGGATCGACGGAAAAGACATCCGTGACATCAAGCTCAAGAGTCTGAGGGATCACATCGGTATCGTGCAGCAGGATGTTTATCTGTTTGCCGGCACCGTCATTGAGAATATCAGTTACGGCAAGCCTGGTTCCACCAGAGAAGAGATAATCGAAGCTGCCAAGCTTGCGAATGCGCATGAATTCATTATGGAGCTCCCGAACGGTTACGACACCGACATCGGACAGCGCGGCATCAAACTCTCCGGCGGCCAGAAGCAGAGACTCTCGATCGCGAGAGTATTCCTTAAGAACCCGCCGATACTCATTTTCGATGAGGCTACGAGCGCACTTGATAATGAGAGTGAGAATATCGTCAAAGAGTCTCTTGAAAAGCTTGCAAAGAACAGG
>JAIKZM010000226.1 GCA_024682215.1 Saccharofermentans sp. | reverse complement strand
CGCGATGGCGATCAGCTGGCGCTGGCCCTGAGAGAGATTGGAACCGTTATTCGTAAGCTGAGTATTGTATCCGTCAGGAAGACGTTCGATAAAGTCCGCGGCACCTGCAAGCTTGGCTGCAGCCCTGCATTCTTCATCCGTAGCTTCGAGCTTTCCGTACCTGATATTGTCCATAACGGTGCCGGTAAACAGGTTAGTCTCCTGCAAAACGAGTCCCAGAGATCTTCTGAGGTCCTTCTTTTTGATCTTATTGACGTTGATTCCGTCATATCTGATCTTACCGTCAGCGATATCGTAGAAACGGTTTATTAGGTTCGTGATGGTCGTCTTTCCGGCACCGGTAGCACCTACAAAAGCAACCTTCTGACCGGGTTCGGCAAATACGGTAACATCGTAAAGGACCTGCTTTTCGGGCACATATGCAAAGTCAACTTCAGTCAGTCTCACATCGCCCTTGAGCTCTGTGTATGTGATCGTTCCGTCAGCCTGGTGAGGATGCTTCCATGCCCAGTGACCGGTGTTATGGTCAGTCTCGGTAATGCTGCCGCCTTCTGAAACGTTGGCATTGACCAGCGTTACATAACCTTCATCAGTCTCGGGATCCTGATCGAGAAGAGCGAAGATCCTCTCAGCACCCGCGCCTGCCATAACGATCGCATTCATCTGCATAGTCAGCTGGTTAAGGTTTCCCATGAACTGCTTGCACATGTTGAGGAACGGGATCATGATGGCGATTCCGAACGGGAGTCCGGAGATCGAGAGATTCGGTGTTCCGAAATAGATCATGATGCCGCCTGCAGCAGCGAGAAGAACATAGACGATGTTGCCGATGTTGTTAATGATGGGGGCAAGGATATTGGCGTAAGCGTTTGCCTTGCCGCTGTCTGACATCAGCGTATTGTTGAGTTCTTCGAATGATTCGATTGCCTGGCCCTCATGGTTGAAGACCTTAACGACCTTCTGGCCGTTCATTGTCTCCTGTATGAAGCCTTCGGTGGCAGCAACTGCCTTCTGCTGTCTGATGAAGTACTTGGCCGAGCCTGCGCCGACCTTGCCCGTGATGATGATCATGAGCACGATGCCGATGCAGAGAACAAGTGTCATCCAGACGCTGTAGTAGAGCATGATACCGAATACGGTCAAAAGAAGGATCGTCGCCCTTATGATCGTCGGGAAAGCCATCGAGACGAACTGTCTCAACGTATCGATATCGTTTGTATAGTGGCTCATGATCTCGCCGTGCTTGTGGGTATCAAAATACTTCAGCGGCAGGCGCTGCATCTTATCGAAGAGGTTCTCTCTGAGCCTTGAAAGGAACGTCTGTGTCATGAACGCACCCAGCTGTGACTGAAGAATTGACAAACACAAAGCCACAACATAGAGGCAGACCAGCGGGATGATGTATGAAAGGACCTGGGGCCTTGCGCCTGCCCAGTCACCTGACTTCCATGAATTCTCGATGATCGTGATTATCTTCTGCTGGAAGATGGACGGGACGGCAGCAGTAACAGCTCCTACGACAATGCACAAAAGGAGGAGCCAGACAAGCCCGGGGAAATATCCGAGGTAGATCTTAAGAACACGCTTAATGCTGCCGAGCGATCCTTTGATCTGGGACATCGAGGCAGGTCCTCTGTTTCTTGCGGAACCTCTTGCTGGAGCAGATTCGGGAGCTTTTTTCTGAAAAGCCTTAGCCTTATTTTCAGACATGATGCTTACCTCCCTTCGTCTGTTCTTCATAGATCTCACGGTATATGTCGCATCTTTCGAGGAGCTCGTCGTGTGCGCCCTTGTCAACGATGCGTCCGCCGTCCATGATCACGATCATGTCGCACTCCATTACGGATGCGACTCTCTGCGCGATTATGATCTTCGTGGTATCCGGAATGTAATCGTAGAAACCACGTCTGATGTAAGCGTCGGTCTTCATGTCGACTGCTGAAGTCGAGTCATCCAGTATAAGTATCTTCGGTTTCTTGAGGAGTGCCCTTGCGATGCACAGACGCTGCTTCTGTCCGCCCGATACATTGGTTCCTCCCTGCTCGATATATGTATCGTAGCCATCAGGCATCTGGGAAACGAACTCGTCAGCCTGGGCGATAACGCATGCCTGCTTTATCTCCTCATCGGTAGCGTTCTCATTACCCCATCTGAGGTTTTCCTTAATCGTGCCGGAGAACAGTTCGTTCTTCTGGAGAACAACGGAAACGGCGTCTCTCAATGTCTTAACATCGTAATCCTTGACCGGGATGCCGCCAACTTTAACTTCACCGTCTGTAACGTCATAAAGCCTCGGGATAAGCTGGATCAGAGTTGTCTTGGATGAACCCGTGCCTCCGAGAATGCCTACGGTCATACCGCTGTCGATGTGCAGATCGATATCGAAAAGCGCGTCTCTTGCTGCTTTTGCAGAATATCTGAAAGCAACATCCTGAAAATCGATCGATCCGTCCTTGACTTCCATAACAGGATTCTCGGGATTATGGATGGTAGGCTGTTCATCAAGTACCTCAACGATCCTCTTAACGGACTCGATGGACATAGTGAGCATTACGTAGATCATGGAGATCATCATGAGTGACATCAGGACCTGAGCACCATATGTGAGCATTGCTGAGATCTGGCCTACATCGATCGTCTGTCCCTGGTTTGTAATAACGAGCTTTGAGCCTACATAGAGAATAAATACCGTGTTGAAGAAAAAGCAGAGTTCCATGAGCGGGCCGTTGAGACCGACGATGCGCTCTGCCTTGGTGAAGTCCTTCTTAATGTCCTCGGAAGCGTTGAAGAACTTTTTGCTCTCGTAATCCTCGCGGGCAAAGCCTTTGACTACGCGCATTCCGCGGACGTTCTCCTCAACGGATTCGTTCATCTTGTCGTACTTCTTGAATACCGCACGGAAAGCAGGCATTGCGAAATGACCGATCAGATAAAGACCGATGCCGAGGAGCGGAACTACTACGACGAAGGTAAGAGCTAACTTTCCGCCCATTATGAAAGCCATCGTGATCGCGAAAACGAGCATGAAAGGCGATCTTACGGCGGTACGGATGACCATCATGAAGGAGTTCTGCACGTTCGTTATGTCTGTCGTCATTCTCGTAACGAGTGAAGACGTGGAAAACTTATCGATGTTTCCGAAAGAGAACTTCTGGACCTTCTTGAACATGTCGGATCTGAGGTTGCCTGCAAATCCAGCGGAAGCCTTGGCCGCAAAATTGCCGGCCAGCGCGCCGCACGCAAGTGAAAGGATCGCAGCGAGCACCATGGCTCCGCCTGTTTTTGCTATGTTTGAAAGATCCGCCCCGTTCTTTATGTTGTTAACCATATCGGCGGTTATGTACGGGATCAATACTTCAAGAATGACCTCGCCGATAATACAGAGCAGCGTGAGAAAGGTTTCTTTCTTGTACTGCCTCAGTGATTTCAATATCTTAAAAATCATGCGGTTATACCTATCCGTTTAAAATAAAAATAATTTAACAAGATATTATAGCATTTTTTGTATAGTCACTAAATGACCAATCTTTTGTTATTTTTTAAAGATCAGGTCCTTTGCTTCGATCGTATCCCCGAATTTGGCTTTATAGCTCTGGGTTTCGTCATTGCATGCCGGAAGATTAACGGACATTCCGGTCCTGGTGTGATATTTAAATGACTTATCTGAAAGGTTAAAGAAAGGATACTGGTTCTTTCCGTATGCGTTGCTCACGGAATCATCCCACATGCAGTCAACGTTGCAGTATGTGATGCCCGTCCTGACCACATTCCATGAATGGCTGGTCTCTGTTCCTCCCGTAGCTGCCACGGCTTCGCCGTCAGCAGTGCCGGCACAGTAATAGCAGGGTATCCCGCTCTTTTGCATCAGATACTGGAAGGCTCTGGCATATCCGGCACAGACTGAACTGTGGGTAACGAGCACAGAATAAGCACTCTGACTGTATTTGGCACCTGAATTAAACTCTGCGATCCGGTTTATCTCATCATGGATGTATAATTCCTTCTCAGCATAGGTCCGGTAAGCGCTCGCTCCGGCGATTATCGCATTCGCCGCATTATCGAAATCCTGTTTTGCCTTTGCAAGCAATTCGGGCGTGGAAGCAAAATCGTAGAAATTGAACGTGGCAGACGTAACCGCTCCGGTGATTTCCATATACGAATAATTGAAATCCGTCCTGACCCAGAAGAGCTCCGGGTGGTCAAGGAGCACCATGTTGAATGCATCAGTGACGTCCTTTGCGGTAATCCCGCCTCCGAGCTTAATGTTGGTCTGCCCTGACGAGAGTCCGTCATAGATCATGGAGTAAGCATCTTTGGCGCTTTGATTCAGCATCGAATAGTACGGGTAGTACACCGGATCGAAAACGGTATTTCCCGTGTATGCCGATTTACCCTCATTTCCTTTGCCTGTCTGGCGGAGCGTGGTCTTTGGCGAAGACGCAAAAAAGCATCCTGACATCAAAACTGTCAGTGCCACAGTAAGGATTAATGCTGTAAACCGCTTTTTGATCAAGGTTCTTTTCCGTAGATCGGCTTTCCGCCTGATACTATAACTATATTCGAAACGTTCTTTGCAGAATGGTCATTGGTTGTATTCATTGTCTGCCAGTCAGCATAGTGGACCGCAAAGTTTACCGTTATGGTCGATCCGGCAACGAATGCACCTGACGAAGGAAACTGCATCACCAAAATGGTATCACAGTCAGTGCCTTTATGACTGCTGAAACTTCCGGCAATTCCCTGGATCTGGGTATGCTTGCCGCCGGCCTCCTGCATTCCCGCATAGTAGCAGTCAAAGACAAGCTGGGAATTTCTGTCATTGGTCAGGTAGTACCTGATCTCAAGACCTTTGAAGCTAATGTTCTTTTTGCTCGTGTTCTTGATCTCAAAAGCGCCGGAAATGCTGTTTGCTGATGCACCCGAGCTGTCATATCTGACTTTGACGGAAATGTCTCCCGATGATCCTGTTCCGCCCTTGGCGTCCTGTCCTGCGGACTGTGTTTCGTTTCCGCCGTTCCTGTTGTTTCCGCTGTCTCCGTTACCACTGTTTCCTGCGATAACGACTGACTTTCCGGGATTGCTTCCTGCAGGCGGTTCAGTACCGAAAACAAGGTTTCCGTCCTCATAGATCGCAGCCTTTTCACAAGCGGAAGCAGTTCCGGTCTGAAGTCCTGCATAAGACGGATCATTTGACGGATCCCACTTTCCGTTCGGGTTCCTCATCCTGACCTGGATCTCGGCCTTGCACTGGGACTGTCCGCCCGGATAAGGATTCCCGTCGTCAAAGATCACGGACAGATAGTAGATGTTTTTGCTTTCATCCCACGTCTTAAGTCCTTCCACCTTGCCCGACTGCATGTAGTTGGTGGTTATCTCAATGTCTGAAGCCTTACCGCCTGCGCTTATCACTTCGCTAAGGTCTATGAAATACCTGAACTCGACATTCTTTGCCGATCTTGCCGGCCAACCCGTCCTGTTGTGGATTAGTGCCTTTATCTCAGTGAAATCATTGCCTGAGGCATTAACGGCACATTCTGCAAAATATTCGTATTCATTGATCTTCTCAACGGCTCCGAAATCCTTGATCGTCTCACCGTGATATTTGGAATACATGAAAGCCAGAAGTCCCGTAAAACCTGCGTTGTAATCATCGGCAACCTCATTGTTCACATAGTTTGACACGGAATCATCGTAACCGTCATTGGCATCAGGACCTCCGACCAAAGCGCCGTAAAGAGTATGCCTGTGATCCGCCGGCTCGTTCATGTTGTCAAACCACGAGCCCTGGGCAGTCCTGTGATGAGGGTGCTGCGGTGCATTTTCGCCGAAACCGACCACGAAAGATCTGCCCGTTGAACCGAGTGCGTAGTTGCACTGGCTCTCGGCAAATGAAATATAAGCTTTCTGGCGGGCCGCATCGCACTTACCGCTATCAGCATATACTGATGCCAGGAATCCCATGGTCGTTGCATACCTTAAGGAACCCCATGAATCAAGCCATGCAAGTCCCTTGGGAGAATATTTGACACGCTCTCCCGATGAAGTTCCGGTAGTCCACCAGTCAAGGCTCTTCTCTATGGCATCTTTATATGTCTTCTCTCCCGTGATCTTCGTCAACAGAAGCGCGGAACCGTAGTGAACGTCATCCCAGCACATCGACCAGATATAGTCCTGACTGCCCTTTGCATAGCATTCCTTCGCCGTATCCAGATATGCCTTTTCGTTTGTTGCTATATAAAGCCATGTGCCGGCCCACGAAAGCTCGTCAAAGAAGCCGCTGTTCGAAGTATAAAATCCGTTTGCCGCAGTATATCCGGAATCACTTCTGGTCTCATTTGCAAATCTGAAAAGGCTCCTGGCGTGCTTCAGACAGAGTTCACTGTATGCCTTGTCGGTCTTGGCAAACACCACGGATGCGGAAGCCAAAGCAGCTGCTGCTTCGCCAACCACGCAGGAACCCGGATTATCCTTGGTTACCTTGTAACTCGGCCTGTTCATAGCCATGACCTCTGCAGGTCCCCACCATGAATGATCGGCGTTTCCATCACCGACCTGATAGTAGAAAACATAGTCTTCGGGATGACACCTGATCAGATAATCAGTGATCCATTTAATGTCACCCATAACATATTCAAATTGTCCTGCTTCCCTGTACGCATCTTCAAATTCATAAACAGACCATGAGAGCATGGATGCAGTGTATGCCATCGGAAGATTGAACTTAACGTGATCACCCGCGTCATAGAGTCCGCCTGTAAGATCAACTCCTGCATCCTTACCGTCATCAAGGCCGGAATCACCGCGCCAGTTGCATCTTACCTTTTCGGGCAGATCCCCCGACCTCTGGAGCTCATAGAAAAGCACTGACTTTTGAAGAGCCTCACCATAGTTATATTTGCCTGTGCCTTTGATGCCTTCGTAGCCGCTGCCCTTTTCGGAAAGGTTTCCCGTATCGAGCAGTCCCGTTCCGAATTTTCCTTCGGCAGCTGACGTTTCACCCGTCGTGCTGCTTTCCGTAGAAGTGCTTCCTTCAACAGCCGCAGTCGTCTGCGGTGAAACTATACTCTCTGACGCAGAAAATGCGGCTGCCCCGGCATTTCTGCATGCTGCGAGCGGCGCAAGCAGTGCCGTTGCAGTTAAGACAGCCAGTATCTTCCTGATAGATCCGTTCATGTGATTTGCCTTGCCTTAAAAGTCTTATCTGTATACAACACTCGAAGTGTACTTAACTTTCCCTGATTTCTTATTAAAACTGCACTTGAACGTCCCGTTCTTATATGTGAGTTTGGCACCGCCTGAAAGTTTGATGGTCGTCGGGAATTTCTTAATATGTGAGTACTCAAATCTTGAAACAACAAGTATCACCCTCATATTTGCTTTATTTTCAGACCATTTTCCGATCCTTGCCCATGAGACAGCTCCGGTGATATTGAAGGTCCCGTCATTGTTTGCGCTGTACTTGATAGAGACAGCCTGGTTCGGATGAATTGAAGTAAATGTCACATATCTGATGAAAGCAGGATATCTCTTCTGAGCTTGTACGTAATTATTCATGACGGCATAATCACCGCAGATACGGTCCATGCTGTACCATCTGCTTATGAATGCCTTTCTGCCCTGAATGTCAAAGCCTGATATCTTCGCTTTCTTGCTGACTTTAGCATATGTTGACGCAGCATCCCAAAGCTTGCCTGCTTCCAACTGCGCTTCAGCAAGACAGGCATTGACCATGTCTTTTGAAAACTTATAGCTTCCGCATTCTTCGTAAAGCTCTGCGGCATCTCCGTATTTCTTCTCTTTCATTAACGAAAGGGCATATACGTAAGTGCTCGCCAGATAAAGATTCCTGGAATCCTTATAGTTTCCCGCGAGTTTGAGAAACTCTCTCGCAGCTTGATAGTTCTTTTCTTTATAGCGGTTGGTACCGGTGATGTAGAATGCTTCCTTTGCTATCGTGGCAGCATCCTTATGATCACCCGCCAGTTTCAGAAAAGCCGCAGCGTTCTCATAGTCTTTTTTACCGAGAGCATCTGTTCCCAAAGTATAGTAAATGGATTTTGCCTGATCGGGAGCATCTTTGTATTCTTCGGCATTTATAAAACAAGATGCCGCATTTTTGAGGTCATTCTTTGCAAAAGCCTCTTCGCCCATCTTGTAATAGCAGCTCAGGACGGGTTCTTCAGAACCCTTGTAATCTGCAGCAGTCTTGGCTAATTGAAGAGCTTGGTCGGACTGCCCGTCAGAAAGAGCCTTGTCAGATTTCTTAACATAGAGATCTGCGATCTTATCCTTGAAATCCTTGTATTCCGACTTCTTGAACTCTTCTATCGCCTTATCGAGATCTCCGGATGCACCGAGAGATTCACCCTTTGCATAGTAAGAAGCCCTCTCACATTCTTCCGCGAGCAGTTTGGCATTTTCATAATCACCTGCTGCAAGGTACTCTTCTTTTGCCTTGTCATACTCACCGCTCTGGAAAGCCTGTTTTCCGTTGTTGTAATGCATCAGGATCAGTGATTCCTCAGAACGTTTCTTTGAATCCCTGTAATCGCCCAGCTTTTCAAACTGCCTGGCAGCCTCCTCATAATTACCCGCAGTATAAGCATTGACAGCCTGATTATACTTGCTTGTCTTGGAGCCGTTCATCAGAAAGTAGGCAACGCCCCCGAATATCGCAAAAAGCACGATTCCGATACCTAGCGGAATTACAATGTATTTCCATAATTTCGGTCCCTGCTGCATTTTGATCTCCCCTCTGTCATTTGACTATTTATGAACCCGTCAGCACTCTCTGCTGGTTAATCTGAAACATTTTAAGGCTCTGCCGGCTTTTTCCGGCAGAGCCTTAACAGGTTCAATGTTATCCTTTCCCCGCTATTCTTCTGTGCATCATTCAAGTTTTCTGTATGAAACCGTTGAGGTGTACTGATATGTTGAAGCGCCCGATCTTTCAGTCTTAGTATATACGACTGTAAATGTACTCTTTGAATATTTCAGAGTTACATTGTTTGAAAGTTTAATGCTTGAGGGCAGTTTCTTCTGATTCTTGAATTTTTTAGTAACCGTAACGCGATCAGAAGTAAGATCATAACTGTAATATGAATAATTAGTATAACGGCCGAAAGATAAAGTGAATTCAAAATTGAATGTTCCATTATCATTCATCTCATACTTAAACGTAATGTACTGATCACTCCAAAGTTCAGTGGAACGCCACATATGGGAATATCCATAGTCTTCTACAACTTTGGAAGTAATCGTATTGGCCTTACCTGTCCAGTCACCTGAAGCTCTTATCAAAGTAAGCCTTGCATCGATATAAGCTTTTCTGCTCCAGATATTAAACTCAGATACCTTTACCTTCTTGTTAACCTTTGCGTAAAGCTGCGAAGCCTTGAGAACATGTCCTTCAGCATAGTGTCCTTCAGCGTTGCAGACAATCGAAAGATCGTATGCGAATTTGTATGATCCGGCAGCTGAGAAAGCCGCCTTGGCATCATTGAAGGATTTCTCCTTAAGAAGCTTGAGTCCCTGGTTATACTTGCTGGACTGGTAGCAGACCTGAGAATTCATGAATTCTCCTGCAGCCTTAAATGAATCGGCAGCTGCAGCAAAATCCTTGTTGCTGAAAGAGATCATGCCGGAAATGTAATTGTTCCACTCTTCCGCATTTTCACCCGAATAGTTGAGTGCAACCTTTTTGGCATTATCGTAATCCTTGGCTTTTACCAGATTCTGTATCGTCTTGATAAGTGCTTGATCAGCATTCTTATAAGTGCCTGCAAGGCTTAGATAAAGTCCTGCCTTTTCATAATTCCTGGTTTTTAGACTGACAGCAGCGGCATTATATGCTGCAACCTGAACCTGAGTAGCCGCATCCTGATAATCTCCTGCCATCTTAAGATAATCAGCGGATTTATCATAATTCTTCTTGCTGAAAGCATCTGTACCGAGTTTGTAGTAAATTTGCTTTGCCCTGTCAGCAGCATCCTTATATGATCCCGCCTGATAGAAGAAGTCAGCAGCTCCCAGATCATTACCTGCAGCAAGTTCACCTTCCGCACGCATGTAATTTATCTCACTAAGCTTTTCAGAAGCGTTGGGATAATCTCCTGCCTGTTTGTAATATTCTGTTGCCTCATCCAGTTTGTTACCGGCTAACGCAGCCTCTGCCATCTCGAAATAGCACTTCTTGATCTGCACAGCAGCATCCTTGTAATCACTGATGCGATTAAATTCTTCGATGGCACCGGTATAGTCTCCGGAAACGCTTAAAGATACTGCATGCGCATATTTACCCGCAAGCTCTGATTCCTTAACCATATCTTCGGCATCATTGTAGTTACCGGCTAATTTGAATTCCTCTTTTGCCTTCTCGTAATCTCCGCTGTAGAAAGCCTTCTTGCCGTTATCATAATGCATCATGAGGGTGGCTTTCTCCACGCGCTCTTTTGAATCCTCATAATCTCCCAAAGCTTCAAATTGTGTTATTGCAGCTTCGTATTCTCCTGAATCGAGAGCCTTTAAAGCGCTCTTGTACTTTCTGGAGGTTGTTGTGGATATGAAATAAATACCAACACCAACTGCGGCAACAACAACTGCTGCGCCAGCTGCAATGGGTACTATGGGAAGCTTCTTCTTTTTTGCTGTCAATGTGTTCTGGACAGGAGCAGCGGCAGGTGCAGTGTTTCCCGTCTGTATTAGCTCGGAAGCAGAAGTATATTCGGAAATCTGCTGAGGTGCAGATACAGGTGCAGGTTCCGGTTTTTTATCTTCCAAAGTGGCAAGAACATCTGCCAGCGGGTCAATAACAGTTTCAGTCACAGGAGCATCAGGCTGGAGCGCCGCCGAAAGCGGATCCTCCGGCACAGCCGGCTTTTCAGTAATGGCCGGCATTACGATCGTTTTTTCAGAAGGCTTTACAGGCTGGGACTGTTCCGGAGAAGCAAATTCCTCGTAAGCAGAATCAGATGGAGAGCTTTCTTCAGCTGCCGGCAGCGGTGCAATGGCGGAAAGGATATCATCCATGACATCAGCGCTTTTTTCATTCAAAGGTGCTTCCACTGGTGCTGTGTTGTCTTCAGCAGCTGGTGCTGCAGGTGTCTCAGCAGACTCCGCTGCCTGTTCCGGCATATAGTATTTCTTTCCGCAGAAAGCACAGAATACCGTTCCGGGAATTCGTTCCTTTCCACAATCGCGGCAGAATTTTACATCCTCAAAACCGCAATACGAACAGAACATTGCATCGTCAGGGAACTTACCACCACATTTAAGACATGTCTTCATAATCCGCCTCCTAATGCTTAATAACACTTTAATACTAAAGCCGGACAGATTTCCCCTATTATCTGTCCGGTGTTATCAGCAATTATTCATATTAACTCTTCTTGTAATTTACGGTTGATCTGAACTGGTTCTTTTCTCTCTTACTGACTTTCTGGTTTTTTGCATATGTCACGGTAAACACGCCGCTCTTGTACTTGAGAGTAGCGCCGCCGCCGAGCTTGACGGAGGTCGGGAACTTCTTCTGGTTCTTGAGCGTAACCCTTGCAACTGTAACTTCTGTCTTAACGTTTGACTGGATTATCGAATAGTTGAGGAAACGGACATATGCAACCTCAAAAGTGACATCAAATGATCCGTTTTCATTCTCAACGTAACTTACATCAACATACTGTCCTTCACGAACACTCGATAAATACCACCATCTGCGGTAAGTTCTCTTGAAATAGGTGTACTTATATGTCGTGATGTTACGGACTATAACGTTATTGTAATAAGCAGTATAATTACCGGAAACCTTTTCAAGAGCGGCTTTGGTGATGCAGAACTGCTTTCTGCCCTGAACATCAAATCCGGATACCTTGGCTTTTGCAGAAACCTTGGAATACTGTGCGGAAGCTCCGTTGTAGTCACCCTTGGCAAAAGCAGCCTCAGCGTCACATACCTTGATGAGTTCCTTTGCAAACTTGTAATTGCCGCAGTTCGTGAACAGCGACTTAGCCTGCTCATAAGAACCGTTCTTAAGAGCATCAACGCCCTGCGCGTACGCTGTATCGCCCAGAAGTGTCTTGGCATTCTTATAGTTTCCTGCAAGAGCAAGATACTCTGCAGCCTTTGTGTAATCTTTTGCCTCGAGGAGAGCTACAGCCTTGTTGTAGTAAGCTGCCTTAGCCTTGTTCTGAGCATCCTTGTAGTCGCCTGCCTGCTTCAGATAGTCAGCTGCATTATCCCAGTCCTTCTGGTCAAGAGCATCTGTACCGAGCTTGTAGTAGATCTCCTTAACCTTGGTTGCTGCATCCTTATAGTCTCCGGCCTTTGCGAAAAGGTCAGCAGCTTTCTTGCTGTCACCTGCAGCAACGGCATTCTCGCCCTGCTTGTAGCAGAGTTCCTTTACCTTATCTGCAGCATTCTTGTAGCTTCCTGCCGAAGTATAGTAATTTACGGCAGCATCAAGATCGTTGGCAGCCTCTGAAGCAGCGCCCATCTCGTAATAGCACTTCTTTACCTGCTCTGTGGAATCCTTGTAATCGCCTGCAGACTGGAAATACTCAAGTGCCTTGTCGAACTTCTTGTCATTGAAAGCCTTGACGCCTTCTTCATAGAGAACATTCTGGAGTTTCTCGGAGATGCCCTTATCGTTATATGTTCCTGCCTTCTTGTAGTAGTCGGCAGCCTTTTCGAACTGCTCGGCAGCGAGCGCCTTGTCGCCCTGGCTTACAAGGAGTTCATAAACCTTTTCTTTAGCGTCCTTGTAGTCGATCGCCTGTTCGAATTCAGCGATAGCTGCATCAGGATCGGATTCGCTGAGTGAAACACCCTTTGCATAGTGTCCGGCGAACTCGGATTCGGCAAGCTTTTCTTTAGCGTCTTTATACTTGCCGGCAGCCTTGAATTCCTCCTTAGCCTTCTCGAAGTCTCCGTCATCGAAAGCCTTCTTGCCGTTCTCGTAATGCATTACGGTAGCTGCTTCCTCGGCACGCTCCTTAGCGTCCTGGAAGTTGCCTGCAGCCTCAAAGCCTGCAACTGCTTCAGCATAGTTGCCGTCTTCGTAAGCCTTTACGGCTGCCTTATATTTTCTGGAAGGTGTCGTGGCAATAAAGAATACCGCAACACCGGCTGCTGCCATAAGCGCAACACCGCCGATGATCACGGGAACGATCGGGAACTTCTTCTTAGCCGGAGCTGCCGCTGCAGGTACAACGGGTGCGGCCGGTGCAACCGGGGCTGCCGCCTGAACAGGAGGCATAACTTCAGCAGCAGGGATTGCTGCAGCTACTTCCGGTGCGGTTTCAACAGGAACAGCGGGAGCGACCTCTGCTATAGGAGCCGGTGCTGCTGCGGCCTCAACGGGAACTACTTCAGTAACAGGTGCGGGAGCTGCCTCAACGGCAGGTGCAGCTTCTGTAACAGGAGCAGCAGCAACTTCAGCCGGAACTTCGGGAGCAGCGGGAACCTGAGCAGCAGGTGCTGCCTCGCCCTCGGGTGCGGTATAGTATCTTCTGCCGCATCCGGTGCAGAATAATGAGCCGGGAGTGCGGGGCTTTCCGCATTCAGGGCAGAACTGGACATCCTTGAATCCGCAGTTTGAGCAGAACTGTGCTGTGTCGGAGAACTGTGCTCCGCATTTGAGACATGTCTTCATAGAATCCTCCTAATATAGATCCCTTTCTTTGTTGCCTAATCCTCTGTGTTGTTTTCCGTTGCCGCGGCGGCTTCTTTTCCGCCCTTCTTTTTGCCGGTTTTTTTGTCAGTTTCCTTTGGAGCAAAGAACCTCTCAAAGACACCCGACAGATATTCACCGACTTTCTTGTCTATCTCAAAGACCTTGATGATCTGCAAGATAATTATCGCGAGAGCGGGTCCCAAAAGGAAGCCGATCGCACCCCAGATATATACGCCCGCTGCCATGGCAACCAGTGTCAGGAGCGGATGTATGTGCATAGACTTTCCAAGTATCGGCGGCTCAATGAAACGTCTGATGACGGTCATTATCGCCATTCCTATTATTATAATAACAACCGAAGTGATTTTTCCATTAAGAAACAGCCAGATCATGACGGGAATCATGGTGGCGCTTATGCCAAGTACCGGCATGAAGTCGATAAGTGCCGTGATCAGTGCGAGGATAAGGGCATAATTGTAAACGCCGGCAGCCATAAAGACCAGATATGCTTCAGCCGCGGTTATGATGAACAGTGCCATGTAACCGCCCAATACACGGAAGACCGTCATGGACAGGTCGTTGATCAAGCCGAAGACACGGTTCCTGAACTTCCTGTTCGGGGTGTTCCTTGCGAAGAACTTGAGGACCGCCGGACCGTCATTTATAAAATAGAAGCCGCTCAGCATAATGCTGATGACAACAAAGATAGCGTAAGGAAGGTTTCCTATCAGTTTCCAGATCGTGGAAAGCGATGACCTGATAAAAGTCGGGATCGCTGCGACAATGTTCTGGCCGATGCCGTCAATGTCGCCCTGAAGCGATGTCATCATGTCATCAGTAATAAAACCGCCGTTTGCAACGGAAAACCTTTCAAGAATGGACTTGCTCAGAGATGCCCCGGTGCTCAGGCTCACAGAAGCTGAGGAAAGCCTGTTGAGCACGGTGTTCGCCTGCCAGAGCAGTCCGATGCAGAGAACAACGATCGAGATTACCAGGATAATGTTGAGGATAACGTAGCAGACGAGCGCAGTTGTCGTCCTTGTGGATTTCTTCTTTCCCGGCTTAACGTTCTGTGGATTCTTGTCGAAGATCTTGGATATCGGCTTTGCAATGAGGTTTGCGGTCTTCGCGAGCATGAAGCCAATGAGGAAAGGTACCAATATGACAACGACAACCTTGGCACAATAGCAAATCGCAACAGTGATCCCGATGATCAGGATGAACTTGATCATCGACATGACCGATGCTCGGTCTCTGTTATATCGCTCTATGTCATTCATAACCTGATTCCCTTAAACATTAATATCCAAAAGATAACAAATATTATAACACCCATAAAGAAAGCCGTGTTAAATCCTGCCCTGAATCTGTTGACTGTCTGGCTGTCATCGGGAGCAGTATACTTGCTGCCTTCATCACCATATACGTCAGCTGTGTAGGTGTAATTGAAGTCTCCGAGCATCTTGCGGAAGAACGCGAAGAGTATTCCCGCAACGACAAGCGCCGGTATCGACGAAAAGAAGAATGTTACGGGCATGTCTGAGTATGTGCGAAGGATCGTAAGGTCGACTTCATCTATTACCCCGTGCATTATAAGGCTGAAAAAGCGGCTTCCCGCAAGGCAAAGAAACGGGCCCCAGATGTTTCCGGCATCCTTTCTGACGCGGCAGAGCCAAATTCCCGTGACAAACAGGCCCGGCAGATCCGGGAAATTAAGAGAATAGAGGCATAACAGCAGAGGTATCACCCAATATGAGAGGTCTTTGTCGGTGTTCCTGATACCAGACCACATAAGTCCGTAAAAGAAAACGGAGATCCCGAGCGCGGGTATCAGTGAATCTGTGATTATCTGCAGCGCCAGAGCAGTCTTCGTGTTGTCCACGGCATATGAGAACAGCGCCGGAAAGACGACCGCATTGCCCAAACGAAGCCAGAAATAAGTAAAGATATTGCGGAAAGACGCGCGGATCAGAAAGATCGGGGCTCCGGAGAGAAATGACATGATGAGCGTTCCTGCTCCCGTATACTTTCCGGTAATCTCAAGTCCGCTCCTTTCGGGAATAAAAACTGCGGGCAGCATAAGTGCCATCGTAGTCATCATTACTGTGATAAGGCCGCATCCGACTATGGAAGTGGTCGAAAATGGGAGACTCCCGCTCTCGAAAACGATCAGCGCGAGCATCAGGGTGGCAGCGGAGCCTATGGCCGCAAAAAGAAAAGAATATCCCCAGTTAAAAGGGCGGGGCACACCAAAACGCTTTTGAAAAAAACCTTTTTCAGGATTTGGAGCTGCCATCAGAAATGGACTCCGAGAATGTTTATTATGTTGAGCATCTTCTCATAGAAAAAGGGCTCCATGATGCAGAAAACACCGCATCCGAGCGCAAGGAAAGGTCCGAAAGCCATATAATCGGGATCTTCCGCGAAATGGACCTTCGCTTTTTCCCTCTGAAGCTCGAGACGTGCTTTTCTGGGATCCGGTGATGCCTTGATCATGGCCTTTTCCCTGGCGATCCTTCTTCTCTTGCGTATGAGAAGCGGAATAGCCCAAATGAGAGCCGTAAATATTGCGACATAGATAAGAACTATTATTCCGTAGCATCCGGTAATGAGACCGGTAGCGAAAAGCAGTCTCATGTCGCCCATGCCGATGCTTTCCTTGCCAAAGAAAGTAATGGATACCACACCGATGATCCAGACAACACCGCCTCCTATAACGGAAGCGATGACCTTGTTTAAGATAGGCATATACCATTTTGCCTCGGGAGTGAACCAGACGGAGCCCTCCGTAAGATCTGAAACCACGGAAATAACGCCAACTATGGCGATATAGGCGGAAAACTGGTCCGGAATTATCCTGTTGAGCTTGTCAGACATCATGACGAGGACGAGATCCGGGATCAGAAGTACGATAACCAGCAAATGAAGGGGTTTAAAAGACTCACCTATGTATGAATTGCCGCAGAAGATGACCGCGACGATATAGCAGATGGCGCAGATGATGCAGGCTGCAAGGCCCTCCGGGAACCATCTCATGCGTTTTGAAACACGGTAATCCGGGTCAGTTTCCTTTACTCCGTAATCCTGAAGCCAGCTTTCCGGGAATTTTCCGAAAAGCCAAGTAATAAACAGGCCGAATCCGGCTCCCAGTACTACCGACGCAGCAATACAACAAATAAGAGTTAAAGGGTTTAATAAAATCATAGAAGTAATTGTAATATTCAGACAACAAAACTGCAAATCATTTATCAGATTCTTTTTAATTTGTACGATTTTCGGCAACAAAATTGTGTTTTGATATAACCATTGATAAAATTACTCATAAATTCAAAGGAGAGGCAGTAGGCGGAAATGTCCGCCGAAGTAAAGAAAAATGGCTACAGTTACTGCAAAACAGCTCGAATCGATGATGCAGGCGCATGTCAGAGCCGAAACTGGTATGAGCCTTGAGCAGGCAACGCCCAGGGATTACTGGACAGCACTCGCTAAATCAATCGTTGAGCTTATTTCCGAGAATTGGATGGCTTCAAGACACAAGTACAACAAGGGCAGACAGGCTCACTATTTCTCTGCCGAGTTCCTCGAAGGCCGTTCGATGCTCAATAACCTTGTAAACTTAGGTATTTACGACCAGGCAAAGGAAGCTCTTTCCTCCTTCGGCCTTAATATCACCGATATTCTTGAGGAAGAGACTGATCCGGCGCTCGGAAACGGCGGCTTGGGACGTCTCGCGGCATGCTTCCTCGATTCATGCGCTACCCTCAACCTTCCTGTAACAGGTTACGGCATCCTCTACCGTTACGGCCTCTTCAGACAGGCTATCGAGAACGGATTCCAGCATGAATATCCTGATTCCTGGATGGAACACGGCTATCCGTTCATCCTTCCCAGATATGACCGCAAGGTAAAGGTCCACTATCAGGACATCGATGTCTGGGCTATCCCCTGCGATCTTCCCATCACAGGTTACGGCACAAAGAACGTCAACCTTCTGAGACTTTGGAAGGCTGAGCCTGCTCAGGAATTCGACTTCAATCTCTTTAATTCACAGCGTTTCGACGATGCCGTCATCGAGAGGAACCGTGTTCAGGACATCTGGAGAGTCCTCTACCCCAACGACACTTCATATGACGGAAAGGTCCTCCGTGTAAGACAGCAATACTTCTTTGTTTCCGCTTCTCTCCAGGACATCATCTACCGTTACAAGAAGTATCATGGTAATGATCTGCACGATTTTGCGAAATACAACTCCATCCAGCTCAACGACACGCACCCGGTAGTCGCCATTCCCGAGCTCATGAGACTTTTGGTCGATGAGAACGGCATCGAGTGGACAGAGGCATGGGAGATCGTAAAAGCAACATTTGCTTACACCAACCACACGATCATGGCTGAGGCTCTCGAGAAGTGGGACATCTCCATCTTCCGTTTCCTCTTCCCGAGGATCTACGAGATCATCGAAGGAATCAACAATCAGTTCCGTGCCCAGATGTACGAGGCCGGCCTCTATTCGGAGCTCATTGACCGTATGTCTCCTTTGGCAGACGGCAAGATCCACATGGCATGGCTCGCTATCTACGGTTCTCACTCCGTAAACGGCGTTGCTGCCCTCCACACCGACATCCTCAAGAACGAGACTCTCAAGGACTGGTACGGAATCTATCCCGAGAAGTTCTCCAACAAGACAAACGGCGTTACACCCAGAAGGTGGCTGCGCACATGCGATCCCGCACTTGCAGGCCTCATCACCGAGCTCCTCGGTGACGATAAGTGGGTCACTGACCTTGATCAACTCAAGAAACTCGAGAAATACAAGGATGACAAGAAGGTCATGAAGCGTTTCATCGAGATCAAGAAAGCAAACAAGGAAAGCTTTGCCGATTACCTCAAGAAGACTCGCGGCATTGAGCTCAACCCCGACTCCTGCTTCGACATCCAGATCAAGCGTCTCCACGAATACAAGAGACAGCTTCTCAATGCGCTGTATGCCCTTAACCTCTATGACAGGCTTAAGGAGAATCCTAAGCTCGGCATGCCGCCGGTAACGATCCTTTTCGCTGCAAAGGCTGCTCCGGGATACTTCAGGGCTAAGGCCATCATCAAGTTCATCAATGAGATCGCCAACCTCATCGACTCCGATCCTGCCATGAAAGGCAAGCTCAAGGTCGCATTCGTCGAGAACTACAACGTTTCCGTCGGTGAGAAGATGTTCCCTGCAGCTGATGTTTCAGAGCAGATCTCCACTGCCGGCCTCGAGGCTTCCGGTACAGGCAACATGAAGTTCATGATGAACGGTGCCGTAACTCTCGGTACATTAGACGGCGCTAACGTTGAGATCGCTGACTGTGTAGGCGACGACAACATCTACATCTTCGGCTGCCGCGCCCAGGATATGGCTGCAACAAAGGCTTACTACAATCCGAAGTGGCAGTACGAGAACATCCCCGGCCTCAAGAAGTGCCTCGACAGGCTTACCGACGGCTCTTTCAACGATGAAGGCTCCGGAATGTTCAACGACCTGTTCAACGGACTCATCTACGGTTCCAACTGGCAGCCCGGCGATCCTTATTATGTACTCGGTGATTTCGACGACTACAGAAAGCAGCGCGACAGAATGTACATGGACTACAAGGACGAGCTCAAGTGGGCAAAGATGTGCTGGGTCAACATCTGCAATTCCGGCAAGTTCTCTTCAGACAGAACCATCAAGGAGTATGCAGAGGAAATTTGGCAGATCAAGCCGCAGAAGATCTGATCGCATAGAAAAACACATTGAAAAGGCGTCCGTCAGGGCGCCTTTTTTGTCTGTTAATGCAAATCTCAACTCCATGCTGTATAATTGTTGTTAACCCGTTAAAGGAGGAAGTTGTCATGGCATTATTCCAGGACCAGAAGGGTAAGAACATCATCAATTACCAGAAGATGATCAATGAGAAGAAGGACACTATCCGCAAATACTACGACGAGATAGGCCATCTTTATTACGGGCAGTACAAGGACATGAACATTGATGTCACAAAGGACATCAATGCACGCTGCGAATCGATTTCCAACATCTACAAGGACATCGAAGAGCTCAATATCAAGATCTTAAGGGAAAAGGGCCTCAAGAAGTGCGCTATCTGCAGCACCGAGAACCAGCTTGCCAACGCTTTCTGCTTCAAGTGCGGAGCGAGATTCGCTGATGATGACGCCATTCCCGCTGACGTTATCGCTCCTCCGAACGCCTGCGCTACTCCTCCGTCTGAGAAGCCCGCTGCACCTGCCCAACCGACAGTTGCCGAGGCTCCCGCAGCAGTTGAGCCTGAGGCATCCGCACCCGAGGCAACCGGCAGCGAAGAGATCTGATCTCAGAGATAAACAACATGACCCGTGCAGGAAAGATTCCCGCGCGGGTCTTTTTTATTCAAAGTGCCACCTAAATCGGGCGAAAAAAACTGATTTTTCTTGCGACATAACGCGCGCTTTGTGCTAATATTTATAAATTATACATTTAGGGGGTCAAAGTATGGCAAAGATTTTCGAGCAGGAATCACGTACATTTTCAGAGTATCTTCTCGTACCTAACCTTACGACAGAA
>JAIKZM010000222.1 GCA_024682215.1 Saccharofermentans sp. | reverse complement strand
GCAAAGCCTTCCTTCTCAGCCAGCGCGTTTGCCTTGGCTATCTGCCATGCGAAGCAGTTGGAGATTCCGATATATCTTGTCTTTCCCGCTTTGACCGCATTGTTCAGTCCTTCGAGTATTTCATAGATCGGGGTGTTCCAGTCCCACATGTGATAGATGTAAAGGTCCACGTGATCCATCCCAAGATTGCCAAGGCTCATGTTGATCATGTTTTCGACATGCTGCTGGCCGCTGATGCCTTTTTCTATCTCTTCTTGGGTCCTCGGCAGAAATTTAGTCGCAACCACCACATCTTCACGCCTTGCAAGATCTTTCAGCGCACGGCCCAGGTACTGCTCGCTCGTGCCGCTCTGGTATGCGATCGCGGTATCAAAAAAATTGACACCTAATTCCAACCCTCTTTTGATTATCGCCTTCGACTGCTCTTCATCGAGCGTCCAGCTGTGCTGTCCTTTTCCCGCATCACCGAAGCCCATGCAACCCATGCAGATGCGCGATACATTAAGATCCGAGTTTCCGAGTTTTGTGTATTTCATTTCAGGCTCCTCTCTTTCATGCATTTCCGAGCAGGCTTGTCAGGCAGTTATATGTGAGTTCGTAATAATGTTACACGGGAGTTTTGGACAAAAGAACGACCGTCTCTATGCTTGAAGTCCAGGGGAACATATCCACGGGCTCAGCCACGCACGCCCTGTATCCGCACTTGGCAAATACTTTCAGATCGCGGGCAAGCGTATCGGGATTACATGATATATAGACTATCTTTCCGGGAGAGAGCTTTTCGCATGCTTTTATGAAACGTTCGTCAGTTCCGAGCCTGGTCGGATCCATCATGACGACATCGATCTTTTCACCTTCGGCTGCAAGCTGCTCCATGTATTCAACGGCATCTGCGCATACAAATTCAGCGTTCTTAACGCCGTTCGTCTTAGCGTTCCTGACCGCATCGGAAACAGCTTCGGGGTTGATCTCAACGCCTGTGATGGTGCCTGTGAAACCTGCAAATGTGAGAGTCGTTGTTCCGGTTCCGCAGTATGCGTCTATTACACGCTCGGTACCCTTGAAATCGGCAAGGCGCACCGCAGTGCTGTATAAAACCTCGGCCTGGTCATGGTTGACCTGGTAAAAAGAAGTGGGTGAGATCCTGAATTCCCTGCCCAGAAGAATATCCGTTATGTATCCCTTTCCGGAGACTTTCCTGGTCTCGCTGCCGAGGATCATGGAATCGCGGCGGCGGTTTATGTTTATGAGCAGCGTCGTTATCTCGGGATGACGCTTCGTAAGTTCTTTGATGAATGCTGTCTTCTGCCTGAAGTACTTGTTTCCGATCACGATGACGACCATTATCTCACCGGTCTTTTCGGCGACTCTTACGAGCACTCTCCTGAGTTCACCGGTACATGTCGTCTCGTTATATATGGGAACGCCGGTCTTTGCCGCGATGTCAGCGCAGTCCCTGATTATCGCCGAAGCGGTCTCATTCTCTATAAGACAGGAATCTACTTCAACGATCCTGTGTGAGCCCTGCTCGTAAGGACCGCATATGATCTTTCCGTTCCTGAGCTTTTTGAATCCCGAATGCACCTTGTTGCGGTAGTGAAAAGGAGCGTCACAGGTGTTGATATCGTTGACCTTACAGTCTTTCGGCATCAGTTTCCTTACATATCCGTACTTCTCGGAGCAGCTGTATGCATATGTCTTTCCGGCAAAAGCACAGCCTCCGCAGTCTTTGGCTGCGGGGCATCTGTTCTTCAGTGCCGTCTGGTTTTCGGAAGCGGCGTTATTCTTCCTGCCTTTCACTTATCAGGCTCCGGCGCAGCTGTCTACTACATGCTTGAGAAGGACTGAGGTTGTTACCGAACCGACTCCTCCGGGTACGGGTGTGACAGCTTCGGCGATCTCAGAGGCCTTGTCGTAATCGACATCGCCGCAGAGCCTGCCTTCCTCATCGACATTCATTCCAACATCGATCACGATCTGGCCTTCTCTTAAATAATCAGGTCCGATGGTCTTCGCGACACCGCAGCATGCAACGATGATGTCCGCATTCCTGCATTCTCCGGGAAGATCAACAGTCTTGGTATGGCAGACGGTTACCGTCGCGTCTCTTGCTATGAGCATGAGCGCAACAGGACGGCCGATGACGAGGCTTCTGCCTACAACGACTGTCTTCTTTCCCTTGGTATCGATGCCGTAATGCTCGATAAGACGTACGACAGCCTCTGCCGTGCACGGACCTGCAGCGTTTTTATCACCTGAAAGGATCCCCGCCATATTACGGATATCCATGCAGTCAGAATCCTTGGAAGGCTTTATCGTGCTTCTCATGTGGCTGTCGGAAAGTCCCTTGGGAAGAGGTCTGAAGACCAGGATGCCGTGAATGTCATCCGCGTTGTTAAGGCTGTCAAAACCTTTGTCCAGATCCTCCTGGCTGGCATCAAGAGGAAGCTCAAGGACTTTAACACCGCATCCGGCGGATTCGAACTTCTTCTTAAGGCCGCGCTCATAAGCAAGGTCATCTTCCCTTGCACCTACGCGCAGTACTCCCAATGTGGGGACGATGCCCTTTTTGCCAAGTTCCTCTATCTTCGGGGCAAGTGATGCAAGTATTGCGTCACCGACTTCTTTTCCGCCTAATCTTCTCATTTGTTGTCTCCTCCGGTAAGGCTGTTCTTTACGCCTTCATAAACTGCAGCGCATTTGCCGTCGACTTCCTCAACAGTCTTCACTGTTTTTTCGTTGAGGTCTTCGGCATAACTTCTGTCTTTCATTAATTTGGTATTGATATACACGTTCATAGCCGCACCTTTTGCCGCAGTCTGGAGCATCGCTGCCGCAACTCCGACATCGCTCAATGCAAGTCTCGATCCGATGGTCTCGAGACGCACGATTATCTCGCAGGCTTCCTTTGTCTTCATTACGATCTCGAAAGGAGCTGAGCACGCAGTCTTAAGTGCCTTTTCAAGTGCCTCGTCCCTTCCGGGTTCATCCTTAGGGATGGAATATGCCTTCGCCAGGGGCTCGAAAACCTCGGCGTCCTTTTCGATAAGGCTCTCGAAATCCTTAACGAGAGAAGCCGTCTTTTCGAGGATAACGTCTATCTCGCCCTGATACTCGGCGTACTTCTTCTTGCCTGTGGTAAGGTTCGCGACCATGGATGCAAGCGCTGACGCACAAGCTCCCGCCAATGCTGATGCTCCTCCGCCGCCCGGTACCGGTGCACCCGAAGAAAGCTCGTTCAAAAACAGATCTATGCTCTTCTCAACCATGATCACATCCTCCTTTTCACTGCCATTTTATTTTACAAAATAAAACGCGGGACCGCATCACAAAAAGCGGACCCGCATAACAAAAATCACTATTAAAGATGCCTGTTATCTGATAAGTCTCTTAAATCCCTTGATCTTCATGATATCCATGTTGGCATAGCAGACCTTGCCCTTGGAATCGGATGCGTGGATGATCTGGCCTCCGCCGACATAGATCGCTACGTGGGGACATATGCTTCCCTTTGAATAACAGACGACGTCACCGGGCTTTAACGCGGATCTCGGAACCGTGACACCGGAATGCTTCCATATCTGTGTGGCGCCGTGAGGTACCCTGATGCCGATCTGAGCATAGCAGTACTTTACGAGACCCGAGCAGTCGATGCCGCTTCTGGAGCATCCCGCAAACTTATACTTAACACCGAGCATTGACTGGGCAATGGCGACGATCGATGAACCGTTCTTACCGGTGATCTTCGGAAGCTTTTTAACATTGCCGTAGCTGGGTTTGGATGTTTTCTTCGCAGCCGGTTTTGCAGTAGGCTTTCTTGTCGGACGCGGCGTGGGAGTAGGTGTGGGCGTAGGCGGAGCCTTCCTTGTCGTGTAAGACTTCGGAACATAACCGGACTTGCCGTTTGCCGTTGTGACCTTATACCACTTGTCGCCGACTACCTGGGTAACCGCGAGCCTGGCGTGCTTATAAGCCGTAGTGACTTTGGATGCATCAGATGAAGCTTCCTTCCTTACGGTAAGGCTGCCCGTATCAACCCAGACAATAAACTTCGCGTTGACCTTTACCATCGTGTCCTGGATGTTGGAAGTGAGGATGAATCCCTCCTTGCCGTTCTCCGTGCGGACCTTTGACCATGTATCGCCGAGGCCTGTCCTTATTACCGGTTGGCCCTTGTGTATCGTGGTAACGGTAGGTGCGTTCATCGCAGGCTTTGTCTTAAGTGCTGCAGCTACCTTGGAATAGAACTGCGTATTGTCAGGCGTGAAAAACTCCGGAGCCAGAAGCTCGTTCGGATGGTTCAGGCTGTCATAAGACTGGTATACGTAATACTTGGGGATGTCCTCGTAGTCTTTCGAACTCTCTTCCTTATCGTCCTTGTCGGAATCCTTTTCGCCGGTCTCGGAATCCTCCATCTCATCGTCGCTCCCTACGAGAGCCCAATCTTCGATGGTTACGTCATCGTCTTCCTCGTCTTCACCGAAAACATTTGCATAAGCTTTGGCAACTCTGGTCCCCGGACTCATTCCGGCCCTTACGCCTATCGGAAGGCATATTGCTGGTACGGCAGCAAAGAAAGCTACCGCGATCGCCAGGATATGCTGTCTTCTGTTATGCTTAAAAACCATGCCTTGATTATAACACGCCCCAAAAGCCGTAATTGCGGTCAGTTCACTCTAATGTGTGGCAGTTTTGAATAAAAACGCCGGGGGAAAGACTCCCTCGGCGTAATTATAAACTGTAAATATTACTTGATGCTTTACAGTAGCGCGACAAACTTATTACTTATTTGTCGAGCCTGTCAGCATAGTTTGTGCCTTCCTGCTCATCGAGAAGTTCATTGTGAGCCTCCACCTGATCAAGGTAATCGTTCTCGAAGAACTTAACGTCGCCGTCATCCTCGCCGTACTCGTGGCCTGTGATGACCTTGCTGTTAGCCTTGATGACAGGAACAGCCGTAATGTCGTTATGCGACTTGACGCCTGTACCGGCAGGGATGAGAGCACCGATGATGACGTTCTCCTTGATACCGACGAGCGGATCGACCTTGCCCTTGATGACTGCATCTGTGAGGACCTTTGCGGTCTCCTGGAAGGATGCGGCGGACATGAAGGAGTCGGATGCGCTTGCGGCCTTTGCAATACCCAGGAGGATCGTGTTGCCCTGTGCAGGCTGCAGACCCTGCTCCTCACAGTCTCTGTTCCTGGAGATGTAGTTATACCAGTCAACAGTTGTACCTGTCATGAAGCCTGTATCGCCGGGTTCATCGATCTGTACACGGCGCATCATCTGCTTCGCGATGATCTCGATGTGCTTATCGTTGATGTTAACACCACCACCTGAGTAGTAAACCTTTGTGATCTCGCTGATGATGTACTTCTGTACCGCACGGATATCCTTAACCTTGAGGATCTCCTTAGGATCGATCTTACCGTCGATGATCTGATCGCCGGCTTCGATGACCTGACCGTCCTTAACGGTGAGGGTAGCGTGTGAAGGTACCTTGTACTCCATCTTCTCGATCGGGTTGCCCTTAGCATCCTTAACGGGCTCTACGCCGTCTGTAAGAACAGGGGTAACGATGATGGTCTTCTGCTTTGTCTTCTCGTTCTCAGCGATCTTGACGGATCCGGGTATGGAAGAAATGATGCCGTGACCCTTAGGATCTCTTGCTTCGAAGATCTCAGTAACTCGAGGGAGACCCTGCGTGATATCTTCGCCTGAACCAGCGATACCACCGGAGTGGAACGTTCTCATCGTGAGCTGTGTACCAGGCTCACCGATGGACTGTGCAGCGATGATACCGACTGCTTCACCGACAGCAACAGGGCGGCCGGTAGCAAGGTTGATACCATAGCACTTTGTGCAGACGCCTCTTCTGGAGCGGCAGTCGAATACTGATCTGATCTTGAGCTTTCCGAGGTCTTCGATCTGCTGTCTGGAAAGGATCTTTCCTGCAGCCTCAGCGTCAGCGAGCTTAGCGTCGATCTTCTTCTGCTGCTCAGCAAGCTTCTCGGGTGTAACTTCGCCCTTGATCTTGACGGAGTCAGCGATCTTAGCGCGCTCATCGTTTGCTTCCTGCTTTGCGAGGTCTACGGAATCGCAGATCTCTTCAGCCTTGAGAGCGTCGATGAGTTCGTTCTTCTTAACGATGATCTCGCCTGTCTGATAGTTCTTGATGTCCTCAGCAGCATAACGGCCATAGAGACGGTCGTTGAGTGACTTGATGACGTTGGTCTTCTTGTTGGAGACTTCTGTGATCTCCTTGACCCATGTGAAGTCGTCTGTTCCGCAGTCTTCCTCTGCAACAACAACAGCCTGTGCAACGTCAACGAGACGTCTTGTGAGGTATCCGGATTCAGCCGTCTTGAGAGCCGTATCGGAGAGAGCCTTACGCGCACCGTGTGATGAGATGAAGAACTCGAGAACGTTCATGCCTTCACGGAGGTTAGACTTGATCGGGATTTCGATCGTGTCACCTGTCGTATCCTGCATGAGACCACGCATACCTGCGAGCTGCTTGATCTGGTTGTTGGAACCACGCGCGCCGGAGTCAGCCATCATACGGATAGGATTGTAGATGTCGAGGTTCTCCATGAGAGCCTTGGTGATG
>JAIKZM010000219.1 GCA_024682215.1 Saccharofermentans sp. | reverse complement strand
TTTTGTCGTACGACCGTATTTTGTCATAATATGGCACATTATGAGCAAATCGGTCGTAAATCCGTCGTAAATTCTTGCCTTAGGTCTCGCAAAGCCAATAAAATCAATGGTTTGTTAGTCCAAGGGCCTCATCGTCGGGATGCGCTATTAATGGGACACATACAAGAACATATGTTCGCATAAACTTTGCTCATCCGATTTTATTGGTTTTTCTGAGAAGACATTCTTTTAAATGTCTTCACATACGTCTGTTGACTTGGCGTAAATCGGGCGTACGACAGCTGAATGATCGTCTTCATTTTTGCCTGCACTCGAATGTCCGCCACTCAAGTCGTTGTTGTTGAAGAATGCATGAGCAGCCGCCAGTTCCTTTGTAGTGTAATCAGTACTTGCATCAGTATAGATATCAAGTGTTGTCTCGATATCGGAGTGCCCGAGCACTGATTGCAACGCTTTCACTGGCATCCCGGCTTCTACGCAACGTGTTGCGAAAGTGTGTCTTAGCCAGTGATTTGCAAGAGGCGGTATCATTACCGGATCCTTAACTCCGCTGTCTATCTGCTTGAAATTGCAGTCTTTCATGATTCTTCCTAAAGCTCTGTTCAGTGAGCTTTGGTTGAACGGTCCACCGAACCGGTTAAGGAACACAAAGTCTGTTATTCCATCAACAGATATTTCACACTTTCTATCGGTAAGTTCAAGAAGTGCTTTTTGCTTGATAAAAGCATCAATCACTTGCGGAAGCATGGGGATGTATCTATCTCCGGCTTTCGTCTTCGTCGTGTTGATTGCATATCCGCATCTTTCAGTTCCGCCACGATCAAAGTACACGAGTGTCCTCTGAACATGTATCAGTTTCTTTTCAAAATCAATGTCATCCCAGATAAGTCCAGTTACTTCACCAACTCTCATTCCTGTCCAAAGCATGACAGTGAAGATAGGTTGAAACATCTCATGGCGCTTATCGGTATTGATGAAATCTTCGAAAAGTTTCATCTCGGGCACTGTCAGAGCTCTCGGTTTCTCGTTCTTGCAGCGCATACCTCTTTTGCATGAACGCTTGAGTTCCAGCAAAGCTTTATCTGCAGGATTAGAACGGATATACTCATCTTCAACGGCAAGATCAAATACCTGATGCAGAACGGTATGTACGCTGTCGATCGTTCCAAGTGCCAATCCTCTAACCTCATTAAGTGTGTTATAGAATGCTCTTACATCCGATTTCTTAACGGTAGTTATCTTTCTGTGACCGAAATCCTTGGCAACAAACATCTCATACATATACTTATAGTTTGAAAATGTTGTTTCCTTGAGACCTCTTTTGATATTGACCCATCTCTCATATAATTCGTTGATCGATAGATCATTGTTGAGGTTGATTCCGTCAACGATATCTTTTTGGACAGACTTTTCACGCTTACGAAGCTCCTCAAGAGTATCGGCGTAAATAGATCTTCTCTTACCGTTCCCGATAGGATACCTAAAACAGTATCTGCCGTCTTTCCTTACCGATTCGTACTGCTTCAGCACGCGGTTTTTAGTATCTTTTCTTCTAATCTCTGTAGTCATTGATTAACTCCTTTCACTGCGACTACAAAGAACGCTACGGATTCATTATAATCCGTAACGTCTTTGAGTGTTAGCGAATTAGACAGAAAACTGATCCATGAGATATTTCTCAAACTCTTCGCGCTTGATCTTTCTGTGCCCGCCGATCCAAAGAACGAACGGACAGTTATCACCGGAAGACAACTGTCTTATCTTCGTTCTGCCGATGCCGAAAAGGTCTGCAGCTTCCTCTACGCTGAGGAGCTTCTTTTCTTTCAGCGTGGCTAAATAAGCCTCGTCGTTCTCATGCTTTCTCTGTTTAACCAACAAGGCGAAAAGGTAACCGATACCTCTTTTTTCTTTAGTTGTATCGCTTGTGTTCTGATCTACGATAATGTTGATATCTTTATTATTCATTTTCATAACTCCATATATTTATCTAAGTGTGATGACTGTGATGATGTGACGGCTTTATTGCCACAGCGTTGATTCAGTTCAATCGTGTTGCCGCATAACACAAGATCGAATGGATAGCATCCGCCTTTTATGGTGTTTTCAGCTTTCTGAGGCAACTGCTCGACTTTTCTGAATGTTATGTGAGAACCGTCACGGGTGTGTTCACGGGTAAAGATGAATCCCATTTTGACGAGTTCGTTCTTTCGGTTCCAAAGCTTTCCGCTGATCGACTGAGGTTTCTTACTGGCCTGTATCAGATTGCAGAATTCAGTGGCAGTACCGTCGAAAGAACCATGCTCATTAAGATATTCAAGAGCCTTCCTGAGGTCTTCATCGTTCTGAAATGCATCTTCAACGGGTGTGTTTTCTTTAACAAGATCCCAGTGCCCCAAAGTGTTATTGAACCTTATGGTGAGAATACGCTCCGGCATATCACGGCCTCTGAAGAACAACTTCACATCAGAGCTTTCGCTGGATTCCTTGCGGAAAATATATGCACCATCTGAAGCTCCGAACAAACCGCTTGTACCAAGGATGTCGTTAAACGGATCCACAGAACGCATCTTACGCAAATGATGAACGAGCAGGATCGTGACGTCATGATCATCACATAGCTTATGCAGAGGATACATTGTATTGTAATCACCTTGATAAGGATTGCGTGTATTCATGTCAGCTATGGTCTGATCACAACGGACAGCTGCAAGCGTATCTATTATGATCAAGCCTATTCCCGGATGCATCTCAAGTTGTTCCGTGAGCTGTTCTTCCAAACCACTGCCGATTGTTCCTGCTTCAGTACAATAATAGAATCCTTCAGGACAATCCTGTGCAGCACTAAAAAGACGATCCTGCAGTCTGAATTCACCATCTTCAAGGCAAAGGTACAATACGTCCTTTTTCTTGGTATCGTAGTTCCAGAGCTTC
>JAIKZM010000117.1 GCA_024682215.1 Saccharofermentans sp. | reverse complement strand
ACTGGGATGAGATTACGAAATCAGTAAAATCATTTATTGAAAACTACAATAAAACTATAGAGGCATCCGGAAGCAGCAATACCAAAGAAGTTCTTAGAAATGCAGTGTGGATGACAGATACAACAAAAGCGACCGAAAAACTACTAAGTAAGATCGGAATCTCAATCGGATCGGAAAATAAACTGGAAGTAGACGAAAACAAGCTCAGAACTGCTGACATCAGCACTTTAAAAACGCTCTTTACCGGCCACAACTCTTATGCTTCAAAAATGTATGATAAAGCTCAGTCCATAACCGGTTCTGCAGCCAGATATGGCGGAGCCTATACAAATGCCGGGAAATATTCGAGCTTCCCGTCATCGATATTGCCGACAAACATTGATAAAAAAGAATAGTATTCGGAAGGAGGCTATAGTATGAATATCAGCGGAATAAGCGGAAACACCACAGGGGCATCGTCATTTCGTATTGAAATGAATAAGGACTCTGATCCATTTAGCAAGAGCATTCAAAGTCAGATTGCCAATGCCCAGAAGCAAATGCAGGAGCTGGGCGATAATAAAGATATGTCACCGGAAGAAAAGATGAAGAAGCGTCAGGAAATCCAGCAACAGATTGCTGACCTTCAGAATCAGCTTCGCCAGCATCAGATTGAACAGCGAAAAGAAAGCCAGAAAAAGAACGCTCCATCAATGACCGATATGCTTGGCGGGAACAGTCAACATGGAAAATCAAGGAAAAGCAGTGCCGGTATGTCAAGCGCAAGTATGCAAGCCATTATCTCGGCCGATATGTCCATGGATCAAGCCAAAGTACAAGGTGCCGTAAAGACGGAGGTTGAAGGAAAATCCGGTATCTTGGAGTCCGAGATTAAATTAGATGAGGCTCGTGGCGCGGACACCACCAAGAAAAAGGAAGAATTGGCCAATCTCGAATCAAAAGCCCAAGATTTAACAGCTTCACAGTTAGACACACTTTCTGATGCGAATGCCGAACTGAAAGAAGCAGCTGAATCTGAAAAGACTGGAACCGAAACCGGCAGGTCAGAGAGCAATCGAAAGGTGACAGATAAAGACAAAAACTCCGGAGCAGATAATGTGTCTGACGAAGGTGATACATCCGAATATGATACTGATGCAGATTATGAATCAGTGGATGTACTATCGGAGGGCATAAGTGTAAGTACCGGTCCGGTAAGAGAATCCGCCGGGAATAACGTGAATTTGCAACTGTAGTTTTGTCCATGTGATGTCCATGTAATGTCCATGTGATGTCCATTTTCTACGAAAAAATGGCATGATATTATTAGAATAGGCAATCGGTAACGAGGGAACAAGCCCTCGGGCCGAGAGCCTATTTTTTATGCGCGCAGATATGCAGGGCCGCATCCTCCCTCACTCAAAAGACCGTCCATGTACCGTCCATGGCGTGTCTATTACTGCTCTTGGCAATAACCAAATAGAATGTTTTCAGAACGACAAGAACGTATAAACGGAGAAATACTACATGACACAAGGTTGGATAAAACTACATCGAACGATCAGAGAAAACTGGATATGGCAGGATCGGCCGTTTTCACGAGGACAGGCATGGGTGGATCTGCTTCTTCGGGCCAATCACAAGGATACTAAAGTTCCGATAGACGGAATTCCCCGGCTGATCAAACGCGGGCAGTTTCTTACCAGCCTTGAGAAGCTTGGTGAGGCCTGGGGTTGGGAGAGACGGAAAGTCAGACGGTTTCTTGTGGCTCTTGGCGATGACGGTATGTTGACATACAAGATGTCTAAGAATGGTACGATGATAACCATTGATAATTACGACTTTTTCCAGGGTCATGGTACTACGGATGGTACTGCGGACGGTACTGCAGATGGTACAGCAGATGGTATACAAACAATAATGAATAAGAATGATAAGAATAAAAAGAATATGCATACTCAATTTCATTCGTTTCAACAGAACACTTATGATTTTGAGGAATTGGAAGGGAAACTGTTGGGAAGATAATTCAGATAATGAGTGACAAGAATCTATGGATGCCTTGATTGAAGTGCTCAAGTCAGCTATACTCGAAGCAGGTGACAGTTCCGAAGTGGAACATATGAGCAGAATCTTGAAAACTGAATATGAGAACGCACTTAAGCGGGCAGGATTCGATTTGTCTAAGATACATACAACATCGGATGGAAGGCTGAAAGTAAGCACTCCTATACAAATATGCCGCAAGAAAAGGATAGATGTATATGAAGCCCTGTATAAGTATTATTACCCGAATGATATAGATAGTTTTTCAGCTATCTATGCAGAATGGCTGGATTACTACACTTTGATCGTAAATCAGGGGCACCGGCAACCGGCCACTCTCAGACGGCATAAATACTTTTACAAGAAGTACATCGAAGATACCTGGTTTGATGAGTTATCTGTATCCAAGATGAAGAAATCCGATGTAAAGAGGTTTTACAGAGAAGTGACTGCAGACAAACAGATGACTGCAACGACATTCGGCAATATTAAGAGTCTTGTTAACGCCGTCATGCAGTATGCAGAGACAGAGAAAGACCTGGATGTTGTATCAACATACAGGATCGATACCAAAGATCTGGCAATGAAGGAAGTTGATAACTCTGAGAATGTCTTCAGTCAGTCCGAACATGACGCCCTTATGACTGTTGCATGGTCCAAGATACAGGATTCCGTATATGCCAGAGCAATATCGGTTATGGGCCGTTTGGACTGCCGTATAGGCGAATTAAGTGGCTTACACTGGTCAGATATAGACTTTGATAACAGGACCGTTAGGATAAGCAGGCAGCTTGTATGGTATGGAAGTGAGTACATTGAGCGGTCTCCTAAAGGTAATGCCAAGTATTCTAAAAGAATACTTCCGCTTACTCCTCAGACAATAGAGGTGTTAAAGCTTCAGCGAAGAATATCCCCTTTTTCTGAGCATGTATTTGTAAGAGATGACGGTTCCGGATTGCCGATCAAGGAAAAACACTTTAATAAGGCTTTAGAGCGCTATTGCAGCCAAGCTGGGATAAAGTACAGGTCATCCCATAAGCTAAGGTTCTATGCGGTAACACGCGGCCTTGAGTGCGGAGAAGACATTGAGACTATGCGAGCCATGTCCGGACATTCAACAATCAGGATGACGGAACACTATGATCGTCGTTCTGAAATCAGACCGGCAATAAGCCCTGAAGAGTGGGCTTTTATAGTAGACGTACCAAACCGTACCAAAGTAGCAGAAAATTAAAAAACCGGAAGTCAGCATAAATGCTGAACTTCCGACCTAATCAAAACGCAGGGGGTGGGATTCGAACCCACGTGGCTGTTACACCAAACGGTTTTCAAGACCGCCTCGTTATGACCGCTTCGATACCGCTCCTTGTATACTAAATTGTTAGGTGCGCGTCGCCCAAATTTTGGTTTGGGGACCCTTTGGGGACCCTAGAGGCACTTTTCGGAATACCTCAAGTCCGCAAAGTATTTATTTCATTGGTTCTGTCTCTTCGCAGTTTAAACTTAGCAATCGGATTTCAAGACCGCCTCGTTATGACCACTTCGATACAGCTCCGTGTGCAGCATGGTTTTCCATACGGCACTTTAGTATACATAAATCAACGGCAGATTTCAACCCAGTATTGAAATTAGCCTGTCGAGGTCGTCATAATCCTTATATTCGATTACGATCTTACCCTTTCCTACGCTTCTGTCAGAAAGCTTGAGCTTTACTTTGGAGCCGAGCTGCTTCTTCAGTTTCGTCTCATATTCTTTAACGCTCAGGACTACCCTCTCGTCAGGAAGCTCAACAGGTCCGCTGACCTCAGGGTTCTCCTTTGCTTCAATGATCTTTCTTACATAAGCTTCAGCCTGTCTGACGTTCATCTCCTTCTGCAGGATAACGTCTGCTGCCCTTCTCTGTTCATCCTTATCCTTGAGCGAAAGAATAACCTTAGCATGGCCTTCAGAAAGGTCTCCATGCTTAATGAATTCCTGAATGGACTCATCAAGATTGATCAGTCGGAGCGTATTTGCAATGGTTGCTCTCGGTTTACCGAGCTCCTTTGCCAGTTTATCCTGGGTAAGCTTGTGAGCCTTGAGAAGGTTCTGCATGGCATATGCTTCTTCAATGGGGTTGAGATCCTCTCTGACGATATTCTCGATAAGAGCCTGTTCAAGCGTCTGGCTGTCTGTCAGATCACGTACGATGGCAGGGATGACCGTAAGACCGGCCTGGCGTGCTGCACGCCACCTGCGCTCACCTGCGACTATCCTGTAACCGTTGGGTCTCTTCTGAACGATTATAGGCTGTATTACGCCGCTCTCAGCGATAGATGCAGCAAGCTGATCGATCTTCTCATCACTGAAATTCTTTCTGGGCTGATCCTCGTTTGGAGAAATATCATTGATCTTGAGTTCAACTACCGAATCACCGGAAGACGCAGGGATGCCGTTTACGGAAAGCATTGCCTCAAGCCCCTTTCCGAGTGCACGCTTAGGTGCAGGAATTGCTTTCTTTGGAGCAGCCTTTGCTGCTGTCCTCTTAGCAGCAGGTTTAGCTGTTGTCTTTGCAGTCTTTGTTGTCTTAGCCGGTTTTGCAGACTTCGCTTTTACAGACTTGGCCGTTGCCTTAGCAGCAGCCTTTGCCTTGGCCGGTCTGCCTGGTCCTCTCTTAGCAGCAGGTGCAGCCTTCTTGGTGTTTTTCTTGATATTTGCCATTTGATAGTCTCCTTCTAATATATAGATATATGTCTATATTTCTTATTTGGTCTTCTTGATCACTTCGTTGGCAAGAGCCTCATAGGCCTTAGCGCCCTTGGAGTTCTTATCGTAATCCGAGATAGACTGGCCAAAGCTGGGAGCCTCAGCAAGTCTGACATTTCTCGGGATGATGGTCTTGAAGACCTTTGGACCGAAGAACTTGTCTACTTCTTCTTTTACCTGGCGGGAAAGCTGTGTACGCATGTTGAACATTGTAAGTACTACACCAAGGATTTCAATGTTTTTGTTAAGTTTCTTCTTAACAACATTAACAGTTTCGATAAGCTGGGTAAGTCCTTCCATTGCATAGTACTCGCCCTGGATCGGTATTATGATCTTGTCAGTAGCCGTAAGGGCATTGAGCGTAAGCAGTGAGAGTGACGGTGGACAGTCTATAATGACGTAATCGTAGCTGTCACGTACGGTTTCAAGAGCGCTTTTGAGGACCTGTTCGCGAGAGATCATGGAAACAAGCTCTACTTCAGCGCCTGCCAGATTGATGTTAGCAGGACAGATGTCCACATTGAGTGTACCCGTCTCATAGATAACTTCATTCATCGGTGTTTCATTGATGATGACATCATATACAGTCTTGTCGAGCTGAGATTTGTCGATTCCAAGACCGCTGCTTGCATTAGCCTGAGGGTCAAGGTCGATCAGAAGGACCTTCTTCTTTTTCTTTCCGAGATAAGCGGCAAGGTTAACCGATGTGGTAGTCTTACCGACTCCTCCCTTCTGGTTTACCAGAGCTATTACTATGCCCATAGGATTATCTCCTTTATATATTTTCTCTTAAAACAAATTATAACCATTATTATGAATTATTGAATACAAATACTAAGGTAATTGTTCCACATGGAACAATTTTTACAATTTAACGAATTATATGATCTGATATCACAAATATTTTTCATACAAAACTATTCGCTGTTCCACGTGGAACAAAAGAAAAGCCCCGGATAATACCGGGGCCTGATCTGTTGAAATTATGCCTGACTGTATCAGTTATCGATATTGGCGAGGCTTGCATTCTCCTGAATGAATTCCTTACGGGGCTCGACCTGATCTCCCATCAGGAGCGTGAATGTCTCATCCGCTGCCTGAGCATCGGAAAGAGTAACGCGGAGCAGTTTTCTTGTGAGAGGGTTCATTGTCGTATCCCAGAGCTGCTCGGAGCTCATCTCACCGAGACCTTTGAATCGCTGGATGAGAGGATTCTCCCAGTGATGTTCTGCCTTGATCTGCTCGATCTCCTTATCATCGTAAGCGTAGTATGCTTCGTCTCCCTTGTAGACCTTGTAGAGAGGCGGGCATGCGATGTAAACATATCCACCGTCAACGAGAGGTCTTAAGTATCTGAAGAAGAATGTCAGGAGCAGTGTTCTGATGTGTGAACCGTCGACATCGGCATCAGCCATGATGATGACCTTATGGTATCTGAGCTTGCTTGCATCAAACTCATCACCGATTCCAGCACCGAGTGCCATAACGACCGGCTGAAGCTTTTCGTTGGAGTAAACCTTATCGATACGTGCCTTCTCAACGTTGAGCATCTTACCCCAGAGCGGGAGAATAGCCTGATACTTTCTCTCTCTTCCTTGCTTTGCGGATCCGCCTGCGGAGTCTCCCTCTACGATGAAGATCTCGCAGAACTCAGCCTCATTTGACTGACAGTCGGCAAGCTTGCCCGGAAGTGAGTTGTTCTCAAATACAGTCTTTCTTCTGGTCATCTCACGAGCACGCTTTGCAGCATCACGGGCTCTTGATGCCTGGAGGCACTTGTCCATGATGAGCTTAGCGATGTCAGGATGCTCTTCAAGATAGATCTCGAGCTTCTCGGCTACGACGTTCTCAACCATCGGACGGATCTCTGCATTACCGAGCTTGGACTTTGTCTGTCCTTCGAACTGAGGATCAGGAAGCTTGACTGAGATGATGGCAGCAAGACCTTCTCTTGTGTCTTCACCCTGAAGCTTTGTATCGCCGTCCTTGATGTACTTATATTTCTTTGCATAGTCATTGATGGCACGTGTCATTGCAGATCTGAAACCTGCAAGATGCGTACCGCCTTCAGGTGTCGCAATGTTGTTTGCGTATGTATAAACGGTTTCCTGATAGGAATCATTGTACTGGAGAGCGATCTCTACGAAGCTGTCTCCCTGCTTTGTTGCAAAATAGATCGGCGGAACATTGATGGCTTCCTTGTGTCTGTTGAGATATTCAACGAAGGAAATGATACCGCCGTCATAATGCAAATGCTTCTTAACAGGCTCTGCTCCCCTGTCATCCGTAAGATCGATCGTGACTTCCTTATTAAGGAAAGCCATTTCACGGTAACGTGTGATCATTGAATCGAAATCGAAATGGATATCAGGGAAGATCGTATTGTCAGGAATGAAATTGGTCTTTGTACCGGTCTCACTCTCATCGCATGTACCGACTACGTGAAGCGGAACAGTCGTGATTCCCTTTTCGAATTCGATCTCAAAGATCTTTCCTTCTCTCTTGACTTCAACCTTCATGTGGTCAGAAAGAGCGTTAACAACAGAAGCGCCTACACCGTGCAGGCCGCCGGAAATGCTGTATGCTCCGCCGCCGAATTTTCCGCCTGCGTGAAGTACCGTATGAACGACTTCGACAGTAGGGATCCCGAGCTTGGGATGGATACCAACAGGAATACCGGATCCGTTGTCCGTAACAGTTACCGAACCGTCTTTATTGAGCACGACATCTATTGTGTCGCAGCGGCCGGCAAGTGCCTCGTCGACCGAATTGGCAACTATCTCATAAATGAGGTGATGAAGACCTCTGAGTGTCGTATCACCGATGTACATACCGGGTCTCTTACGTACAGCCTCAAGACCTTCAAGGACCTGAATGTCATCCTCACTGTAAGAGCTGTCGTTTGAAGTATCGAACTCATCCTGATCCTCGGAAGCAGCCTTGACGTCAGCCATGTCCTCTTCCTTGAAATCTTCCGTGAGAGCCCTGGGGTTCTCTGCGAGATTCTTGAGCTCGTCATCGTCGTCGTCGTCTACGGGTTGGAAATACAGGTCAACCGCAGCAGGCTTCTTCTCGCCCTCGGAAGCTCCGTTTTCATTCAAGATATTCTTCTCTTCGTTCTCTGCCATCGAAAATATCCTCTCTTCTTGCAGTTTTTAGCATTTATACGGCTGAAACCCTGAAAGGCCGTGAAACAGCGCACTTGTAACACTGTTAACCATGTATTTTACGGTTGGTCAGGACTGCTTCAGTCTTTTAAACAGGACTTGAGATGAGAGTGAACAAACATATGTTTTGTCGTCTGTTATTACCAGCGTCTTCGGAATCTCGTCCACAACATACTGGAGTCTTCCCTGCTCATCTTCCTGCTTCATGAAATCCGTGATGTCTTTCCGGGATGGAAGAGCAGTCTCGAGATTTATGATCGCGGTAACGGAGGATCTGCGGACTGACATATCATTGCCGATATGTATGAACATACGAAACCTCCGTCCTGTTTTCAGTCTTTACTATTATACATTAAATAAGAAAATCAAGTAATATATAAATTATAATATATGGGGCAATTATTCGGCAGAAACTGTGCCGCCTGTCACATGATAGTAGCGTGCCTTCTCGGCAGCTTCCATCGGTGCAAGCTCACGAGCTGTCATGTCGCGGTCAGTGCATGTTATGAATATCTGGGCGTCTTTCATTACGGATAACAGGCTGGCGCGTCTTTCAGCGTCCAATTCCGAGAAAACGTCGTCTAAGAGCAGGATGGGGGTGGATGAGGTAAACATCCTCAAGATGTCCAGCTCGGCCAGTTTGAGCGCAAGAGAGGCCGATCTTTGCTGTCCCTGTGAAGAGTAGTTTCTCATCTGCAGACCGTCAAGTTTGATATCCAGGTCGTCTTTATTGACTCCGACCGAGGAAATACCCTTTTCGAGGTCGTAAGAACGGGCTGATCTGAGCTTTGAAAGTATATTATTAGACAATATACCCTTAATTCGCGTGTAATCGCTTCCTGAGAGGCCTTTCCTCAGGTATTCGTCATACTGACGGTCATCGCCTTCAAACGCGTCTGAGGGCACGCTACAGCCTGATATGGTGTCATACCCAATAGTGAGATTTTCCTTGCCGCCTGAAATATTACTGTGATGCTTTGAGGCAGCTTCGGAAAGAAGCCTTGCAAACCTGTCCCTCATGATGATGATATCAGCCGAGAGATCGGCTATTGAGAAATCCCAGTAGTCGAGAGAGGCATCTATGTCATATTGCGAGATCTCGCCGTTCCTGACGCCTCCTCTGGCGTTTCTGAGGTATGCGTTCTTCCGGTTCATAAGTTTTGAAAGGTCGCTCAAGAGATTGAAATAAGAAGGGGAGACCTTCGATATCAGGGTATTGAGGAACCTTCTTCTGAAAGCCGGGGCATTTTTGACTATATTCAGGTCTTCTGGAGCAAAGATAACAATGTTACAAACACCGATATAATCTGAGATTCTGTCGATCTTGATGTTGTCCTGCTTAAGGACGCGGTAGGAACGGACAGATTTGGAAATATCAGACTTCTCGGTATGGAATTCAGCGGTCAGTTTCATGGTTCCGCCGTCGTCACAAAGAAGATCCAAGCCGGTACTGTAGCTGTTCTCGCCGAAACGGACCATCTCGATGTCTTTCGATGTCCTGTGTGAAGCAACGCTTCCTGCCACATAGATCGCTTCGATGATATTCGTCTTTCCTTGGGCATTGTCACCGTAGAATATGTTAACAGAAGGCCCGACATCAATATCGAGCCTTCCGTAATTTCTGAAATTTGTTAGGTGAATACCCTGAATTATCATTTATCGTCTTATAGGGAGGATGAGGTAGATATAATCTTCGCCTTCGATAGGCTTGATGATGCAGGGACCCTGTCCGCCGTTTACTTCAACCCTGATGGTCTCATCTTCGATGTTCTTGAGTACATCAAGGATATATCTTGAGTTGAAATCCACATCGATCAGATCACCTTCAACCTTAACTTCAATGTTCTCCTGGAGGTTACCCTGTGCAGAAACTGCTGAAACGGTAAGCTCTGAAGGATTAGATGTAAGAAGCCTTACGGGGCACTTTCTGTCATCGGTCATGATGATGAGTGCGGCACGGTCAACTGCGTTGAGGAAATCCTTGCGGTTAATGGTAATGACAGTCTTAGGGTTCTTTGCAATGATCGAATCGAAGTTGATGAAGTTGCCTTCGATGAGTCTGGAAACCATTCTTACGTTTCCGATATCGAAAAGGAGATTGTGCATAGATGTGTAGAGAATGATCTCTGCATCGTCCTCATCACTTAAGATCTTGCTCATCTCGGTAAGAGCCTTGCCGGGTACGATGTAATTGATCTTAGGGAAGTCATTGCCCATGTTCTGCTTGTTGATGGCCATTCTGAAACCGTCGATGGAAACAACGGAAAGAACTGAACCGTCACTTACGATGTTGCTTCCGGTAAGTACGGGTCTTGAATTGTCTCTGGAAACAGCAAAGATCGTATGGTTGATCATGTTCTTGAGGATCTTCTGGGGCATTACGATCTTGTCTGAAGAAGTCTCGTCAACTTCAGGGATCTTAGGGAATGTCTCAGGATCAAGACCGGAGATCTTGAATTCTGCCTTTCCGCAGCTGATAACCGTCTGGAAATTCTCATTTACGGTAATCTCAACTTCAGACTCAGGAAGCTTTCTGATGATGTCTCCGAAGAACTTTGAATCGAGAACAACGGAACCCCTCTCGAAAACATCAGCATCCATATCAGCTTCGATACCGGTCTGAAGGTCATAACCGGTGAGCTTGATCTTGCTGTTGTTGTCAGACTCTATAAGGATACCGTTTAAGATCTGTACTGTACTGTTGGAAGAAACAGCTCTCTGAACGATGCTTACGTTGTTGACCAGATCATCTTTATTACATGTGAATTTCATATAAAGGGCCGCCTTTCAAAGGACATAATTTTCCAAATAATTATACAGTAAATATAAAAGAAAATAAATATTTAACAGTGTTAAATTCTGAGGTTTTAAGGACATTTTGCGGCATGCCGTCATGCTATTATTCTATAAGTTATTATTCTCTAACATTATGCGGCGTAGAAATGTCTAAAAGTCTGATCCGCTAAATAAATGAAAGGGTTTGACGGCTCTCATAAGTTGTTAATAACGTCTGATAACTATGTGTAAAAAAAGTTCGTTATAAACATGGCATTTTTTATGAACACTTCATCTACAGTGAATCTACATGAAGTTATGCACATATGAACAAAAATGGTTCAAAATGCAAAAGAGGATCATGTGATCAGTTTGATGATCTCCTCAGCATCAGACTTGAGATCTTTGTTCTTCTCGATGTTGGTGCAGCCGTGCATGACGGTAGTATGAGACCTTCCGCCAAAGAACTTGCCTATGGTCTCAAGCTTTAATTCAAGGTAATCCCTGCAGATATACATAGCGACATTTCTTGCATTTGAGATCTCAGCCGATCTGAGTTTTGAAGTAAGCTTATCAGGTGTCAGATCATAATATTTTGCAACGGCATTTGTGATGATCTCAGGCGTCAGATGTTTCTTCTCGTTAGGGGAGAGCATGGGCTTTAAGATCTTCTGAATGTCTTCCATGGAAAGCTCTCCGTTAGCAAGAGTCACATAAGAAGAAATGGTCTTATATGCGCCGTTGAGCTGCCTTATGTTGTCAGTGATATTCTCGCAGACATAGTTGACGATCTCATCCGAAAGCTGGAAATTATCGTCCTTGAGCTTGCTTAAGAAGATCGCTTTACGCGTCTCGAAATCCGGCGGCTGTACATCGAACATGATACCGTCCTGGAAGCGGGAAGTGAGCCTGTTATCAAGGGTTGTAAGGTTTGAAGGAGCTCTATCGCATGTGATCACGATCTGCTTTCCGGCACTGATCAGGGCCTCGAAAGTATTAAAGAATTCCTGCTGGACACCCTCTTTGCCGATGAGAAACTGGATGTCATCGATGAGAAGAACGTCTACGCCTCTGTATTTTGCCCTGAAAGGCTCGAATTTCTTACTGTTGATGCACTCGATATATGCGTTGGTAAAAGATTCGCAGGTCGTGTAGATGACGCGTTTCTCGGGAAAATTGGTCAGTATCGCATTGCCGATCGCCTTCATGAGGTGGGTCTTTCCGAGACCGGAATTGCCCCAGAGATAGAAAGGGTTGCGCTGACGCTGGCCGGGTTTCTGGGAAACGGCTACGGCCGAAGCGTGTGCAAAACGGTTGCAGTCGCCTACAACGAAATTTGCGAAAGTATATTCATTAGAAAGACCAAAAGCTGAAGGATCCGAGTATTCGGATCTTGCTGCTTTTTTCTCGGAATTGACGGAAGCCCTTACTGCATTCTCATCGCCTGCGAGAACGAATTTGACTGAAACCGGATTATCGTTGTTTGCTGCTCTGATGGCCGCAGTTATTATCTTGCTGAGCTTCTGGCCCTTTACGAGGCCTAAAGAATATTCGTCTCTTGCAGCAAGAACGAGAACTTCGTTGTCACAGAAGGCAACGGTTGTCTTGCTGATGATTGAATCATATGTGACGCTGTCAATGCCGTTATCAAACCGTAGCAATTTCAGAGCATTATTCCAGATAGTGCTGTCCATATGATCCCCCTCAGAATTTTTTTTGTGTTCAACATAATAGCACGGAAAGGGGGTATAATGACAGTACTTATTTTTCGTCGAATTAACATAGTTACAGTATGAAAAAACATATATCTGACAGTAGAAATGAGCCGAAAGGGAGGAACAGGGTATTTCTGGTCCTCATGATCTTTGCCGGGATCCTGCTGCTTACCGGAGCAGGTTTCCTTCTCGTTGAGCCCATCAAGACCATGAGGCGTGAGAAGATCACCGATGATGCGATAAATGCCATGGCAGCACAGATGTCAGAAGCCCAGGCTTCAGCTGGTCCTTCCGCAACATACGACCCGGACAGTGAGATAGAGGCTACATTTATCGTTCCCAAGGACGGAAATGAGATTCCCGGCGAGGAATATGACTTTTTCGACGACGATCCGGATGTTCAGGCATCCATAAGGGCTTTTGTGTCATCCAGAGAGGCCAAGCTCCCGAACAACGTTACCCTTGTCTGCATCGGCGTATTGAAGATCGACAGCATCAATAAGACTTTGCCCGTATGGAACTCGACATCGACGGTGGCACTGAGATACGGCGTAGGTCATTTCGCACAGTCAGTCAAGCCCGGAAAACTGGGAAATGCAGCTATCCTGGGACATAACATGCAGAATACGACGCTCTTTTCGAAGCTCAAGAGATGCAAGACCGGGGATAATGTTAAGTTCATCAAACTCGACGGAACCGTTTACAACTACAGGATCGACGACATAAAGATCGTCTACAAGAATGAACTTTACCAGTATGTCATCAAGAGCGCTTCGACCAAGGAGCAGCTTACCCTTGTTACCTGCGCAAATGACGATTACGGACACGGATACAGGAGAGTGGTTATCTGCCACCCAATATAATAATCAGCATTATATTTTGCTTTTAATATTATTTATTTCTGTTATAATTCTTGCGGCAGAATTTAGAATCTTTATTCACAACCGGAGGCTTTAACATGGTCAAGGCAATTGTAGGCGCAAACTGGGGCGACGAAGGAAAGGGTAAGATCACAGACCTTCTGGCCAGCGATTCTGATATAGTCATCAGATTCCAGGGCGGTGCCAACGCAGGACACACCATCATCAACGAACACGGCAGATTCGCACTTCACCTCATGCCGTCAGGCGTTTGCCACGAGAACATTGTAAACATCATCGGAAACGGTGTTGCTCTCGATATCCGAAAGTTCATCAAAGAGTACAACGAACTCAAGGAGAGAGGACTCACTCCCAAGCTTATGGTTTCTGACAGGGTACAGGTAATCATGCCTTACCACGTTGATTTCGATAAGTTTGAAGAAGAGAGACTCGGCGGCAAGGCTTTCGGTTCAACAAAATCAGGCATTGCGCCTTTCTTCTCTGATAAGTACGCAAAGATCGGTTTCCAGGTCAGCGAACTTTTCGATGAGGAAACTTTAAGAGAAAAGATCAATCACGTTCTCGAAATAAAGAACGCATTGCTGGTAAATCTTTACCACAAGGATCCGATAGATCAAGAAGAGCTCCTTGCAGAGATGCTCGAGCAGGGAAGACTCATCAAGCCTTTCGTTGCCAATACACAGGCATTCCTCTATGACGC
>JAIKZM010000178.1 GCA_024682215.1 Saccharofermentans sp. | reverse complement strand
AGTTTTGTCGCAGATGAGGCATCGTCATAAAGTTCCTCAAAATGCTCGTCCATCCATGAACCTTTTACGATATAGATCGTTATGTTCTTGAAGGTATTGATCGGCATGTTTGTAAGGCCTTTGTTACCTTTGTCTGATGTCCAGGATTCAAGCTCGACTTCTGCAGGGAAATATACAGCGATCTCGCCGCATTTATAGAAATCGCCTCCAAGGCCTTTAAAATTCTTAAAAGACTTGGGCAGAACAACTTTATGAAGATTCTTGCACCCGTTAAAAGTTGCACAATTAAAAGTCGTCAAGCCTTCAGGCAGAACGACCTCTTCCAATGATTCGCAATTCTGGAAGCATCCCCAAGGCAGTTCTTTTACGCCTTCAGGAATTACGACCTTGGTGACGTTCTTCAATCCCGAAAGGTTACCGACGTCCGTAACTCCCTCAGGGATAACGATCTCGCCTTCAGCGCCGTCTATTATCTCTTCCTTTGTATACTTCTCGGTGTCTTTCTTGAATATGCCGTTCTTTACCACAAAATACTTATAGTAATGATCGCCCTCATTTGCCTCTACAGAAATACCTGCTTTAGCGTCAGAGCCTCTTTTCGCTGCCTTCTCAGGCGCCATACCGCATGATGCAAGTCCCAAGGCAATTCCCATGACTGCAACAACAGCAATTAATCTTTTCATCTTAATGATCCTCCCTATTGGTTGAAAATGCTTTTCGAAGCCACTTGTTTTATTCGCTTCTGATCTATAGACACATAACCGGGAGGAATTATTGGGTGTTTTTGAAAAATCTTCAATCAGAACCACCCGTCTAGCGGGTGGCTCTTTGTTTCGCACGCTTCGAGCCTTGCGTGCTCAACGGAGTCACGGCTCACTAATAAAAAAGAGGACAGTTCATCAAAACCGTCCTCTTCATGATCCATCCTTACTTCTTAACCTTGACGCTTCTACCTGAATTCGACTTTTTAAAGTATTTCTTATACTTCTTGACTTTTGACTTCTTTACTTTGACTGTCTTAACCTTTGAACCCTTGAGTGACTGCTTGACACCGCTCTTGACCAGCTTGGTGGTCTTTTTCAAATAGAGGGTCTTAAGCGCCTTATCTCCATAGAAAGAATAAGGACCGATCTTCCATAACACCGAAGATGTGATCTTGAATGTCTTAAGCTTTGGACAGTTAGTGAAAACCTTAGATCCGATCGTTCTGAGCCTTAGACCGCCGGTAACCGATACAAGTCCGGGGCAGCCTAAAAATGCCTGATCTTCAATGCTTGTCACATTTGATCCTATGACCAGTGATCTTATCGAAGTATTCTTGTAGAATGCTTTTTCTCCGATAACGGTAACCTTATAGGTCACGGAATTATAAGTAATGACACTTGGTACTGATACCTTTGTCAAAGCAGACTCCGCGCCAATAAGTTTGACCGTTCCCGTTCCGTTGATCGCAGGGAACGTCACCTGATATTTGAGGCCGCCTACAACCAGTACATCTTTATATGCGGGATAATCATAATAATGCAGTTCCGGAGAAAAACTAAAGCAATTGTATACTCCATTTTCCATATATTTTGAAAGATATACATCTTTAAGATTATCGCACTGCTTGAAAACATTCTGCAGCGATTTTTGCAGCGTTATTGGAAGTTTTACTTCGTTAAGGCTTTTACACCCCGAAAATGCTCCGTTATCAATTATTGTCAATGTGTTAAACGGAAGCGCTAAGGTCTTAACATTTTCACAATGGCCAAAAGCGAATTCACCGATTTGCGTAACGCCCTCAAGTATAGTTATTTCCTTTAAACCTGTACAATTGTAGAAAGCATGTTCACCAATTTTCTTAATGCCTCCGTGTATAGTTATTTTCTCTAAACCTGTACAATCACTGAAAGCAAAGCGTTCAATGTACATTACGCTCTTTGGAATCGTAATATTCAGTGAAGAGCACTCCAAAAAAGCCTGCTCTCCTATCGTCTTAAGATTTTCAGGAAATACAACCTTTGTAAGTTTGTGACAACCTGCAAATGTTCTGGACTTAATAGCAGTCACTTTATCAGAAAACTTAAATTCAGTAAGGTCAGCGCAGCCATCAAAGGCACGTTGTCCAATTGATGTTACACTGTTTGGAAGAGAGATAGTTTTTATACAAGAAATCTCAAAAGCTGATTCACCTATGCTGGTAACTCCATACTGAATGGAAACATCTGTAAGGTAAATGCAATAATAAAAAGCTCTATCACCAATAGTTTTTAAGCTTTTGGGCAACACAACGCTTTTTAGATTTGTTCCTCTAAACGCTGCATTTCCGATCGAAACCAAACCGGAAGGCAGCGAAACACTTTCAGCTTTAGCCCAGTGAAAAGCAGCATTGCCGATCGAAGTTACACCGGACTTTATAACTATCTTCTTTATTGAATCCATTTGTTGAGCCCACGGCGGATAGAAACCGTCAGGGTCACTATAATTAAGACCTAACCATTCGTCAAAATTATACATTGCCCCTTTACCGGATACGATCAGCGTTCCTTCACTATCCAATGTCCACTTCAGGTTTTTTCCGCATTTTGTAGCAAACCCATTTACGGCTTCTTTTTTATCTTCAGCATCCTGTTCAGGCGCCTCTTTTTCTAAAGCCTCTTCTTTTTCGGGATCTTCTGATTCTTCTTTCTGTTCAGCTTCCGGCTCCGGTTTTTCGGTCTCTTCAGGAGCCTGTGTCTGCTCAGGTTCCGTCTCCTTTACAGGCTCCTGAGTTTCGGTCTCTTCAGTCTCCTTCGCGGATTCTTCGGTTTCCTTAGTTTCTTCAGAAGCCTTGGTCTCCTGCGTTTCTTTTGTCTCTGTT
>JAIKZM010000163.1 GCA_024682215.1 Saccharofermentans sp. | reverse complement strand
ATGAATATCAGATCATCAACATCGTATCGCAAGGCGTGAAGCAGCAGTGCTCATCGCCGTGGCCATATTGCGTGCCCGGGAGCTAAGCATTCGACAACACATCATGCTGTTAACTGTGACTGTGGTCTGGTTGTACATTTTTCACGCCTCCTTTCGAGTTGATGGTGAAAGTATATCGGTACTCACCTACTATGTCAATAGGTTTTTAATATATTTTTTGTATTTCTTCAAGCCCTTGATTTTATTGCGTTGCGAGCGGTTTCTGCATTCGGGTTTTAAGATTAAAGTTCGGAATATCCAAGATAAAGCATGTTCATCTGCTGCTCATCGTGGACATATGTATGATCATGAACCGTACCTTCATAGATCAGTTTTCCGTCCCTGTATACCTGAAGCTGATTAAGGGGTACTTCTTCCCATATATCATTGTCCAAAGGCTTGGTGGCGAAAAGGACATATCCGTCATGATTCTTACGGTACATCGTTCCTGCTTCGTTCTTATGAATATAGAGATCCTGACCGTCAAAAGCGAAGAAATTGAGTTTGTTCTTATCCGAGAGCTTTACTGCGACGGTATCCATCATCTTAAATCGCGATGCTTCATCGGTTACACCTTTATTCTGATCGAGAATATAAAGCAGTATTCTCTCGCTGTCTGTAGAGCCGATCTGGATATCCGAATAAGGAAGAAGTTCTTCAGATTCGAATATCGTACCGTTATGGGCAAATGCCCACTCACGCCAGTTGGGATCGTGCGCAATGAACGGATGAGTATTCCTGATATCTACGTAGCCGATCGTAGCCTTCCTGATATGTGCGATCAATCCACGGCATTTTAAGCCGTCAGATAAATATGAATCGATCAGTGTGCTCTTTGTGGAAGCAACAGGCTCTTTATCGATAGTGAACTTTCCTGCATCATTCCATGAGACAAATCCCCAGCCATGCGGGTTATATTCACCGTGCTTAAAGAATTCCTTTAGCTCACGGGTCACATCTATTGTTCTGTCGGAAGAAACACCGAAGATCTCACACATTATGCAGATACTCCTGTTCTTTTTGCGAAAGTGCCGTACCGGCTAATTCAACCAGGTATTTATACCACTCTCCTGCAGTTTTTTCATCATAGATAACGGCATCCAGGCCTGATACGATTATCTCGTCTACGGCCTCCTGTATCTTTTCGGGAGAATCAACATCACTAAGTCTGTTCTCAAGTGTTTTCAGATTATCTTCCGAATAGATAAGCCCTTTGATCAGCGCAACATAGCTTAAAGCGCGATCGAGCGGGACGCTGTCGGCAACTCTGATCTCTATGTATTTCTTCACCCTGAAATGGAAAAAGCCCATGGAGATAAAGTGCTCGATGAGTTTTTCTTTGCGGGGACTGACAAGTTCTTCTTCAATAACTCCTTCATTGATCAGGTCTGCTGCAGTCCTGCTTCCGACATCAGTCGTCTCACCGTAGTCTGTAAGAAGGATCAGCGGAGTGTGTGTAATAACGTCTGCGATCTTATCGTACCCGAAATCCTTATCGAATGAGTGCGGGTAAAAGCCCGTCCTTGCAGGATCGAGATCACCCCACTCCTGGATCCTAAGAAGATGCATTTTATCCGATCCTTTCTCAATTACGGAATCTTCAAAGCTCTTGTTTTCCATTGCGATCATCATGATCGGAGAGATCTTCTGAAGCACGAGGAGCTTGCGTACGAGGTCTTTTTCAGAGCTGTAGTCAACGGATATCTGAACAGATGAAGAAGCTCTCATCATGTATTTTCCGTATTTACCGCTGCTTCTGAAATACTGATCCATGTATTTGTATCTCTTCTTGTGTGAGAGCGGGATATCATCAGGATCGATCTCACCCGATTCAACAAGCGGCAGATTTCCTTTTGCTATGAAGTGATATCCGCGTTCTTTGAAGATCGGTGTCCACAGATCAAGAAAACCCTGATATACAGCCTTGATCTCATCGAGATCCGAAAGCGGATCAACGCTGATCTCAAACTGGCAGGAAGGTTCCAAAGTAACAGAATAACCCGGGGTGTAATAACCTACCGGGTATCCGTCCATGTATATAATCTCAGCATCGATCTGAGTTGCAACTTCTTTTATGAGCGCAGTCACCTCTTCAAAACCTATCGGGAACCCGCGGTCATTCACAACAAAATGTTCCACTTCAAGTCCCAGGTTCTGACCTGTTGTTTCGCCTAATCTTATGTAATCAACAATATATTCGTGTACTCCCATTTATTTACCTCTTATGTCTTTCTTGTCTTCTTGGACAGCCTGATGCCTACCTCCTGGATAAGCATTACCATGAGAATGAGAAGCGCGACTGTCGTCCAGAGAACATCTTTCTGGTAACGGTAATAACCGTACTGAAGTGCTATCGCTCCTAATCCGCCGCCTCCGATAACGCCTGCCATAGCAGAGTATCCGAGTACTGTCGCGACATTGATCGCGCCTCCCTGGAGCAGTGAAGGAGTCGCTTCGGGAATGATGAAATGAACTATCGTATATAAAGGAGATGCTCCCATTGATGTGGCTGCTTCGATTATTCCCGGATTGACTTCGGAAAGTGATGACTCGACCATTCGCGCAACGATCGGAATCGCTCCTACCGTAAGCGGAACGATCGATGCGACAGTACCGATCGAAGATCCCACAACAAATCTCGTAAACGGGATGAGGAGCACGAGAAGGATAAGGAAAGGCAATGAACGGGTAACGTTTACGATGAATCCGATAATGCCGTTTACCGCTCTGTTCTCAAGCAGTCTTCCCTTCGATGTCGCGTAAAGGATAACTCCCAGAGGAAGTCCGACGATATATGAGAACAGTGACGCAAACAGCGTCATCTCAAATGTCTCTAATATTCCTGAAAGTATTGCGTCTTTTATGTAATCAGTCATTTCTTCCTACCTCCGATACAGAGAGTCCGCCTTCCTTGAAAAAGTCGATGACCCTCAGGCGGTCTATGGCCAGTTCAGGCAGTTCTACGATCATCTGGCCGTACCCGATGCCGCCCACGCTTCTCGTATTTGCACTCAATATGTTCACCTTGAGTCCGGTCTGTTCGACCAGGTTTGCAATGAACGGAACATTGGACTGTGTTCCGTCGAAAACTATTCTCACGATCTGTCTGTTTTCATCAGAAGGATCAAAAGAATTGCTCGGGAATACGAGTTTTTTCGCAGCCTTAGACTTAGGGTTGGAGAATACGTCTGTAACGTCGCCGACTTCTGCGAGATTGCCGTCATCGATGATGGCCACCCTGTCGCAGATCTTTTCGACTACACTCATCTCATGAGTGATAATGACTATCGTCAGTTTTCTCTCCTGATTGATCTTTTTCAGAAGGTCCAATATCTCTCCTGTGATCTTAGGATCGAGAGCGCTAGTCGCCTCGTCGCACAAAAGCACCTTGGGGTCAGCGGCAAGCGCTCTTGCAATGGCGACTCTCTGCTTTTGGCCGCCGGAAAGACGTGCCGGATACACATCCTGCTTCTCGAGTAGTCCAACGATCTCAAGCATCTGGCGTGCCTTTTCCTTGCGTTCTTTTCTCGAAACGCCTGCGATCTTCAAAGGCTGCTCTACGTTCGAAAGTACCGTTCTCTGATTAACAAGGTTAAAGCCCTGGAAGATCATGGAGATGGAATGCCTAACCTCGCGGAGCTCTCTTGCCTTAAGTGACGCAAGATCCTTGCCGTAGAACTTGACTGTTCCTTCGGTAACTTCCTCGAGTCGGTTAAGCGTACGTACAAGCGTTGATTTTCCTGCGCCGCTCATTCCGATGATGCCGAATATCTCGCCTTCTTTTACCTCGAGGCTGACATCTTTAAGAGCAGTGAATTCCTTACCGTCGTTTTTGTATGTCTTATATACGTTTTTCAGTTCAAAGACGTTACTCATTATTCAAATAATCCTTTGCTCAGATATCTGTCTCCCCTGTCCGGGAAAACAGTTACTATATTTCCCGATCCGATCTCTTCTGAGAGCTTTACCGCTGCAGCAAGCGCCGCACCTGATGAAGAACCTGCGAGGATCCCTTCGTGCTTTGCGAGCTTTCTGCTCATCTCAAAAGCTTCATCGTCTGTTACCTTGATGACTTTATCCACCAGAGTTATATCCATCGTGTCTGCGATAAAGTCGTTGCCTATTCCTTCAATGTTGTAATCGAAGTGCTCGCCGCCTCCGATCGTCGATCCGTAAGGATCTGCAAGAACTCCTTTGATGTCCGGGTTCTGCTCCTTCAGGTATTTGACTACGCCCGTAAAGGTTCCGCCGCTTCCCGCGCCTGCAACGAAGTAATCGATATTGCCGTCTAACTGGCTAAATATCTCAGGTCCCGTTGTCTCATAGTGTGCGAGAGGATTTGCGGGATTCCTGAACTGTCTCAAAGACACCGAGCCTTCGATCTGCTGAAGCAGTTCTTCGGCTTTGCGCTCGGCTCCGAGCATTCCTTCCTCTCTTGATGTGTGAATTATCTCCGCGCCCAGAGCGCGCATGACCTGCTGCTTCTCGATGGAGAATTTCTCGGGTACGGTAAAGATAACTCTGATTCCCTGATTGAGTGCCGCGACCGCGATACCTATTCCCGTATTGCCTGCGGTAGCGTCGATTATCGTTCCGCCTTCCATTAAGACTCCGCGCTTCTTGGCGTCGTCGATCATATAAACGCCGATACGGTCTTTAACGCTTCCCGCGGGATTCATGAGTTCGAGTTTTGCATAGATATTTACTCCGGGCTTGATGCCCATATGGTTAAGCTTTAGGATCGGTGTGTTGCCGATCAAGCCTCTGATGTCTTCATATACGTTATTCATCTTGTTCACCTCTTACGCCTTAACTGATCTTTCGATCGCCTGCTTGAGATCTGCGATGAGATCTTCTGCATCTTCGATTCCTACAGAGAATCTGATGAGCTCGTCAACGATCCCGACTTCCTTGCGGATATCTGCCGGGATCGCTGCATGAGTCATCGTGGCCGGATGGCATACGAGTGATTCGACGCCGCCCAGGCTCTCTGCCAGCGTAATGAGTTCAAGGTTCTCAAA
>JAIKZM010000150.1 GCA_024682215.1 Saccharofermentans sp. | reverse complement strand
CATGTCTTCTGCAGGCGCTCAGTGCAATCACATCGCGCATGTATCGACTCAGCTGCCATACGCGCTTACCGCGGCAGCAGTATCGTTTGTGGCGTATCTTTTCGCAGGAATTCTGCAGATATTCGTACCTGCTTACGGAATCAACAGTACGATCTCGCTGATTATCGGGTTGGGCCTGATGATCGCTATTATGTTCCTGCTCAGCAAGCTTTTCCCTACGCCTGAGTCGAAGGACCTTCAGAATGAGGCTGAGAAAGAGATTCTGAAAGCTGAGAAAGGATGATCGCAGTGAACATTATGACGCAGCCGGCGCCTTCTCTGAAGCTCATTTCCTGATGCAGGATGACCGCAGCCGCGATAACAGCGAAAACGGATTCCATGCACATCAGGAGTGACGCGACCACCGGATTTGCGTGCTTCTGACCGGCGATCTGAAGAGTATAAGCAATGCCGCAGCTCATTATTCCCGAATACAAAAGGGAAGGGGCTGCGGTTTTTATATCCGATATTACGGGATGCTCGAAAATGAACATCGCTATTATCGATATGACCGCTGCTACGGCAAACTGCATGAAAGAGAGCTGTACGCCGTTGATGTCCTTTTCGAGGAGCTTGTCGATGGTCATTATCTGTATTGCATAGAAGACGGCACATATGAGCGCCAAAACGTCTCCGAGATTGATGGCGGTGAGGTCGGAAGGGTTGATGCAGAGCAGAAACAATCCTCCAAGGCCGAATATTATCGACAGCCACGTAAGCAATCTTATCTTCTTACCGAGAAATACGGAGAAGAGCGGAACAAAGAACATGTAGAACGCAGTGATGAACGCGATCTTGCCGGAAGTCGAATAATAGAATGCGAACTGCTGGAAGTTCTGTGCGACCGAAAAGACGATGCCCAGCACAAGTCCTGACAGCAGTGTGTTTTTCCTGAGATCGAAGCCTTTGTTTAAGATCAAAACTATCGGGAAAAGGAAAAGCGCGCCAAGTGTAGTCCTGATGCCGGTAAAGGTAAAGGCGTCGATGGATTTCATGCCTATTTCCTGGGCAACAAAGGACGAACCCCAGATAATGGCGGTGATCAGCAGAAGTACTATTCCTTTAGGTGTCGTTTTACGCATTGCAGTATTATATCATCCGTTCGTGAAATGTCAGCAGAGGATAAATCAGAGTATAATATTAGAACACGGATGCGCCGGAGGTATATATGAAGACACTTATCGTTTATTATTCGCTCGAAGGCAACACGAAGATGATCGCCGAAAAACTTGCAGCAAGGACAGGTGCGGATCTTCTGGAGATCAAGTCCGTAAAGGAATACCCGAAGAAGGGGCCTTCCAAGTTTATCGTCGGAGGCAAGGATGCTGCTTTCAAGGTGTGTCCTGAGATCGAAAAGCCCGAAAAGAACGTCAAAGAATACGATGCCGTGGTAATAGGCTCTCCAGTCTGGGACGGAACGATCGCTCCGCCGATGAGGTCATATCTGAGGGATACGCTTATAAAGACAACAAATGTTGCGGCTTATGCCTGCATGGCGGGAAGAGACCCGAAGAAGACTTTCAAGGTCATCAAGGAGCTGGTAGTGATAGATGAGCTTAAGGCGGAAGTTAGTTTTACCAGTCCTGCAAACGGAAATGACCCGGACATGGAGACAAAGATAGATCAGCTTGCACAGGCGGTTATGTGATCTGTTAGCTGCGGCTTACGATATTGACTTGCTATCCGCGATGTAAAATAATAATAACATCCAATTCAAGGAGGAAGAGAAAATGGCAAATAAATATGCTGGTACACAGACAGAGAAGAATCTTCAGGCTGCATTCGCAGGTGAATCACAGGCTAGAAACAAATATACATATTTTGCTTCTAAGGCTAAGAAGGAAGGATTCGAGCAGATTGCCGCACTCTTCCTCAAGACAGCTGACAACGAGAAGGAACACGCAAAGATGTGGTTCAAGGAACTCGACGGAATCGGCGATACAGCTGCAAACCTCGCAGCAGCTGCTGACGGCGAGAACTATGAGTGGACAGACATGTATGAGGACTTCGCAAAGACCGCTGAGGCAGAGGGCTTCCCGGCACTTGCAGCTAAGTTCCGCATGGTAGGCGCTATCGAGAAGCATCACGAAGAGCGTTACAGAGCACTCCTCAAGAACGTTGAGGCTCAGGAAGTCTTCGCTAAGAGCGAAGTCAAGGTATGGGAGTGCAGGAACTGCGGCCACATCGTAGTCGGCACAAAGGCTCCCGAGATGTGCCCCGTATGCGCTCATCCCAAGAGCTATTTCGAGGTCAACGCAGAAAATTACTGATATCCGGCAAATTTGATTTCTTCCGGCTGCGCTCATTAGGGCGCAGCCTTTTTTTGCCGTCTGTGCTCTGTTTGACGATCCGTTTTTGGCAAAACAGAGCGTGTTGCAGGTAATTTCGAGTGAAAAACGACATAATTACCAGTTTGGCGCTCTGTTTTTCGCGAAACAGAGCGTATAACAGGTAATAAGCCAAGATATGCCGGTCCGTTACCGGCACGCTTAAGTATTCCATTAAAAACACGGCAGTTAACAAGGTTTCTGTTATAATGTTTAAGTCTAAAAACAAAGGATATCGGGTTTAAACCAATGAAGATACTTTCAATGTCCGGTTTCGTGCCGGAACAGATATGCGATACGGTGAGGTTCACCGGATTTGACGGCAGCGAAAGGCTGTCTCATTACTGCGGCTATGCTGCTGATTTTATCGCGCAGGTTAGGGAAGACGCTTCCATTGACGGCGCGGTGTTCCCGAAAAGCTGTGACAGCAGCCGTTCGATCGGAAGCTATATCGATGATACGGGCAAGTTCATTTATTCAATGCCTGTCCCCGCGGTAAGGAATGCTGATTCCGTTGCTTATTTTGCCGAGATCCTGAAGGATTAT
>JAIKZM010000149.1 GCA_024682215.1 Saccharofermentans sp. | reverse complement strand
GCTAAGTTCCGTCAGCTCGAGAAGCTTATTTGAAAGCATTTTGAGCCTTTCGCCTTCCGACATTATGACGCCTGCCGCATCCTTCACTTCACTGCCGGAGAGCTTTCCCTGATAGATGAGATCCGCATATCCGATGATGCCAGTGATGGGCGTCTTTGTCTCATGCGCAAAAGCCGCGATGAAATCCTCTTTGCTCTGGACTGACTTTTCGAGATCGCCGATCTTCTCCTCGATCGTTCCCGCCATGGAGTTATATGCCTTCGTAAGCTGGCCCAGTTCGTCATTGGTAACGGTGTCTATCCTGTGCGAGTAATCGCCCCGGGAAATGGCCCTGGTTGCGTCGCTGAGGCGTCTGACGGGCCTGGTGATATACAGAGAGAATGCGAGCGCAAACAACGCGCCTGCGACGAGCATGACGACATAGATAAGTCTGTATGAATGCCTCAGGGAATTGTTTTCGCTGATCACGCGGCTTATGTCAGAACACGTTATGCATGTATATCTGACATCGCGCATGGTAAAAACGCTTCCGCATTCAAGATAAGAACTTCCATTGACGGTCTTGATGTTATATCTGACGGAGCCTTCACTAAGATCGCTGTAGTCCGTATAAAAATCGATGTCACCGTATACGAAATCGCCGTTCATGAGAACAACAAGCTTGAGATCGTCGGCCGTCTTTGTGTTTTGGGCGGCTTTATTGATGACCTTAGCTACAGACGGACTGCTGCGGGTGGTGATGATGATATTCGATTCAAGGAGCGACTGGACGATGCCATGCCTCTCCAGGCCGTTATTTATCTCGCGTTCTATGTTCTTGTTGAGCGACGTGTTTACTATGATGAGGCCTGATACGATGAGCACGAAGACAAGTATCAGAACTATCCCTATGTAAAGCCTTGCAAATATCTTCATGAGATCCGGCCTTAAGCTACTTCCATCCTGTAGCCGATCCCGAAAACGGTCTTGATGACGTCTTCGTAGCCCAGCTTCTGGCGGATCCTTTTTATGTGATTGTCGAGCGTTCTTGTCTCTCCGAAATACTCTTCTTTCCAGACATATTCATATAACTGCCTGCGGCTAAGAGCCACGTTGCGGTTGTTGATGAGCATGTTCAGAAGATCGAATTCCTTCACGGTAAGAGCTACCTCTTCGCCGTCTTTTGTCACGGTGCGCGAGGAGTTATTGACCACCACGCCCCTGTACTCGAAAACATCTTCAGCCGGCGCCGTTCTCCTTATGACGGCCTCGATCCTTGCTAAGAGCTCAGCCACCTGGAAAGGCTTGCAGATATAATCGTCTGCGCCCATCTTAAGGCCTCTGATGCGGTCATTCACCTGCCCCATCGCAGATACTATTATCACCGGCGTCTTGGACGGCGCGATGTATTCAAGAAGATCGTAACCCGATACTTTCGGAAGCATCAGATCGAGCAGCACAAGATCCCACGGATGGCTGTCGAAAAGCTCTTCAGCTTCTTCTCCATCATATGCAAAACCGCATTCGTAACCCGCACCGGTCAATGTCCTGCCCATAAGACCGGATATGGTCCTGTCGTCTTCGATGATAAGAATGTTCATGAGGCTCCTCCGCAAAAGACTATACCACTGACTTGTATCAGATTTGTAAAATCATTGCGGAAATGCAAGATGTGTTACACTCTTTACGGGTTGTTTTCAAAACATGATCGACTGGGTGACTGACCGTGAAAGGAAAAAACCATATGAAAAAGAAGAGAAATAAGCCGGCAATAATCATTACCGCTATGCTGATGTTTGCAGGGATCCTGCTCGTAATTACGGGTCTTTACGGCGGCAGGATAATGGGCCTGTTCAAAAAGAATTTCGATCACAGGAACTTAAAGCCTGAAGATGACGGCACGTATGTCAACACTGACATGCTCGTCTATTTCGAAATATTGGACCTTAAGGATAAGGTCATGCAGCTTTCGGGCAGCTTGAACGACGAAAACAGCAAGTTCATCGTGCTCGATCTGTCCGCACTGAGCAGCACCGACAAGCAGCAGTACTTTTCAAAAGCTACGCAGAGCATCACCATCCGCGGCAGGATAAGATACCTCGATGAAAAAGCTCTCAATGAGATAGCCGAAAGTAATTACAGGTACTTTGAAGATGCGATGTACGAGTACATCTCCAGAAAAGAGCAGGAAGCAAACAGGAAGTTCACCGAAGCTGAAAAGGCGGAGATGGTCAAATGGTATCACGAGAAGATCATGGAAGCCGTGATCCCTTACTGCATTGAAGTTTCCTCTATCAGAGCTTTCAACTGGACACTGTTTATACCTGCCGGCATACTCGTTTTCTTCTTAAGCTTTGTCCTTGAGATATGTTTTGTCTTCAAGCTCAAAAAGAGGATCGTACTGCCTATTGTCTTCGCACTCATGATCATCATCCCCTCGGTAATGCTTTTCAATCAGATCAAGACGATGCTGACCATAAAGAAAGCCGGCGACGGGCTTTACACGATGAAGAACCTCGAATGCACGGACACGCAGGGTATGCTCGATTCAGGTTCCAAGAGCATTAATGAACTTATAAACTGGACCTTCGGCAGACACTTATACGGCGCGCCGAACGTCTTTGTGGAAGAATTCAATTTCGGCTGCTCGGCTTTTGCTGCACAGACACCTGACGGCAAGCACATCTTCGGGCGCAATTTCGACTTTCCCGAGACAGACACGCTCCTCATCCATTCGCATCCGGAAGGCGCATACGAATCGATCGGCATCGCAGACATAGGTGTCCTCGGCGTCGGAAAGACCTACCCGGTAAGCCCCGATTCTCCGCAAGGCAGACTCGCCATGATGATCACGCCTTATTTCGTCGTCGACGGCATGAACGAAAAGGGCCTCGCTGCCGGCATCCTCCAGCTCAACATCGACGAGACCCATCAGGACAACGGCAAGCCCGATCTTCTCGTCTTCTGCGCGATCAGGGCGATCCTCGACAGATGCGCAAACGTCGACGAGGCACTGGCTCTTCTCGATAAATACGACATACATTCCGATATGCGCGCCGATTTCCATCTCTTCGTCACGGACAAGTCAGGCAGATACGTTGTAGTCGAATGGCTTGACGGCAAGATGGTAACAACTGAAAAAGCCTGCTGCACCAACAGCATTGTCGCACCCGGAAGCCACCACGACGAAGGCGATCCCGACAAAAGGATGGAAACGATCGAAAAGCAGCTCGGCGGTACGCGCGTGGTCACGGACCGGAAAGCCATGGAGATACTTGCCATGGTCAAGAGCAATTCAATGTTCGATACTGAGTGGTCCTGCGTCTATAACCTTGACGACTTCTCGGTAAACATCTGCCTCGACGGCGATTACGGCAAGGTCTATACCTTCAGCGCAAAAGATCTCAGGTAACGGTCCTGACGTCTTTTCGCGCTATTGTCCGGATCTGTACCTAAAACCTGCAAATTTGGCACAGATTTGAGCACAGCACAGGATAAAACAAGGGTTATCCATATTGTGCCTCCTTATGAAGTTCTCTAAGCATTTTATCACCCCTGAAAGTGTGAGACTCAATCACATCAATGTAAACAATGTTTTACGAGATTAAGCAAGATCCCCGCATCTGCTGTTCAGATACGGCAGCAATTCCTTGTATCCGTTTTTGTGCCGTGTCTCCGTCAGGACCATTCTCCTGTGTCTTTTGGTCTTGATGATCAGACGGTATGTCTGCCATTCAGTGTAGTGTTCGGTAAGGGCATGGTAAATTGCACGTCCGACAGTCACCCTGCCGCGCGGTCCTCT
>JAIKZM010000028.1 GCA_024682215.1 Saccharofermentans sp. | reverse complement strand
GGAAATCTTCTCTTTGAAGTTCAAACACTTTGAAATAATCCAAGTATATTCCTGTCAGTCTCCGGTGCATAGTTGAGCTTTCATGCTGTCTGTAAAGATAGAGCTGAGCATCAGTGCTGCAAACGGTTTTCGCCTTTTTGCAGCAATCATAAACAAACCGGGCATCTTCATAAACCCTGAGCGACTGATCAAAACGGACATCCGTTAACAGTTCACGTCTGAAAAGCTTAGCCCATACGCTTATCCTGACATTTCCCACAGGACCGCTGAAAAATGCATCAATGATCTCATGCCACTCTGTTAATACGGAAACAAAGCTTTTAGGATCAGGCGTTTTGCTCCCGTCTTCATTTAAGAAACAAAAGGAGCATTGCGAAATATCAGCTTCGTTCTTTTCAGCGAGGTCAAAAAGCACTTTAAGATAGTCCGGTTCAAGGATGTCATCAGCATCAACAAAAGCCAGATATCTGCCCCGTGAATTTAAAATGCATGCGTTCCTGGCAGCGGACACTCCCCTGTTATCAGAATGGATGACTTTTATCCTTCCGTCAGCTGAAGCGTAAGTATCCGCTATCTCTCCGGTCCCGTCCTTTGAACCGTCGTCAGCAATTATCAATTCCCAGAGAGTAAAGGTTTGCCTTAAGATGCTGTCCAGACATACCGGAAGAAACTTCTCAGCATCACGAACCGGGATGATCACTGATATATCCGGATTTTCAGATAACATCTGTCAGCCTTTCCGCCTGTCTGACCAGGCTTGATTAGTTTTCGCCGGGCGATAATGAAAAGAGTTTAAACTAAAAACAGACGCTGTACAAACTGCCGTTAACTTGTACCTGTCATACCTAATTTGTATAATTATTTCATGAAGGTAAGCATCATAATACCAGTATATAATTCCGAACAATATCTGACTGAATGCCTTGATTCCGTCGTATCCCAAACGTATGACAACATAAACCTTATACTGATCGATGACGGGTCGAGCGATGCATCGGGAAAGATCTGTGACGGTTTCGCTTCTTCAGATCCGAGGATCCGTGTAATACATGCAGAAAACAAAGGCGTATCAGAAGCACGTAATACCGGAATATCGGAATCAAACGGAGACTATGTATGCTTTATCGACAGCGATGATCGTGTTGCTCCGGATTATATAGAATATTTGCTGAATCTGCTCGAGGATAACGATGCGGATATATCGGTCTGTCAAAGAGAAGATGCCAGACGCAAGCTCAAGGAGAACAAGACCCTTACGGACAATCAAAGCTGCATGAACGCATTTGTAAAAACCGGAGAGATCGATTCCGTGGTTTGGGGAAAGCTTTATAAGAGGCATCTGTTTGACGGGGTTTTCTTCCCTGCCGGAAAAAGATACGAGGATGAATTCACTATATACAAGCTTATTGCAAGGGCAAGCAGGATTGCGATCGGTTCCGAACCGAAATATCACTACAGGAAGAACGAGAACAGTTTCATGAACCGTTCATTCTCCGAAAAGGATTTCGAATGGATGGCAGCAATGGAAGAACAAAAAGCTTTCATCGCGCAAAACTATCCTGTGCTGATCTCCGCTGCAAACGCCCGTATAATCTATTCTGTAAACAAGTGTGCTGAGAAGATGTCAGCCGCAGGCACATATCACGAAGATATGCTCAAAGAAATGCAGCGCCTATACAGGGCTTATGAAATGGATTTTCTTAAAGGGAAAAGCAGTTTTTCCGCTAAAGCATTCTCTGTTGCCGCAACAATTAATCTTAGGGCAGCGATGAAACTGCTTCATGTTAAAGGAGCGCGCAAATGAACGGTTTTTACAGAGCTTTGCGTTCCCTGGTCCGCGATACATTATCGCTGTATTTCGATACTCTGAATAAGATCAGGTGGAGTCTCAAAGCCAAGAAGAAGTGCCTGAACACTTCGAAGCGTGAACGCCGGATCACCGTATCGCTCACAAGCTATCCTGAAAGGATCGGATTGGTATCAAAAGCGATCATTACCATTCTCAATCAGAAAGCATGCAAACCGGATACTGTTGAGCTTTGGCTTGCAAAAGAACAGTTTCCCGGTGGTACAGACGAACTTCCCGAAACCCTGAAAGAACTCACCCGCTGCGGACTTGAAATATGTTGGTGCGAAGATCTGAGATCATACAAAAAACTTATTCCGGCACTTAAGAAACATCCTGATGAGATAATCGTTACTGCTGACGATGATGCCTACTATTCCAGAAGGTGGCTTGAGCATCTTTATGTCTCATACCTCGAAGATCCTTCAAACATTCACTGCCACAGAGCCACACCATTCTATTTTGACGGGAATACATTTAGTACCATAATCGACGGAAGGCATTACCACAAAGGTGCGAGTGTCCTCAACATGCAAGTCGGATGTGCCGGCGTTCTTTATCCCCCCGCTGCTTTCGGTCCTGATGTTTTAAACGAGTCTTTATTCAAGCGGCTCACTCCAACTGCCGATGATATATGGTTCTGGATCATGGCAGTCCGATACGGTAAAAAGATCCAGGTCACAAAACACAATCAGCCACTGCCGATTCCTGTTCTAGGTGCTTTGAAAACAAGTAAGCTGACAGACATCAACGACCACGGCGACAAACTCTTCATGCCGCAGTTTATGGCTATTACAAACGAATACACTGACGTTCTGAAGACTTTGACCGAAGCATGTGAAATTGAATGATATGCTGGATTGAATAAAAAAGGGCTGTCTCATTTGTTTTGAGACAACCCCTTCTTTTATTTCTTAAACAACTATTACTTAGCAGCTGCAACAACAGCGTCAGAGATAGCTGCCTCGTCACCAATGACGACTACGTTCGGGTGAAGCTGGAGGATGGAAGCAGGAACTCTGGGAGTAACAGGGCCGCAGAATGCCTTCTCAACGATGCTCCTCTTGCCTGCGCCTGTAGCCATGAGGATAACGGTCGTGGACTTCATGATGTAGCCGATACCCATTGTGTAAGCCTGTGTGGGAACTGCAGCAAGATCACCGTTAAAGAACAGTCTTGCGTTGTCCTGGATGGTCTGCTCTTCGAGATCGATGCACTGTGTGTTAACGCAGAAAGCATCAGCAGGCTCATTGAAACCGATGTGTCCGTCTCCGCCGATGCCTAGGAGCTGGATGTCGAGGTGGCCCAATGACTCAAGGATCTTATCGTAATCTGTGCAGGCCTTGACTGCATCCTGCTCAAGTCCGTCAGGTACATATGTCTTACTCTTGTCGATGTTTACGTGGTCGAACAGGTTGGTGTTCATGAAATATCTGTAGGACTGGTCATG
>JAIKZM010000025.1 GCA_024682215.1 Saccharofermentans sp. | reverse complement strand
AGGAGCGCCTATGAAGATCGTATCGTACTTTGAAAGATCGGGAAGCTCACCTTTGTATCCTGGTCTGGCATTACTGTTTTGTTCTCTTTTTGCCACATCGGTAAGCTCTTTATAAGTCATCGGATAATGATCATCTTCCGGAATCACCTCGAAAAGATCTGCACCTGTCTTTTCAGCTATAGCTTCAGCCACAATTGCAGTATTTCCTTTATCGATCACACCTACAGTATATTGTTCACCGGTTCTGGAGAAGTAAACGACAAGAATGCCGCTTCCCGGAACCGCGGATTCTGTTTTTTCGGAAGTTTGCGCGGAAGGATCCGTTTCTGATGATACACTCGTTTCGGTAACTGTAGCAGAACTGTCAGTTGTTACATAACTTTCATTAATTGTTCTGCTGCCGGCGCATCCCGCGGATAAGGCAAAAGGGATCGTCAATAAAAGACTGAGTATTCTTTTGATGTTTTTCATGCGTATTCCTCCGTCCTCAGGTATCAATGGCTGCCGTTTACGGCGATCCATTTTCCTTCTCTTGATTCATAGTGATGTGTGCCTTTAATGCGGAAGGTTCCTCTGGCACCGTAAGCGTTTGCGTTAAGTACAGAAGTAAAGGTGATGCTTGCTTTATCACCATTTACCACCACCACGGGACCCTCGATCCCGATAGTGTGATAATCAAGACTTCCGTCAGCGATGTCAGCAAAGTATTCCTCGCGTGTCTGTTTCAGACCGCTCATATGGGTAAAGACCATGTCTTCTGAAACTATTTGGCGCAGCGTATCTATATCCGCATCTGTCATGGCCTGACAGTACTCTGCCTGACGGTAAAGGAGAGAAAGCTCTGCTGATGACAGAGAGTTTATATCGATCCCTGTGATAGTCACATTCCTGAACAATGAAAAATCAAATTCTTTCATTGGTACTGCTTCCTTTTGAGTACTTTCTTTCATCACTGACGTGCTCTGTTCTGCTGAAAAGGAAGTCACTGATTCAGATGCTTTCCAGTCTGAAGCGCAGCTGCAGAGTGTGATCATGCACAGCGAAAATGCCAGGGCTGCTGTCTTTTTTTTCATTTTTCGAACTGAGGATGCCATGCGGCGAACTGAACGAGCTGCTCGTCTGTCCTGTGATAGTATCTCTGGTCCTTATCGAGCTTTGCGATCTCAGCCATCTCTTCGTCTGTAAGTGTGAAATCCAAGATGTTCAGATTGTCCTTAATGTGATCCGTGTTCTTGCTTCCCGGAATAACTACAAAGCCCATCTGGGTGTGCCAGCGGAGGATTATCTGCGCAGGACTCTTACCGTACTTTTCTCCGAGTTTTGCAAACACCGGTTCGTTGATCAGTGACTTGTCTCCGTGCCCGAGCGGATACCAGCTCATGAGCTTGATATCGTACTTGTCCAGTGTCTTGCGGAGGTCTTTCTGAGTGAAGTAAGGATGAGCTTCAACCTGGATAAACTGGGGGACGATCTCCCATTTGGTCTGAAGTTCATCAATATATTTTCCTTCGAAATTGGATATACCGATGCTCTTTGCTTTGCCTTCCCTGTATGCCTTTTCGAGCTGGCGGTAACCTGCAAGCCAGTTTCCTGCGGGCTGGTGGATATAGAGAAGATCGACATAGTCTACGCCGAGTCTTGCAAGTGTCTCATCGACCGCTTTGGGATTTTCGTATTCACTTGGCCAGAGCTTAGTGGAGAGGAAGACTTCATCGCGGTTGATGCCGCTTGCCTTGATACCTCTTCCGCAGGCTCTCTCGTTGACATAAGCATTAGCGGTATCTACAAGTGAATATCCCATCTTGAGTGCTTCCCTGACGCTTCTTTCAGCGTCTGCAGGCGCCAGCATAAAAGTTCCGATCCCTACTGCAGGGCACTTGATCCCGTTGTTAAGTGTTACATATTCCATCTTGAATTCCTCCTTTATTCTTTCTGCTGTGAAGGATCCTGCATCTTAATGACTTTTGCAGGTACTCCTCCGACTACTGCATATGCAGGTACGTCCTTTGTCACTACAGCACCGGCTGCAACTACGGCATATTCTCCGATCGTGACTCCCGGACATATCGTTACGTTCATTCCGAGCCAGGCATTCTTTTTTACCAGAACTTTTCCGTAAGTGTATTTTGTGTGGCGCTCGTTCATATCGTGGTTGATGCTCGCGATACGAAGTCCGGGTGCAGACATTACTCCGTCCTCGAATTCTATGCCGCCGGATGCCGAAAGGATCGCCGAGTGGTTGATAAAGACTCCTTTGCCGAACTTTACGCGGTTACCGAAATCGCATATGAACGGAGTCAATATCCTTACATCATCAAGTTTTCTTCCGAAGAGTTCCTCCAGGTATCCTACATAAGCAGGATCATCGGGCATGCAAGCATTCGTCTTTGCACAGAGAACTCTTGCTCTCATCATCTCTTCAACAGCTTCCCTGAAGTAAGGTTCTCTGTTGTCAGTCGGACCGCCCCGGTCCATCAGTTCATATACATAACCTTTGGTGTATTCCATATCAGATATCCTCTCCTTAGATCAGTCCGTTTGCAGTAAGCCATTTCTTAACGGTATCTTTTGAGTTTGCCGCCTGGGACCCTGTGATCGAAAGGCCTTTCTTAACATCAGCACCCTTTGCATACTTCTTTATGTCCCGCTCGGATGAACCCATGCCGCTTCCTTCGTTGGTGCAGAGAGGAAGGATGATCTTGCCTGTGAAATCGTATCTCTCGAGAAAGGTTGCAACAGCCATGGGTATCGTTCCCCAATAGTTCG
>JAIKZM010000225.1 GCA_024682215.1 Saccharofermentans sp. | reverse complement strand
GGTAAAGTATGCAAAGGTCAGGAAGAAGACAAGGAGCGTAAAAGTCTCGAAGGTCCTTAAGATCACTCCGAAAGCTCCGGGTTCTCTTGAATTTGTCAAGGTGTCGGGAAATAAGAAGATCACCATCAACAAGACATCAGGCAAAGTCACTGTTAAGAAAAAGCTTAAGAGGGGAACTTATAAGGTCAAGGTCAAGGTTATGTCAAAAGGAAATGCGACATATAAGGCTTCTTCATGGAAGACGGTCACCTTTAAGATCAAGGTCAGGTAGTTTACGGAAAACAAATATGTGGTCCCGGATTTGTTCCGGGACCTTTTATTTGGAGAGGATAACCTCAGTCTGCGTGCTATAATAAACGCGTTATACGGAGGCATTATGGCGATCGAGGATCTCGGAAGAAACGGCTTTAAGCTGATTCAGCCTGACAACTGCTTCAAGCTTGATACCGCGGGCGTTTTGCTCGCGTGGTTTGCTGCGTCTTTTTCCAGAAAAGGGAAAAATTCAAAGATGCTCGAATTGGGCAGCAGTGCAGGTGGATGTGCGATGCTCGTAGCTGCACGCAGACCTGAGGTTTCCATCGATTGCGTGGAGGTAATGAAAGAGCCTTACGATGCGCTCCTTGAGAACATCGCGCTCAACAATGCCGGAGACCGTATCAAAGCGTATAACTCTGATGTCAGGGAACTGCCGCGTGAATTGAAGGACAGCCTTTACGATGTTGTTTTCATGAATCCGCCGTTCTATCAGACGGACAAGTCTGTGGTCACGGATAAAGAAAACGTTCTGACCGCGAGGTTCAACGAAAAGGGGACTCTTGAGGACTTTATCTCCTGCGCCTCCGCCAGAACGAGGATGTCTTCGGGTTATACTGTAATGTGCATGGCTCCTGCGAGACTGCCCGAATGCATGGAACTGTTCGGAAAATATAAGCTTGCACCGTCAAGGCTTATCAGCGTCCATGCATCAGCTGAAAAGGACGCGTTCCTTTTCCTGCTCGCGGGCAAGAAAGGCTCGCCCAACACTGAATTTAAGGTGCTCCCGCCGCTTTATATGGACTCGGAGCGGATCAATAAGATCTATACGGAGGAACATACGGATTGCTTTATCTAGTAGGAACGCCGATCGGCAATTTGAAGGATATATCGCAGCGCGCCCTGGAAGCTCTTGAAGCTGCCGATGTCATAGCATGCGAAGATACAAGAGTTACGGGCCTTCTTTTGCAGGCTCTTGAGATCTCCGGAAAGCGTCTTATCTCATATCACGAACACAATAAGGCAGCGAGCGGTGAGGGCATAATTAAGCTTCTCGAAGAAGGCCTTAATGTCGTACAGGTATCTGACGCGGGAATGCCCGCAATAAGCGATCCGGGCGCAGACCTCGTCAAGCTTGCGATCGAAAAGGGAATAGAAGTATCCGTAATCCCGGGTCCTTCTGCCGTAACCGCTGCTCTGGCGATATCAGGACTTGATACGAGATACTTTCATTTCGAGGGATTCCTGCCTTCCGAAGGCGGTGACAGAAAGAAGCGTATAAAAGCGCTGACTGACATTCACGAGACTATCGTCATGTATGAAGCTCCGCACCGCATAAGAAAGCTTTTCGATGAGCTTTCCGAGGCAGGTTTCGGCTCGTGCAAAGCCTCGGTCTGCAGGGAGCTTACTAAAAAGTACGAGCAGGCCATCCGTATGAGCGTTGATGAGCTCTGCGCATACTATCAGAAGACTGAGCCGAAGGGCGAGTTCTGCATCTGCCTTGAGCCGCTTCCTGCAAAGGAAACAGGCGCGTCAGGCGTGGTAGAAGCTGATAAGCTCATCGGAATGCTCTGTGAAAAGGGCATGTCGACCAAAGACGTGGCTTCCGTGGTTTCGGAACTGACCGGCATGAACAAGAAGGAAGCCTACAATCAGGCGATGAAGCTCAAGGAATAAGAACCGAATCAAGAGTAAGATCGTTGATAAAACTGATTATCCTGCGTTTTACCGCGTTGACAGTCGGCAGATAATCTCTGTTGCCGACTATTATCAACAGATCGCGCCCCGGATATATACCGTTTCTGATGTAGTTTTCGATCCTTGAACTGTTGTTGTCCATGTAATTCGGGTCATCAGCCATTCCCATGAATTCGATGAAGAAGAAACGCCCGAGGACGGGTATAAGGACAACAAAATCAGGAAAGATCTTTCTGTGAGGGTTTAAGAGGTAAAGCACTTCGTATTTGTATTCGAGATGAAGATCATCAAGCGCATCGGCAATAAGCATCTCGCCCCTGGAATCAACGTTGTTCATATGGTTGTCGTAATACCCCTTACCCTTACCGAGTTCGTTTAATCCGGTGGCCATTTCCGCCCACAGCTTTGCATCGAATTTGGTGTTTGGCGGACAAACGCTTATGTTTTCCGGGACGATCAGCCTGCGTTTCTTGAGTTCGTGATCGAAGTAGTCCATTTGTTTTGAAAGCTTTTCCCGCTCAGCCATCTGATCTGAATACTCTTTATATCTCCGTCCGCCCTGTATGCTTTCGTAACGCATTCTTTTACCGTATTTGTCTTTAACCGAAACTCGGACCGTCCGTTTTCCTCCGTGCATGCCAAAATGGAAAGTCGGCATGCTGTCCAGCTTTGTTTTAAGATATTGATGATTGATTATGATGTATTCGTCGCAAAATGAATTCATTCTTTTAGCGTATAGTGTCAGATCAGGAATTTTACCGACAAAAAACTACAAAAACCGACAAGCCCGGCACTGAAGAAACGAGTCGGCTTTTAATAATCTAAGAACTTAATTTTATATTCGCACTTTTGCTCACCATCTTTCCGCCAATTGGTGAGTGAAGCGGGGAGAAAGTTGAATATTGACGGTATTTTGCAATTTTTTACGCCATTCTGCCGAAGAATGGTGAGTGAAGTGGAGAGAAAGAAGCGTATTGTATGTTTTTCGCAATTTCTCACGCAATTCTGCCGAAGAATGGTGAGTACAGTGGAGAGAATGGTTCCGCAGCCAATGTCACGTAATAAACAATGGTTTAGAAGCGGAGGATACGGCCGGAAAATCTTGAAAACACCGCTATAAATATTTATAATCAATAAGTTTTAGACTTTAAGACACTATAAAGTCACTATAAGGAGGCCGTCATGGCAGACAAACAGAAGTATTACATCACAACCCCCATTTACTATCCGTCGGGCAATCCGCACATCGGACATTGCTACACGACGATCGCTTGCGACTGCGTCGCCAGGATGAAGCGAATGCAGGGCTATGACGTAATGTTCCTTACAGGTACTGACGAGCATGGCCAGAAGATCGAGAAAAAGGCTCAGGAAGCAGGCGTAACCCCCAAGGCTTACGTTGATGACATCGTCGCAAACTTCAAAAAGCTCTGGGCAAGGCTTGGAATATCCTATGACAGATATGTCCGTACAACTGATGACTATCACATCAAGACGGTTCAGAACATTTTCGAGAAGCTCTACAAGGACGGCTGGATCTACAAGAGCGAATACAAGGGCAAGTACTGCACTCCCTGTGAGTCATTCTGGACAGAGAGCCAGCTTGTTGACGGCAAGTGTCCCGACTGTGGAAGAGAAGTTACAGATGCTTCGGAAGAGGCTTATTTCTTCAAGCTTTCACACTTCGCACCCAAGCTCAAGGAGCTCCTTCTCGATGAGGAGAAGAACTTTCTTAACCCCAAGTCCAGAGTCAACGAAATGATCCACAACTTCATCGATCCGGGACTTCAGGATCTTTGCGTATCCAGAACGAGCTTTACCTGGGGCATCCCGGTAACTTTCGATGACAAGCACATCGTTTATGTATGGATCGACGCGCTCACGAACTATATCTCCGCGCTCGGCTTTATGAACGACACATATAACGACTATGAGAAATACTGGCCGGCAGATGCCCATGTAATGGCAAAGGAGATCGTCAGGTTCCATTCGCTCATCTGGCCTTCGATCCTGATGGCTCTGGGCGAACCGCTCCCTAAGAAGATCTTCGGTCACGGCTGGATAACATTCGGCGACGGCGGAAAGATGAGCAAGTCAAAGGGCAATGTCATCGACCCGTTCGTCCTCTGCGACAGATACGGCGTTGACGCGCTGAGATTCCACCTCCTCCGCGAGATGGTATTCGGCTCCGACATGCCTTATTCCAACGAGATGATGTTCAACAGATACAATTCCGATCTCGCAAACGATCTAGGCAACCTCGTATCCAGAACTGTTGCGATGACGGTCAAGTATTTCGGCGGAACGCTTCCTGCGGAAAAAGAGTTTACGGATGCCGACAACGATCTGCTCGAGCAGCTTGATGCACTCCCTGAGTATGTTTCCGAGAACTATGGCAACCTGCATTTCTCTGACGCTCTCGAGAAGATCTTCAGAGTCATTGCAAGGACAAACAAATATATCGACGAGAACGAGCCCTGGAAGCTTGCCAAGGATGAATCCATGAAGCCCAGGCTTGCAGCGGTACTTTATAACCTGCTCGATTCCGTAAGAAGGGTAACGATCCTTCTTACCCCCGTAATGCCGCATACTGCACCTTTGATCTTTGAACAGATCGGAGCCGGTGAAGACATCACAGGCTGGTACGATTCCGCAAAGAAGTACCTGCTGCCTGCTGACGTTACCGTCAAAACAGGTCCGGTACTTTTCCCGAGGATCGATGTCGAGAAGGAACTCAAGGAACTTGAAGCTCTTGCTCCCAAGACGGAAGAAGCGCCTTCTGATCTTGAGCCTTTGAAGGAACTTACAAAGTATGATAATTTCGCTGCATTAGATCTCAGAGCCGTTAAGGTACTTGAGTGCGAGAAGGTTCCGAAGTCCGACAAGCTCCTCAAGTTCAAGGTCGATGACGGATTCGGCGAGAGACAGGTGCTTTCAGGCATTGCTAAGTACTATAAGCCGGAAGAGCTTATCGGCAAGACTCTTGCGATGATCGTAAACCTCGAGCCCCGCAAGATGATGGGCTTTGAGAGCAACGGTATGATCCTCTCCGTAAAGCACGGCGACGGTTACCGTGTGATCGAGTTCCCTGATTCCGTTAAACCGGGATCTGACATTTCCTGATATCGTGAGAGAAGTCAGTTATTTCAAATCAGAAGATTCGGGCATGAGTTTCTTTGATACTCATGCCCATATCTATGACCATAAGTATGAAGAGATCGGGACAGCCATTGAGGATGTGCTTCGTAAATGCGCTGAGAGCGGCGTTGACCGCATACTGATACCTGGTGACTCCCTGGAGTCCTCAAAGGCTGCAGTAAGCACTGCAGCGCATTATAACGGTAATTTCGGCGTGGAGCTTTTTGCTTCTGTCGGGATCCATCCCCACGAGGCAAAAACTTACGATGACGAAGTTGAGAAATATCTCAGAGAGAGCATTGAGAAACGCGAAGAACTCAGGATCAGAGCCATAGGGGAGATAGGCCTCGATTATTACTATGACCTTTCCGAGAGGAGCGTTCAGCGGGAAGTTTTTGAGAAACAGCTCGATCTGGCATATGAATACGATGTTCCTTTTATACTGCACGAGCGTGATGCTACAGGAGACTGCCTTGATATACTCAGAAAGTTCTATAAAGAAGGCAGGTTGAGAAAAGAGCCCGGAGTATGCCATTGCTGTTCGTGTTCAGTGGAAGCCTCTCAGGAGCTTATTAAGATGGGATTCTTTATAGGCTTCGACGGGCCGCTGACATTCAAGAACAACAAAAAGACACCGGAGGTCCTGAAAAACACGCCGCTCGACCGGATCGTGATAGAAACGGACAGCCCGTATCTTACGCCTGAACCGAACCGCGGCAGCTTAAATGAACCCTGCCATGTGCCTTTTATATGTTCTAAGGTTGCCGAGATCAAGGGAATAACGCTTGAAGATGCAGCTGCTTTAACCTATGATAACGGAAACAGATTGTACGGAATATCCTGAAATGGAGCAATGATATGGAGATTTCAAAAAAAGAAGTAATTCTTATAGTTATTACCGTGGCCCTTGTGATCGTACTTGGTATCGGTTTTTATTATGACCGCAGCGGTGCGCTGATCGACAGAACGAACAGGATCGCTTTTTCAAAGGACGCCAATCTCAGGCTCGAAAAGATCAACAAGGCCGGATTACTGTTCATGAGGCAGAATTACGAGGCAAAGTACAGGATCCTTGACAATAAATGGGATGCTTATTTCCAGAGCATCAGTACGGCATACGGGGCCGGCGGCGGTCTTTGCGGAATAGAAGGATATAAGGAATATGAGTCACAGGCGCTGACGAAAAACACCATAAAGCCACAGCCCAAGGCCGATGCAACCATTTGGATCATGGGCGCTCCAGTCAGTAATAATACCAAGCAGAAGGTGGTTTATATCATTGATACAGAGGGCGACGGGAATGCATATTTGTATATTTATTATTCCCGAACGTAAAAACCTGTTGACAGCACAGTTGGATTATTTTATAATTCATTCGCGCTTTGAAATGAACGTGACGGAAGCTTAGCTCAGCTGGGAGAGCATCTGCCTTACAAGCAGAGGGTCACAGGTTCGAGCCCTGTAGTTTCCACCATACGGCGCAGTAGCTCAGTTGGTTAGAGCGCCAGCCTGTCACGCTGGAGGTCGAGGGTTCGAGA
>JAIKZM010000104.1 GCA_024682215.1 Saccharofermentans sp. | reverse complement strand
ATCTCACGCAAAAAAGAACGCTGTACCAATCAGTTGATCGAAAAGACAATCGAGGTTAATCTTTGATTCATGTAATAAATACTATAAACACTCCAAAAGGGCTGGCTCTGGAAAAAGAGTCAGCCCTTAAATAATCTTTTTTGAGCGATATTCCGGTGTTTCGGATTCTGAACGTTCAAGCCCGGAAAGCTAATAAAGACAGGGTTTGAAGGGGAGAGGGTTCCAAAACCACTTGTCTTGCCCGTTTTTCATGAAACGAGAAGAACGAAAAAATCGGCATTCTCCAAGAAATAAAAATGCCTGCAAACGCAATGTTTACAGGCGTCTGTGGCGGAGACGGTGGGATTCGAACCCACGTACCGGTTACCCGGTAAACGCATTTCGAGCATTTAAACCAAGAGTTTTTTGCCGTCAGATAATGAGATTCTCTGCCAAGCTAAGATACCTTGAAGCAAATAAAATAAGTCTTTGACGGATACTGTCACTTTGTTGTCAGCATCTGTTATTTCTGTCCGGATCATCGCTTCGGTGAAAAACGGCCTGAGGACGTTCGGTAAATCGAATGGAAACATTCAAATCAGAAGAAAACTAACCTGGATCAAGAACGACCCGTCCGATATTTTCACAAAGGAGAAAACCATATGAAGCCTGATTCTATTGACTGGAAGAACATTCCTGACACCATTTCGAAAAACAGTTTCTGCAAGATCTGCCACATGAGCAAGAGGACTGCAAGTCTGTATCTCGGTACCGATGTGCCGTGTGCGGATAACGGCAAAACGACACACCGTTATACCATAGCAAAGGCAGATACTATCGATTTTTTGGAGCGAACACCGGAGCGAAAAAGGAGGCCAAAACGGATTCCTGCTTTTCGCTGCTGCAAAACGGCTTTCTGCAAAAGCCCGTTAACAGGCGATATTGAGTCTTTTATGCGCGAATACTACTCAAATCTTCTGATCTCTGAAAAGGACATTTTGAATGCTTCAGATATATGCAGGATCACCGGCTATGGAAAAACGGCCGTAAACAACTGGTTCCAATCCGGATATCTGATATATGTTGTCATTCGAAATGCAAAACAAACTTCCAAAAAGAGTCTGATAGATTTCATGAGCAGTGAAAGATTCGATAAGATCTACAGAAAGTCCGATTGGCATCTGAAGCAGATAGAATTATTGAGACAAAATACAATTACTGATGGTATGGCTGATAATCGTTAAAATATGCGGAGTGACTTCGGAACGGTTTAGCAAGCAACGCGTTTGTATATACAAACGTCAGGATTTCTTGTCAGGGTGCCCCTGAAACCCTGAGATCCATCCGGATATTGGCAAATCCTTCCTTGCAAAATAGCGGTAGATTAATGTCAATTATGAAAGGGGATTGGGGCCACCCCAACCGCAGTAATAGTGTTTGTGGTACACAAACGCGATGCTCGTTGGCTTTGCGGATTTCGCAAAATTGGCTGAAATAGAACCACCTCTTCCCACCATAGAGGAGTTACCTTAACGGGTAGCTCCTTTTGTTTTGCCTTGAAAGGCCATGATTGAGAGGTTTGTTTAAATATAACGTGAAATTATTTGAACATATGGATAAGGAAATAGTGTGTTTGATCTGCAAATCGGCAATATGATATAAAAACGAAAACTTGATATAATACTATTATTCGAATCAAAGATTTTTAAGTGATTTCGAATAGGAAGAAGGGAGAAGAAAATGAAAAAGAAAATCTTATCAGTAATTCTTGTTTTGGGTATGGTTTTAGGCGCAGCGGCTTGTTCGAAAGGAAATAAATCATCTAAACATAGAGATGATAAGTCTGATAGAACTACAGCTGTCGAAGACGACGATGATGATAAGGATAATGATCGAGAAGCCGATCAGAAAGCCAATAATGACTATTTCATTATTCACGAATACGAATCAAGACTTCAATTGGCTGGTCTGACTGAAGAAGGTAAGAAGCAGGAGACACTTGTTATACCTGCAGGTGTTGAGATTTGTTGTGATTTATCTGATGGTATTGTCAAACATGTTTCTTTTGAAAGTGATGATGATATTGATCTTAAGTCACTGCTAAACCGTTCTGAAACGCTTGAAACAGTTAAACTGCCTGCTAATCTTACGAAAATTTCTTCGATCAACAATTCTCCGAATTTAAAGGAAATCACTATTCCAAAGGGTGTTACAGAAATCTCGGATTTGTGCTTCTTAGGAGATAAATCTCTTGAGACAGTTACCATTGAAGGTGATATAACCAGAATAGGTATAAATGCTTTTAAAAACTGTAAGTCGCTGAAGAATATTAATATTCCTGATTCGGTTACGAAAATTGATAATTATGCTTTTTCAGGATGTGAGTCTTTGGAAACCATTACGCTGCCAAAAAACTTGAAGGTAGTTGGTATGTATGCTTTTCAGACTAAAAAAGGTGTTGAAAAGACTTTTGTTGTACCTGAAGAGATGGAATTGGAGGACTGGGGGAGTAAAAGCCTTCCTGCCTTTGACATGTATGACAAGGAATATACTGTAAAGGTAGTAAGTGGTTCTTGGGCGGATACTCATTTTGATGAAGTATTTTGTAAACCGGTGAACAAGGAATACGCATAATTGAAATCAGTTTAAAAACGGAGATATGAAAGAGTTCAAAATAATTGAGTTTAAGAAAAGCAAATACAGCAATGAGGCTATCGAAAAACAATTGGAAGAGAAATCTTCCGAAGGATGGGAAGTTGTCAGTATGAATGTAGATATGTCAGCTGATTTAAGAGGTACGGTTATAGTTCTTCTTCAGAAAGACAAGTTTTGAAGATTCCGAATAAAACCGACTAAAACCCGAGAGTAATCTCGGGTTTTAATTTGGGGTTCAGGGTCGCCCTGACAAGTTTCTGTATTTGTGGTACACGAATACGTTGCTTGCTACTCCGTTCCGAAGATAAATTATGTTTTTAGCAGAATTTAGATGGGATAGCTTATCGGGTACATTAATGGGACTATTATCGTTTGACAAACGATTGTTTGCCTTTTATCATTTTCAATGTAAATTCGCGAAAGGAATAAGTCAGTGTACGTTATCTGCAAACTTGTCGCACATATAAATAATTATTTAATTATTAGCTAAGCTAAAAAGAGAAATAATTAAACAGGTAAGCAAAGATTAAAAGTACACAAAGAAATAAAGAGTTAATTCATTCGGGTTTCCGATTGGATTATATGTCAGGATCCGTCACGGTATTCCGTTCGGATAAAGAACAGTATCCCTGCTTTGCTGCAGGGAACAGGCGTTAACAAAAGCCACGACCTTTGACAATCTATACCGCTTATTTCATCCGAACTGCATCGCTATATAGGGGATTTGTTCTCATTTACATGACTGCAGTTTTGAAGATTACTCTTCTTAGCCCGGCATGAATATAATTTAGGAGGCATTTTTATGTCTAACACATGTATTATCGGCTGCGATGAAATGAGAGAACGAGGCATCGACACGAGCTTTTATGAGTACAACAGAGTTCCTGGTATCTATAAAGCTGTTATCGATCTCATGGCTGAATCAAGGAAAAAAGGAACACTTAGGGTATTCCTGTCTTTCTCTGATGGAAGAAAGATATTAGCGCCTGTTTATTGGTGGCAAAAGTATCTCGGATTCTACGAGCGGGCTCCAGGAGAAAACGTTCTGTTGGAGTACAAAAAGATCGAAGATGGCAGAGTGTTTCTTGTGTCTGCAGATACGAACGAAGAGGTGGATGTTCCTTATGAAATCCTCTGAAATAACCTTTCTGCCCGACAGTCTGCTTGTATGCTACCAGGTAATGTTTACGGATTATCCTGATATCGTATCAGTTTTCCAGCTTCAGAAGATGCTTAAAATCAGCAGGCAACTTGCCTATGAGCTGATAAACAACGGTTCGATCAAAGCGGTAAAGGTTGGGAATTCATACAGGATCCCGAAGGTCAGCGTTATCGGGTATATGCTTAACGCCGCATGAAGGCCGGCCCGTCCTTTGAGTTTTCGTTATTGTATTTCGCTATGAAATGCTCTTATACTAAATCTCAAGGACGGGTTGTTCTGCTTACAACCAACTACAAGGAGGAAAAACAATGGTAGCAGGACACCTGACAAAGAGAAACGGATATTATTATGTCGTATTGAGCTATTACGACCCTGATGGAAAGAGGCACTTCAAGACCTTTTCGACCGGACTTAAGGTTGTATCGGGCAATCTGCGTAAGGCAGAAGAGATGCTGCAGAAATACCGTGCAGAGTTCTTCACACCCACATGCGTAAACTCGATGCATTCCGATATGCTTTTTACAGATTACCTGAGCAAGTGGCTTGAGATAGTCAGGATAAGGATAAAACCAACAACGTTTGCATCTTATAAGAACGTCGTTGAAAAGAAGATCATTCCTTATTTTGTGAAGTTTCAAAGAACACTTATGGATGTGAAACCGGCCGACATACAGGCATTTTACATTGAAGAGCTTAAGAGGATAAAGCCTAACTCTGTAATAAGGGAGCACGCTATTATCCATGAAGCTTTGAAGTATGCCTACAAGATAGGACTCGTAAATGACAATCCGGCAGCCAGAGTCGACAGACCCCGAAAGAACGCATACGAACATAACTTTCTCAACGGAGATAAACTGGAATGCGTTTTTGAGGCCGTCAGAGGCACCAAATTCGAGCTACCTGTACTTACCGCAGCTTTCTATGGGTTGAGGCGGGGAGAGGTCTTAGGGCTCAAATGGGACGCTGTAGACTTTGACAATTGCACCTTGACAGTTAAACATACGATTGTAGAAACGAACATTGACGGGAAAAATGTATTGATCCGCCAGGATTCAGGCAAGACTAAGTCAAGTTCCAGAACCCTTCCGCTTGTCGGGAAGTTCCGTGAGTATTTCGCAGAAGTAAAGCGTGCGCAGGAAGAGAATAAACGCATCTGTGGCAGTTGCTACAACTACGATTTTGACGGGTATATTTTCGTGGATGAAATGGGGAATCTGATTCGTCCGGATTATCTTAGCTGTCAGTTTCCGAAGTTTCTGGCCAAGCATGGTCTTGAGAAGATACGTTTTCACGATCTCAGGCACAGTTGTGCAAGCCTGCTGGTAGCGAGCGGAGTACCGCTTAAGAGTGTGCAGGAATGGCTGGGCCACAGTGATTTCAGCACTACGGCCAACATATACACACATCTTGACTTCTCTGCAAAGATAGCGTCTTCCATGGCTATGGAGCGAACTCTGGCACTGCCTGACACAGACTTCTCGAGCCCCTGGAAAGCTAATAAACACAAGGGCTCTGGAGAAGCAGGAAACGCGAAATGTCTTGCGTAGATTGTATTTTTGGAGCGATATTCCGATGTTTCGGATTCTGAACGTTCAAGCCCGGAAAGCTAATAAAGACGGGGTTTGAAGGGGAGAGGGTTCCAAAATCACTTGCCTTGCCCGTTTTTCATGAAACAAGAAGAACGAAAAATCGGCATTCTCCAAGAAATAAAAATGCCTGCAAACGCAATGTTTACAGGCATCTGTGGCGGAGATGGTGGGATTCGAACCCACGTATCGGTTGCCCGATAAACGCATTTCGAGTGCGCCCCGTTATGACCACTTCGATACATCTCCCTGCCAAAAAGCAAGCTACGATCGCATAATACTGAACGCCATCCGATCCGTCAACCGGAGCGATATGGAGCGTTATTGGAGCGATATTCATAAGAACGAAGCCGCAACAATCTCGCAAAGTGCTTATTTTATTGAGCCATGTTCTTTAAGCCAAAAAGAGGCAATCACATTTCGAGTGCGCCCCGTTATGACCACTTCGATACGTCTCCGTAGCCGTTATATTATAGCAACTTTTAAAAGGGTGTCAAAAACAGATCTTGCCCTTCATAATGTCCGCAGATTCCTTGCCCTGGAAGTATTCCACGATGGCAAGACCAAAGGGGACGGAGGTGCCCATAGCCTGGCTCGTGATGATGTTTCCGCAGATGACGGCCTTGGCGTCCCTGTCGAGATCAGCGCCTTTTGATGAAAGAACGTCCCAGAAACCGGGATTGCATGTTGAATGTTTGCCCTCAAGGAGTCCTAAGTTGGCAAAAATGGTGGGAGCCGCGCAGATAGCAGCTATACCTTTGCCTTCGCCGTTAAACTTAACGACTGCGTCAGTAAGTTTCTTCGTGCTGCCGAGATTCTCTGTGCCTTTGATCCCGCCGGGGAGGACCAGCATGTTGTAGTCGTTAAAGTCGATCTCGTCGATCTGACTGTCGGCGGTGATGATCACGCCTCTTGAGGCGGTGACTGTCTTTGTGGGCATTACCGAAATGATGTCGCAGTCAATATTAGCGCGTCTTAAAATGTCCGCAGGTGTGATTGCCTCGACTTCTTCGGTCCCGTCTGCTATGAAGATCGCAACTTTTGCCATAATCCTTTTCTTCCCCTATATTATTTTTTCTTTTGTGGTAATATATGCAAATGTTATTCTAATCCTTTCAAGTAAGGGAGCGCAATATGAATCTTATCAATCATGAAGAAGTACAGTTTCCCGGTCTCGGGATCAAGTTCAACATTGATCCGGTGGCTTTCAGGATCGGTAACTTCGAGGTTTACTGGTACGGCATACTGATAGCGGCAGCTCTTGTCGTTTGCATCATACTGGCACTCAAGCAGGCTAAAAAGAATAATTTTCCTGATACGCTGGTCTATGACACGATGCTCGTAACGATCCCCTGTGCGATCATCGGTGCACGTGCATATTATGTAATCTTCAACTGGAACATCTACAAGGATAATCTGAAGAGTATCTTTGATACAAGGGCGGGCGGCCTTGCCGTTTACGGAGGCATCCTTGCCTGCATCCTGGGACTTCTCATCATGTGCAGGATCCGCAAGATCCCTTTCACGTCGCTTGCCGATTACATTGTAGTATATCTGCCGCTCGGACAGGCTATCGGCCGCTGGGGCAACTTCTTCAACCAGGAAGCTTTCGGTACGACAACGACAATGCCCTGGGGCATGTGGAGTGAATCTACCCGCAGCTATATCTCAAGATTCTGCCCCGAGCTGGTCGCTCTGTCACCTGTTCACCCGACATTCCTTTATGAGTCGGTCGCAGATCTTATCATATTCATCATCCTCCTTCTGGTAAGGAAGAAGAGCACACATTCGTTTGAGACAGCAAGCACATATTTTATACTCTACGGTGCCGTCCGTTTCTTTATCGAAGGATTGAGGACCGATTCGCTCTATATCACGGGAACGCAGATCCGTGCATCACAGGCGCTCTCACTCTTCCTGCTCCTGTTCGGCCTTTTCTACATTGCTTATGCTCATCTTAAGGGATGGGAGAGAAAGCCTTTCCCTGCAAAGCTCTATGTTCCTGATGCGGGAAACGTCAGAGGATCTGAGAAATCCGGAGAGGATGAAGAAGCAGAGGATACTTCTGCTGACTCTGAAACAGAAGAAGCCGTAGAAGACGGTACTGAAGAAGAGAACGAAGATAAAGTCGAAGATTCAAAGGATTCGAAAGTTAAAGACTGATGGATAACAGCAACAACTCCGGTTTTGTAAGGATGCGTGCCGGTGCCGTCTTAAAGACGGTAGACTATTACCTTGTCGTACCGATCATGCTCCTTACCATCATTGGATTGTATGTCCTTCAGAAGGTTCTTTCGAAGGGCTATGTTGCTTATCCGGGTAACTATTACAGACAGATCGCCGCGACTGCTGCGGGCTTTTTCGTCGCACTGGTCATAAGCCTTCTGGATATGCACATGCTTAAGGTTGTCGGCCGCGTAACTTACGTCGTGTCGCTCCTGCTCCTCATCCTGGTTCCTATCGACGGCTATTCACTGGCCGGATACTGGGGCGCTGACTCCTGGCTCAAACTTCCTGTCATCGGTAACTTCCAGCCTTCCGAGCTCGCCAAGATCGGTCTTATCCTGCTTGCATCAGAGATCTTCGAATCGATGGCGAAAAAACAGCTGACCCTGATCAAGGGCTTCGGCATAATGGGTGCCGTATATGCTCCACCGCTTCTTTTGATCCTCACGCAACCTGACTTCGGAACGGCGATGGTTATCCTGTTCACGTTCGTCTGTATGCTGTTTGCTTGGGGCGTTAAATACAGATACTTTCTGCTCGCTTTTTCATCGGCGGTCGTTATCATCGTACCGGCGATGTGGACGTTCTATCTCGAGCCTTATCAGAAAGAGCGTATCCTTTCGCTCGTATTCAAAGGCTCTGACCCGAAGGCGGAGTACAATCTTCTGCAGTCCCAGTACGCGATCGCTTCCGGAGGTCTTTCCGGAAACAAGACCGGTATCTACGTAACCGTGCCGGTTAAGGAGAGCGATTTCATTTTTGCCGCGGTATCTGAACATCTTGGTTTTATCGGAACGACTGCGGTCATAATCCTCGCATTTTTCTTTATCTGCAGGTGCCTGTATGTTGCATCGAAAGTGCATTCAAAGGCAGCGTCATACTGTATTACCGGACTTGCCGGATACTTTGCGTTCCACTATATCGAGAACCTCGGCATGTCAGTAGGGCTTTTACCTATCACGGGTATCCCGCTTCCTTTCATCAGTCTGGGAGGTACCGCCATGCTGATCAACTTCATGGCGTTTGGAATAATCCTGAACATCTCGATGTCGCGAGGGCGTGTCGGCGGATAGGATATTTGATCTGAGGGGATGAAATGATAGGTCAATGGCGTCAGAAACTTCATATAGAACCACCGTCGGGCTGGCTTAACGACCCGAACGGTCTTTGCTATTTCAAGGGCAAGTATCATGTGTTTTTCCAGTATGTTCCCGGTTCGCCGGAAGGTGAGGGAAGAAAGTGCTGGGGTCATTATGAAAGCTATGACATGATCTCGTGGAAGTTTGCCGGAGTAGCGATCGAACCTGATAACGAATACGACCTCACTGGTGTCTTTTCGGGCTCAGCGGTCGTAAACGGCGATACTCTCGAACTCTTTTATACGGGCAACGTCGAACATCCCGGCGATCACGATTACATTACTTCCGGAAGAGATTCAAACCAGATCCGCGTTTCCACAAAAGACGGCAGGGAGATGAGCGCAAAAGACGTTCTTCTCAGGAACAGCAGCTATCCGGAATACTGCTCATGCCACGTCAGAGATCCTAAGGTCACGCTCGAAAACGGTATCTGGCGTATGGTGCTGGGTGCACGCACACTTGAAAACGAGGGCTGCGTTCTCATCTACGAGGGAAAGACTCCCGATGATCTTGAATTTGTAAAGAAACTTTCGGTTCCCGGTTTCGGCTACATGTGGGAATGTCCCGACATGTTTGAACTCGGCGGGAACACATACCTTTCTGTTTCTCCCCAGGGACTGACACATGAGGAATACAGATATCAGAATGTTTATTCGAGCGGTTATTTCAAAGTGAACGTCGATGAACTCACGGATTTCGAGGAGTTCGATTACGGCTTTGATTTTTATGCTCCGCAGACTTTTGAGACTACAGACGGCAGGCGCATCCTGATAGGCTGGATGGGTCTTGGCAGTGAGTCGGGATATACCAATCCCACTGTCGACTTCGGACGTCAGCATTGCCTTACTCTGCCGCGTGAACTGACGGTTTCTTCTGACGGATCGATCCTGCAGAACCCGATCAGGGAGATCTATTCGCTCCGTATCTCGCCTTCGGAACTCCGCAGTGAGCAGAGATGGTACAAGCTCCCGTTCGATGTTGTCGTAAATACCGTAAAGCCTGACGAGGATTGCGTCATCGAGATCGGCAAGGCTAAGATCACATGGCACAATGAGGGCTGTCTCGAATTTTCTTTCACTGATGACAAGGCAGCAGGCGGAAGGACTTCACGCAAAGTAAGGATCGAAAATCTCAGTGATATAAGGATCGTGGCAGACAGGTCGAGCCTCGAAGTGTTTGCAAACGGCGGAAGATATGTCATGAGTTCAAGATTCTATCCTGAATTCGAGACCGTTGCAGTCAGTGTATCCGGATTCAGAGCACAGCTGTTCGAGCTGGAGATAAAGAACTCCTTGGTTGCCATCGGCGAAGCACTCATCGATTTCATTCCCGACAGAAAGGGATGTGATTTCGGAGAAGTATCAGCCTTCGCTCCGGCTCCGGGCGGTGCACCGGCAAATGTCACGGCTGCTTTTTCAAAGCTCGGCGGCAACGCCAGGATGATAACGCAGGTCGGAAATGATCCTTTCGGTGACATGATAATCAAGACTTTAGACGAAACGGGCGTTGACACATCGGCAGTCAGCAGGACTGACAGCGCTAACACCGCGCTTGCATTTGTCAGTTTGAGCCGAAACGGAAACAGGACTTTTTCGTTCTACAGAAATCCTTCTGCCGACATGCTCCTTTCGCCCGAACAGATCATTCCCGATATGTTTGACGACTGCACGTTCCTGCATTTCTGCAGCGTTTCGCTCGGCGATTTCCCCATGAGGGATGCGCACAGGACGGCTATACTGCTGGCCAGAAAGAGCGGAGCAATCATAAGCTTTGACCCGAACCTGAGGTTTATGCTCTGGGACGATAGAGATGAGCTTAAGAGGGTCGTCCTCGAATTCCTGCCCGAATCCGACATACTTAAAGTATCCGATGAGGAACTTGAATTTATTACCGGTGAGACTGATTTCGAAGCGGCGCTTCCGAAGCTCCTGACCGGAAATGTGAAGCTGGTTATCTATACCTGCGGCGCGGACGGGGCTTATGCCGCGAACCGCGAGGGCATTGCATATGCGCCCGGACATGAGGTTATAACGGCAGATACCACGGGTGCCGGAGACTGCTTCATAGGGGCTTTTCTGAGATGCCTTGAATTAAACGGCATAAAGAAAGACGATCTCGATAAGATCTCGACCGGAATGCTCAAGGCCTATCTTGCGTTTGCGAATGCCTGCAGTGCGATATCAGTTACACGAAAGGGCGCGATACCTTCATATCCTACGCTTGAAGAAGTCCTCAGAGGCGGACTGCTGACTTAAGGATCCTTATCTCTTCATCAGTGAGTTCACGCATCGCTCCTGTGCTTTCGGGCGATCTGTCTATCTCAAGATCAGCAAGCGATATCCTCCTGAGCGCGATGACTTCCTTTCCGAAGTGCGCGAAGATCCTTCTGACCTCATGTGTCTTACCTTCGTAAAGCGTTATCTCCGCTTCGCTGTCACCGGTTACTGAAAGCAGGGCGGGGGCGGTCTTTACGGGCGTATCCGTATCAGTCAGCGTAATGCCTTCTTTGACCTTGTCTATTTCGACAGCCGTCCAAGAAGGCCCGTCAAAAGTTACGAGATATCTTTTTGCGATACGGTACTTTGGCGACTGCAGCCTGTGCGAAAGCTCCCCGTCATTGGTGATTATCATCAGCCCTGTCGTGTGATAGTCGAGACGTCCGACGGGCGCGAGTTTCTTGCCTCTGAGCTCATCAGGAACAAAGTCCCCGACGCACGGAAGACGTGGATCTTCCATAGCCGTAAGTACGCAGTCAGGCTTGTCGAAAAGGAAATACAGATTCTCCTTAAGTCCGATCCCGGTCCCGTTTATTGCCACGGCATCAGTTTCTTTGACCTGCATTCCGGGATCTTTTACTGTGGCACCGTTGACGGTCACACCGCCTGAAACGATGAGCTGACGCACCGATGATCTGGTGCCGATGCCTGAATTTGCAAGGAGTCTGTCCAATCTCATAAAAAGGATTATATCATGTAGTATAATTTTCTTTATAACGCGCGAAGGGAATACCTATCATTATGGCAGACGGATTTGAAGAAAAATGGGAAGAGTTCGAGGCTAAATGCCGCGCGTGCAACAACTGCGGACTCAGAGCGGGCTGCACTAACGTTGTCATCTACAGAGGCGGACGCCAGGCTCCACTCATGATCATCGGCGAAGCTCCGGGAGAGCAGGAGGACATTCAGGGACGACCTTTTGTAGGAAGGTCAGGTCAGCTCCTTCAGAATCTCATCGACTGCTACGGATTTACCGAGCAGGACTACCACATCTGCAATATCGCAAAATGCCGCCCGCCCCAGAACAGAAGGCCTACTCCTCAGGAGATCCATGCTTGCAAGCCTCTCCTGGCCGAGCAATTCAGGCTTGTCCGTCCGAAGGTTATCCTGCTGTGCGGCTCCACGGCTTACGAGGCTTTTTTCGGAGAGAAGCCGGTAATGCGCGATGTAAGGGGATTCTTTATCGAGAAAAACGGCTTTTACATAATGACCACGTACCATCCGGCTTTTGCGCTGCGTAATCCGCGCAACAAGCTTCCAATCTATGAGGACATGGGCAAGGTAAGAACCAAGCTCACCGAGATTGGCGCCATGCCGCCTCTGCCTTCTATCTGATTTTTCACGGTTAAGAAGCTGCTGACGGATAAGAAATGGAAAAGCTTCCGTTTTATCTGTCATTTTTGTGCCTTTGATGTGCCATGTCTTCGAAAATGACGGATAAAAATCAGCAAAAGTCCGTTTTTATCCGTAGGTTTTGTGATTTTAGGGTTTCATGGGCATGAAAATGACGGATAAAATCCAAAGAAAACCGTTTTTTATCCGTTGGCGCCTTTGCAAGTCCCTGATCGGAGCGGATTTTAATATCTAATAATAAATTCGCCATTCCCATATTGATTTTCGAATCGTGATTTGCTATACTTCGTTGGTCGTTAATCGACACAGCCGAATTGTGTAACGGTAGCACACCGGTCTCTGACACCGTTTGTCTAGGTTCGAATCCTAGTTCGGCTGCCAAAACGATAT
>JAIKZM010000188.1 GCA_024682215.1 Saccharofermentans sp. | reverse complement strand
GAGGAGATGCAGCGGATCGAACGAAGTGATACGCGCAGCTCCGAGCGAGTGATCCAAGCGGTAGCGCGGAAGGATTAGGAACGGTTTTTAGTGGAGAGTTTTGAATGCGAGCGTAGCGAAGTGTTCTAAACTCGTAACGGACGGGTTATGCAGCACCTGAGTAGTGGTGGATTTTCTCTTTGGTTCTTTCTCTTTTAAGGGTTTCAGGGTCTCCCCTGACAAGTTTGTATATACAAATACGTTGCTTGTTATTCTGTTCCGAGTTGCTATAACAGATCCAGTATTACTTGTGCCAGAGCTTCTGCCACCATGTTTTACTTGTTTCTTTCCGGAGTTCTTCCGTGAGCCGATCGATTTCTTTCTGATAATCCTGCTTCTGACGTTCTGCATCCTCTTGTGCGGTCTTCAGCTGAGCTGCCTTTTCCTCTATCTCCCCTTTTTGCTCGGCTATCTTCTGATCCTTTTCATCGATCTTCTCGTTAGCGTTCTTTAGTTTGACTTCGGCAACGGCAAGTTTCTTCTCTGTTTCTGCCGGGAGTGCCAGAAGTTTTGCGTTTTCTGCTTGCAGCGCAATATATTCTTCCTGAGATTTATTTACCTTCTCCTGCAGCTCGACAATCTTTGCTTTCATAACATCAGCGTTCTTCCGCAGCTGCTCTAATTCTTCATCCTTGTCCTGCTGATATATGACAACGGGGTTCTGTTCCCTTTTGGATTCAAGAAAGGCAACGGCTTCATCATCAAGATAACGGGTTCTTCCTATCTTCTGAATATGCCCGTCGAGCTGGAGCTTATAGCGATCAATGGATTGATAAACCGCCTGCACGGTGCGGTGCTGCTTCTTGGCAAACTCTTTGACAGTTATCATTCTGAATCTCCTTATTAAAGGTGCTTGTTAAATGCTTTAACAAGCTTTAATAAGTTGATTATACCAATCTTTTTGAGATATCCAGACGGTTTTATCTGTCCAAGTGCCAGCCTTGGCTTGGCGGATCGATGATATCCTCACCTACCCGCTCATTTACATAGTCACGAAACTCCTTCTTTTTGTGTAACCCTAACTCTTTTACAATGTCGATCCAGGTATCACGCTCGGCAACGATGCCGTCCTTGAACGCATCACCGGCTTGCTTAGTGAGTTCTTCTTTATCCTTTTTGAGTTCAGTTATTGTTTCTTCTTTCTGAGCCAGCTCTGATTCCAGGGCAATTACGCGGTTTTCAGCTCGATCGGCACGGTCTTCGAGGTTCTTAACGGACTTTTCCGAAACGAAATCAAGCCTTTTGGCGAGTTTGGAAAGGTTTTCTCTGCATCTGCGGACGTAATTTGCAGCCCGTTCTTTTAGGTCTCTGATTTCTCGCATGATAGCTTCGACAAGGGAGTTCCGGTAATCCACAAGGGTTGCTTTTTCTTTGAGCTTTTCCAATTCAGATATCGGTATTATTACCTTATCCTTCTGGAGAGGTACCTTATGAACTTGCGTCAGATCCGGTTCAGGCAAAGCTTTTATTCTTTCGTCTATGTGGGCTATATCGCGCTTAAATTCCTGAATCCTTTGGTGTTGTGTCTTGCCAACGGGGCTTTCTATTGAATATCCATGCTCTTTTGCGATACTGACCAGAACATAGCGAACATCATCAAGCCACATCTCAGACGGGGTTTTATAGTGGCTATTTGCTTTATAACCCATCTGTTGCATGGCTTTATCCAGACCGACACGAACGGGCATGCCTTTTCCGTAATTGGTTGCGTACGGGACATAGCTCCAGTGCAGGTGAGGGGTTGCTTCGTCCAAGTGCTTTACCAAGCAGACAGTTTTTAGCTGAGGATATCGATCCTTTATCTTTTCAGCTACTTCGTCGAGCATTTTGGAAGCTTCTTCCCATGACGGAGTATTCTTTCCGGTCCAACCGTGGGAGAACATATCTCCGAATTGAAGGATATGCTCATATACTGGAGATTGTTGTTTGGATCTGGTTACTTTATCCAGGTATGCGGAAGTGGATCCGAGTTTTCGGTCATTTCTTGTTTGTGCTGCATCGTGGATTTTTATGGCTTCGGAAAAAAGCTCGTCATATACCTCACCGAGATTAAGGTGGGCATATTCGACATTCCAAGGAGTTCTTTCCTTATCAATATGAGAAGGCCAAGGACGATTTCCGAATTCCCGGTAGTTGTGATCCAGATTAACAGCTGGTTCTTTGGAAGCTGAAACAGTACAACTTTTACTCATAAAAATACCCCTATTCAACGTTTTTAAATGCTTTAATTATACTACGGTAAAACGGGAGCGTAAATGTTTTGTGCCAAAACACATAATATGGGTTTTGTCAGCCTTTCAGGCAACAAAACGCCAATTATGCCCTTGCAGGGGGCTGCACTTCGTGCAAAGGGCTTTGCCCTTAACCCAGCCTTTGCAGGCGGCAAACAAGGGGCTTGGCTCGCCCCTTATTGAACCCTTCCGCACGAAAGAAGCGCATGTTAGAGATAGGGCTCTAAGCGCTTCTTTGTCAGCTCCATATACTCTGGCTCCAACTCAACCCCTATAAATTTTCTGTTGAGTTTCAGCGCAGCTTCTGCTGTGCTGCCAACACCCATAAAACAGTCCAGGACAACATCGCCCTCTTTGCTGGCAATATTTATTATGTGTTCTAACAGTTTTACGGGCTTCTGAGTTGGGTGCGCGTTTTTGCCCTCGTTATTCTTTACTCGTTCTTTGCCCATACAGATAGGCGACTCAAAGAAGTTATGCATCTCACTTTGTTTGGTGAAATTCCATGTATGGCCTTTGTTCCAGCAACAAACAATGAGTTCTACCGAGTTCAGAAACGAGCTTTTGCGAATATTCGGTACAGGGTTAGTCTTATGCCAAGCCATGAATTGGAATGTATCAAACTCAGGATCAAAAACTTTGTGATAATCTCCGAGCAAGTTATAAGAACAGAATATAAATATATTTCCGGTCGGTTTTAATACTCGCTTAAATTCTGGGAGTAAAGATGCTGGATCTAATGGCTTTTCGTCCCAGACAGCTACGTCATTATTTATTTCCGCTCTCCAATCGAATTTCATATTACCGGTTGAATAGTTAGCCAGGTTATAAGGTGGATCCGTTAGTATTAGATCTACAGAGGCATCAGGAAGCTTTTTTAGAGTGTCAAAGCAATCTCCACAGACTAATTTATATTGTTCATTTTTCTTCAGTTCGATCATTAGAAATATAACTCCTTAATACCTTCCAGTGTGGTTCTGATATAGTTTGCAGACTTTTTATACTGCTCAAAGACGATGTTAAATCCATCTTTGTCATTACATACGAAATTCCAATAGTCAGCACCGATTAATAATTCGTCATCGGAGAAGAACTGCCGCACTCGTTCTTGTTTCCATTCGTTGCCCTCACCAAACTTGTTATAAGCTGTTCCGAAGAAGATCTTTACGGTAGCTTTATCATCTACAAGGTTCTTTAATAAGAAATACTCTTCAAGCAGAGCTTCCTTTTCGCTGCGAGCCTTTTTATTATCCAAATCGCCGCTTGCTTTAAGTTCAATGAGGAAGTGTGAATTTGTCTCAGGATCATAGAAATAATGATCTGTAACATGTGTTCGCTTGTAACTTTCGATGTTTGAAGGTTTGATGCAGTCAAAATTTGCATAGTGTGTAACCGCAGGTTTAGTGTGCGCAAGATAGGAGCTGACGATTGAAGCTATTCTTTGTGTCTGATCCGGGATCATAAAGCTTTCAATATTATGATGAACTGTATAGCTAAGTTGGGCTAAGTCATTTCCCATTTTTTCTAAAACGTTTCCAAAGCTCGAATCAAAGGAACGGACAAATGCACTATAAAACATGAACTCTTCTCCGAGTTCCGCCATAAAACAGTTATTCTTTTTGGCATTTATAACGCCTTGAGGATCGTTAACTTCCTCTTTGTATCTGGTCATAAGACCTTCAGCGAAAGCATATATAGAAGCATCAACTATTCTTTCGATAGATTTTTTCTTAAAGTCATCCATATGCAGCTCCTTTAAACCCAATATATTCAATCATAACAAACCTATCAGGACATTAATCGTACAGATTTATGATTCCCACCATTTATAAACTGTGGGCTTCGATAATCCTGTGTCTTTGATGCAGTCAGCTTTCTTTCCGTCCGGGTGTAGCTCTCTCCATGCCGTAACTTTGTCTTGGGCTGTTCCACTATCTTTTGGACGACCGCTTTTATTTATCCAGGCACCGTTCGGATAGTCCAAATCTCGTAAAACTGTCATTCTTCGCATGTGTTCTGGTTGCTTCCTATAATTCCTTCGGTTACGGGGAATAATAAGCCCGGAAGTTGTTTCAACATCGCTTAAAGTCC
>JAIKZM010000154.1 GCA_024682215.1 Saccharofermentans sp. | reverse complement strand
TTCTTATACTTCTTAACCTTTGACTTCTTAACCTTAACGGTCTTAACGGCAGAACCCTTGAGAGAATTCTTAACACCTGACTTACAGAGCTTTGTGCTCTTCTTGACCTGCAAAGTCTTAAGCGCACTGTCTCCAAAGAATGCAAAAGGTCCGATCTTCCAAAGGGTCTTGGAAGTGATACTGAACACTCTGAGCTTAGGACATCTTTCGAATGCTTTTGTTCCTATGGCTCTGAGTCTTGCTCCACCGGTTACGGAAATCAATTCAGGGCACCCTGCAAATGCCTCATCAACTATTGAGACAACATTTGCTCCGATTACCAGATACTTGATCTTCCGCTGGCTGTTAAACTGGCTTGTCATTCCGGTTATCTTGGTTACTCTGTATTTTGCGTGATTTCCTTCAACAACCGCAGGAACGACAGCCTTTTCAATTTCAAAACCGATAGCAACCAGATCAACAGTTCCCGTTCCGTCTATGGCAGGATTAGATACCGCATAAGTTAAACCGTTAACAGAAAACTGACTGCCTATAACATGATAATCGTGATTAACGATAGCTTGAGACGGAACACCTGAAAATGCTCCGGTTCCCGCATTAGTCTGCTGTGATTTATTTATCCATATCTGAGCAAAGCCGGTGCAGTTTGAAAAAGCATAATCTCCAATATAAGTAACTGATAAAGGAATATCCAGATATGTTATTTTCGCGCAATATCTAAACGCCTGCTTGCCTATCGAATTCAATCCGGATACCGGAATGTTAACTTCAGCAAGACTTGTGCAATTATAAAATGCATAGTCTCCGATAGTCTTTACAGTTGCAGGAATGGAAACTTTTGTCATCCCCGTACATCTATAAAACGCATAACTGCCAATAGTTACTACGCCTTTTGCAATGGAAACGCTTGTCAATCCGGTGCATCTGCTGAAAGCATTTGTTCCAATTGTCTTTACAGTTGAAGGAATGGAAAAACTCTTAAGACTGGTGCATCTGGCAAAAGTGTTATCATTGATCTTGGTTACGCCCTTAGGAATGTTAACACTGGCAAGACTACTGCAATTGCTGAATGCGGATGCTCCGATCGAATAAACCTTTGAGGGAATGACAATTTTAGGCAGAGCTTTACAATATGCAAACGCAAATGTATTAATTGCCTTCAATGTTTTGGGTAACGATACACTTTTCAGATTAGCGCAGTTGTAGAAAGAATAAGATCCGACGGTGGTTACGCCCTTAGAAACAACAACTTTAATTATCTTGTCAGCATGCGCATTCCAGGGAGCGGGCTTTGCCTTTGTATAAGCATACATTACTCCCTTACCTGAAATGGTCAGGACTCCGGTCTTGGTCAGTGTCCACTTAACCTTTTTTCCGCAGCTTCCTTTAGCTAATAAAGCAACATCAAGAGCTTCACTGCTGTCCTCGTCTTCCAGCTCTTTATCTTCAGCAGCTTCAGATTCCTGCTCATCGGGTTCCTGTTCCTCAGATTTTGAGCTATTTTCCTTCTGATCCTCCTCAGATTCCTGCTTTTCGCTTTCCTTCTGAGCAGGCTTTTCCGTCTCCTTTGGAGCCGCTTTTTCAGTTTCCTCAGTCTCCTGCTTCTCAGTCTGTTCGACCTGCGTCTCTTCAGGAGCAGGCTCATCTGCCAATACCGAGACCGGAGCAGTGATCATTGACATGCACATAGTGGCTGATAAAAGTGCCGATGCAACTTTAAGATGTTTCATTTTCTACCCCCTGTTATTCGTTATATGAAACAATACTTTAGTTTACTATGGTCAGATGCATTTTTCACTATGCTTATAAAAATAAATTGTTGTTTCAGAAAAAAGGGCCGCTCATCTCGAGCAGCCCTATTATCTTCAGAAATCAGATCTTATTTTTTGACAGTAACCTTCTTACCGCAGTTCTTCTTTGTAAAGAACTTCTTGAATTTCTTGACCTTTGACTTCTTAACCTTTACTGTCTTGACCGAAGAGCCCTTGAGAGAATTCTTTACGCCGGACTTTGTAAGTTTTGTTGTCTTCTTAAACTGCAGTGTCGTAAGAGCAGCATCACCGCTGAAAGCGAAAGCACCTATCTTCTTGAGAGATTTGGAAGTGATGCTGAACACTTTGAGCTTCGGGCAGTTTTCAAATGCTCTAGATCCGATGGAAGTGAGTTTTAAGCCTCCGGTTACCGATTCGAGTTCCGGACAGTTGGCAAATGCTTTATCGGAGATGCTTGTTACATTGGAACCAATGACCAGAGTCTTAAGTTTATTAAGACTGTACAATGAAGGATCGATCCTGACAACTCTGTACGATACTTTCTTATATACGATCACATTCGGAATGACTACTTTTTCAGCATCAGGATTGATCCCTGTAATTACTACTGTTCCGGTTCCGTCTATTGCAGGATATTTTACGACAAATTCAACATCTCCGGTTCCATTCATATCACCCGGCTCTGCATATTCATAATAACTGGGCTTTCCAAGCTTCGAACATCCGTTAAATGTTCCCGTGGATGCCAGATCGATCTTATTCGCGATCCATGCCTCTTCAAGATTTGAACAGCCATCGAAAGTGAAACTGCCGAGTTTAGTAACTGACAAAGGGATCTTGAAGCTCTTAAGACTTGTACATCCTGCAAAAACCCTGTCACCCATCGTGGTTACTCCAACAATAGGAATACTGACAGTTTCGAGCATGGAGCAACCGGCAAAAACTTCATCACCGATCGTCTTAACACTCTTAGGGATCGAAACGCTCTTCAGGTTTCCGCAGCCTTCAAAAGCATACTTGCCAATGCTCAGTACACTGTTGGGCAGGACAACCTTTGTGATGCCGGTACCGCTGAAAGCTCCCATGCCGATCGTCTTAACCTTCTTCGGAATCGAAACACCGGTAAGGTTCAGACACATCGTAAATGCACACGAGCCGATAGACTTTAATGTTTTAGGCAGTGAAACACTTTTCAGGTTCGTGCAAAAACAAAAAGCAAACTGACCGACTGTAGTCACTTTTTTCGAGATGACGACCTTCTTAATCTTCTGGGCATATTTAATCCAGGGTGCTGTAGATTTCATGGAAGAGTTAACCGCATAGTTCTTCATCGCACCCTTACCGGTGATCTTAAGTGTTCCCTTTTTATCCAGAGTCCACTTAAGTTTTTTACCGCATTTGCCTTTTGCCAAATAAGCATCTTCAGCTTCTCTTTTTGCTTCAGCTTCAGGTTCACCGGGCTCCTCAACGACCTCAGATTCCTTTTCTTCTGATCCTTCTGCCTCATTCTCTTCTGCAGTTTCAGCTGTCTGTGTCTCAGAAGGTGCTTTCGTCTCGTCAGCTGCAACAGGTGCCATAACCATGGAAACACACATTACGGCAGCTAAAAGAGCTGATGTTAATTTAAGATGTTTCATTGTCTACCCCCTTTTTGTAAGTCTGTGAAATTGAAACAACATCAGATATTTTACTAATGTTACAAGCAAATTACACTGTACAATTAAAACAAATTTTATTATCTTGAAGCACAAAAAAGGGCCGCTCTATTGAGCAGCCCGTTAAATATACTGATTTGTTCCTTACTTCTTAACCTTGACCTTCTTACCGCAATTCTTCTTCGTAAAAAACTTCTTATATTTCTTAACTTTTGATTTCTTTACTTTGACGGTCTTGACCGAGGAACCCTTGAGGGAATTCTTAACGCCTGATTTGGTAAGCTTTGTACTCTTCTTGACCTGAATTGTCTTAAGACCTGTGTCAGCAGCAAAAGCGAACGGCCCGATCTTTGCAAGAACAGTCGAAGCAATATTAAAGACTTTCAGTCTGGGACACTTATCAAAAGCTCTTGTCCCTATCGACTTAAGTCCTGCACCGCCGGTAACTGATCCGAGGTTCGTGCAGCCGGAGAATGCATAATCACTTATGGAAACGATATTAGAACCGATGACCAGCGCATTGATCGATGTATTATTCCTGAAAATACCTGATTGTATGCCGGTAACTCTGTATTTCACACTGCACTCGGAATCCTCAAACATGACCGTATTGGGAATGACAACTCGCTGAAGATCGTGATCATAATCCGTCACTGTAACCGTTCCGGTTCCGTTTATGGCAGGATTGGTGATCTTGAAAGTAAAAGACGCGGTTGATAACACATCGTTTACTGCCGGGTAAGGATACTCTTCCACGTCAAATGATGATGAACAATCATAAAAAGTCGAAGCCGGAAGGTTAGCATTAAGGCTCTTGCTGATCATTACCTTTCCAAGGCCGATGCAATTATAGAAAGCATATTCGCCCACGCTTGAAACAGATAGAGGAATATCAAAACTCTTCAGCTGCTTGCAATAATAGAAGGCTCTTTCGCCGATCGACGTCAGTCCGGAGATCGGGATATTGACTGTTTCAAGGCTGGTGCAGCCTTCAAAAGCCTTGTCTCCGATCGAAGTAACGCTTGCAGGGATCGAAATGCTCTTAAGATTGTATTCGCATTGATAGAAAGCTGACTCGCCAATAGACTTAACGCCGTTAGGGATCTTAACTGATTCAAGATAATAACAGTTTGCGAAAACTCTGTCGCCGATCCTGGTTACACCGCTGGGAATGGTAACGTTCCTTATACCGCTGCAGCCATAAAAGGCTCCGTCACCGATCGTTTTTATACCTGATCCCAGAATCAGATTGTTCATACCGCAGTACATAAATGCTTCTTTACCGATAGTCGTAACACTTTTAGGGATCGAAACACTTCTCAGATAGTAGTTGCTCGTAAAGGCATTGTCGCCAATGACTTTGACACCGTTAGGAATAGTAAGGCTTATAAGGCTGCAGTAATAGAAAGCTCTGGTTCCGATCGTCGCTACAGTTGACGGGATGGTAATACCCAAGAGATTCTGGCAACCGTAAAATGCGTAATCACTGATCTTTGTAACACCTTTAGGAATGACCAGATTGCAGACACCGCAATTATCAAAGCCGTGTGCCCCGATTGTTTTCAATGTGCTCGGCAAAGAAACACTTGTGGCATACCAGGTTTGATGAAAAGCATATGTGCCGATGCAAGTAACACCTTTTGATACAACGATCGAGTCGATCGAATCTGTCTGACTTGACCAGGGGGCCGCGTTTTCAGAACCCTTTTCGCCATAATTGTACATGGCGCCTTTTCCGGAGATGGTCAGTACATACTTATCGCTCAGGACCCATTTAAGATTCTTACCGCATTTTCCGCTTGCGATCGCATTATCGGGCTCGTTCGAATCTTCATCTTCAAGAGGAGGTTCTTCATCACTTTCAGGATCCTTTTCTTCCGGATCCTGTTTTTCCGCTTCAGCAGATTCCTGAACTTCCTTCTCCTGTTCTTTAGGCTGTTTTTCTGTCGCGTCAGGCTCTTCTTTTTCTGTTTCAGAAGGCGTGACCTCCGTCTCTTTCAGAGAGGGTTTCTCCGTCTCCCGGGAAGCCGTTTTTTCCGTTTCTTTCGGTTCTGGTTTCTCTGTTTCTTCTATCTGTGTCTCTTCAGGTGCAGGAGTTTCGTCCGCCATGACTGAAACCGGTGTCATAAGCACGGACATACACATGGCAACAGACAGCATTGCCGAAGTCACTTTGAGATGTTTCATATCAGATCCCCCTTATAAGAAACTTTATTTCTTGACTTTGACCTTCTTTCCGCAGTTCTTCTTTTTGAAGATCTTCTTGTACTTCTTGACCTTGGATTTCTTAACCTTTACGGTCTTTACGGAAGAACCCTTGAGTGAGTTCTTAACTCCACTCTTTGTCAGTGACTTCGTACCCTTAAAATACAAAGTC
>JAIKZM010000009.1 GCA_024682215.1 Saccharofermentans sp. | reverse complement strand
ATCGAGGTTGATGTCCTTGAGAAGATTAAGTGACGAATAACCGCTGCCGAAGTCATCCATTTCGACGATAAAACCGTATTCGCGCAGATCGCTGATCGTCTTGAGCATATCCACTGAATCATTAGTCATGGCCGTTTCCGTGATCTCTATCCTGAGCTTGACCGGATCGATTCCGTATTCCTCAACAAGTGATTTGAATTCTGAAACAACATCGAGTCTATAGAAATCTTTAGGTGATACATTTACGGATATAAAGTTGTCGATACTTCTTTTCTTCCAATCAGCAAGCAGCTCACATGCGCATCTCCACATATACTTGTCAACTTCAGAGATCTGGCCGTTTTTCTCAAATATCGGTATAAACTGGCCCGGATTCATAAAACCTTCCACCGGGTGTATCCATCTGACAAGAGCTTCAGCTCCTGCAAGCATACCGCGGGAATCAACTATAGGCTGCAGATAAGGTCTTATCTGCTTCGTCTCGATCGCTTCTTCGAGCTGATTTGAGATCAGCTGATCGTGGATAGCTTCACTTCTGAGCTGATCGTCATAATATGCAATCCGTTTTGAATAGTTATCCGTGATCTTCGTGGTGGCAAGTCGCGCACTGTCAAAGAAAAGCGGAACATCAACATCTATCTCGGTATTGATTTCGTAGATACCGAAATGAAGAAGGACATGATAGTCAAGCGTTCCATCTGAGACAATGAAGTTTTCGATCAGTTGTTCAACCTTTTTCTCGTCAAATCTATCCTTATCGATCAGGATGCCGAAAGAATCATCTCCAAGACGTCCGTACAATGTTTTATTGCTCGAACTGGCTTTTAATACTTCTGCGATCTTCTTAACCGTAAACATTCCGAACTTGCTTCCGAAAACATCGTTTATCATTTTGAAATTGGATATTTCGATAAAGCCGATCATATAATGCGACTTCGTATCGTTGCTCAGTCTTCTTGCTATCTGTTCGTAGAGATATTCCTTTGCATAAAGACCGGTAACCGAATCATGTGTTGCGTTATAAATATCACGCTGCATAGCGCGGTAGTCAGCAGTATTATCACGTACGCTCAGATAAGAACCCGTTTTCCTTCCGAGTTCATCTTGAGCCGAGCGCATCGTAAGATCCATATACTGGGCATCATCACCGACTCCGATAACAACTTTTTTGGACCATTCGCTGTAACTGAAATCTATGTCATCAAAGAGGAATTTGAGATTTGCTTTAACATTCTCATAATGGCCTTCCTTAACACCGATGCGTTTTCTTCCGGGCTCGTTTGTCCAGATGCACCTTCCGCTCTTATCGAAAAAGAAAAGCGCATCAGGCATGTCAGAAGCCATGCTTGCAAGAAGTCCGTCCAGGACTCTCATGGATCTGTAATGGAGTGCAAAGAAAAATACAAGGATTCCAAATATTCCGAAACCGATCATCGACATGTCTATCGGATGTCCTGAAAAGATGTAGTAGGATTCGACAGCTCCCGTAGCAACCATCGACATGAGTATGACCATATACTTCTCTATGTAGATCTTTGATGCTTTTACGGTAACGATTACAAAAATGACCAGACTGACAAAGAATAATCCGTAACAGAGTACTCTGTGATATGCCTGACCAAGATGCGGAACAAGCTGGTAATAAGTTCTTCCGTCAACAGGTATGACCTGCATAGAGAAAGAGAATCCGAGGAACGGATTAAGGATATACTGCAGAACATCGATGCCAATAAGACTGTAGCCGAATATCTTTACGGGAAGCTTAGGTCTGTCGATCTCACAATAAGCGTGCGTAAACGCAAGAATACTCATTACCGATGCATCCATGCCAATGAAATAAACGTTGTACCCGATATACGACAGGATCTTATCTGATGAGATTATGATTATGTGATTTCCGAGGATCGGCACGAGAAGTCCGAAAAGCATGGCGGCCACATATTTGCCGATGCGTCTTTTTGAACGCACCGAAAAAACAGCACAGACAGCAAGTGAGATTATCAGTACCGCAAATACTACTGACGCAATCGTCCTCATAAGACACCCTTCCATACGATTATAAAATCATTGTATCAGATGCCGTCAGATATTACATTTACACGGGCGTTACATAATATTAATAAACAGGCGCGAATGTTTTTAAGGCTTCTTGTTTTTGTCACCGCAGAAGATAAAAGTCAGCTGGGCGATCCTCTTGTAAGTGACTGGTTTGTAATGGCAGCCGTCACGCGTCTGGAAACCTTCCTTCTTCAAGGTTGAGTTTGTATCAAGATACTTGATACCGCTCGGAAGATTCTTCTTGATATACGCATTAAACTTATCGATGTCTGCATTCCAGCTTTTGTACTTGGTTCCGTCAGTAGGATTTACGGACATTACGATGACGTTGTTATTCTGGATGAATTCCTTAGGGAAAGTCTTATAGACTGCGATATAGTCCTTGTAACGGTCACGGTCATTTACACCGAAATTAAATATTATGTTCTTTCCCCTGACTTTAATGACATCAGACACTATGCTTTTGAAATAAGTAACACCGGCACCGACTTTGGCAATGCTGGAAACACCGCTGACAGCCTCATCAAGTCCTACAGTTCTGGAGTCACCGACGAAAAGATAGCCGGAATACTTAGGTTTGGGTGTGGGTGTTGGTGTTGCCTTCTTTTTCTTTGTGGTCTTCTTAGTAGTCTTGGTTGTTTTGGTTGTCTTTTTTGCAGCTTTAGTGGTAGCTTTTGTAGCCTTGACAGAAGGCTTAGCAGTTTTCTTTGTTTCAGCCTTAACCTCTGCTTTCGTTGTCGTCTCTTCCGAGGTTTCCTCTTCAGTAGTTTCTTCCGTTGTTTCTTCAGTTGTCGACTCAGCAGGGACCGCACTCTCGGATGCGGCCGTTTCAACAAAAGTTTCAGACGGAACGGATTCACTCTTCGTGACCGATGTTACGACGAACTGATAAAGTTCTCCCTCTTTCTTCTTGCATCCGGCCGCGATCAATACGACTGCGAGCGGAAGAAGCAGCATCAGAAGTATAAATTTATTGTTCTTTTTCTCCATTCCCATCATACGGCTATATTACTCCGTATTATATTATACGCTCAAAGCTCGAAAAATGCGCGTTTTCGCTCCGCTGCCTCAATACTGCCTCGGATGTAAGTCAGCGCATCCTTTACCGTAGGGCATCTTTCGACCCTGTGCTTTGACGCGGATCCCGCCTGTTCGAAGCATCTTTTACTCATGCCGCCGGCGCCGAAAGACAATATATCCCTTGCATCGCTCATCATCGCAACATTATAAAGACACCCCGTGTCGCCCTTGGCAAAGCCGGTATTTTCAAGTCCGTGGCCGGTATCCTTCTGTCTGTACAGATAATACGGGTGGTATCCGGCTTCATATAAAAGCCTGTATCCCTCTCTAACAGCCGCGTCGATGTCACCGCGTGACTCTTCCCTGTCCAGCACCGTGGCCTTCGACAGAGCCGCTCGGCGCTTCTTATAGAGCGTATGCACAGTGATGTTTCCGGGGCCGAGTTTTATGAGTTTGGAAACGGAATCAACAAAATCATCTCCGGTCTCATGCGGCAATCCCGCTATGAGATCCATGTTTATTACCTCAAAGCCTTTTTCTCCTGCCAGCTCATAAGTCCTAACTATATCTTCAGAAGTATGGAGCCGGCCGAGCTTTGCAAGCGTCTCGTTTCTCATAGTCTGCGGATTGATGCATATCCTTCCGATGTTGTGTGAACGCATGACATCGAGTTTGTATCCGGTTATCGTATCCGGGCGGCCCGCTTCAACAGTCACCTCGCATCCGGGATCGATCTTCAGTTCTGAGTAGATACAGTCAAGAAGCCTTGCAAACTGTTCATCACTGAATACGGTAGGAGTTCCTCCGCCCATATAAAGAGTGGATATTCTCCGGTCAATGTGAGGCGCGAGAGCCCTGATCTCTTTTTCAATAGCAGCTTCATACTCGCCTAACCTTCCCAGATGATGCGAGATATCTTCAGAAATGAAGGAACAGTATGAACACCTTGACGGACAAAACGGAACTCCGACATAGATATTCAGGTCATCATGCGGAACAAGTCCAAGCAGTCTCATTTCTTCGCGCGAAGTCTCAAATCCCAGCGCTGCCTTGTCTTCCCTGACGAGATACTTTTTCGCAAGTTCTTCGGCTGAATCCTCCTCCGAAGCTACCAGAGTAGGTCTGATGCCTGAAAGACATCCCCACGGAAGCTCGGTTCCGGTAATATCAGAAAGCGCTATATAGAGTGATCTTCTCACTTCTCTGCCTGCCTCAAGCGGGACTCCGTCAAACACATAGCGTTTCGCGTTTTGCATTACTTCGGTAAAAGAACTTCCGTCATCTTCGACAGTATTGATCAGTGTGATATCCGGAGCATCAGATGCAGTAACGAAACCCTTCTCCCGGTCCTCCGAGATCTCGCCGAAGAACATCCTTAAGATATCTGCGATGCCGTAATAACAATCATGCCCTTTAAGAATAACCTTAAGCATTTCCTCTGCTCCCGTGAGAAACATAATTTATGTAAAAAGCGACATATTCATTTTCCGGAACATTATATGTATCAGCTCCGCCCTTTTCACCGTTTGATTCCAGAAACTTGTTGTTAACCTCATGTGCCTGTTCGGTGATATTGATACCGAAACGCTTCTGTATTTCGAGGACTTCACTGTCGATATTCTTCCAATAATCATTTGAAGCCTGAGTATCACGCGCGACCGGCCTTATGTCATCGGGATCGATCTTGTATTCATACTGAAATCCTTTAGTCCTTTTAAGGTTCTCGATCTGGTTAAGAAGAGAAATAAAAACGGTATAGTAGCCGCAATATCTGAAATCCGGCCTTTCGGCAGTCAGGCAAGCCAGCGCTCCTATAAGATTACAGTCAGTCTCATTGGCAAAGCCTTTCGTATGGCACAGTTCATGACAGATCGTTGAAGGTATCGAAGTAATGTCCATATAATCAGTGTTAATGTTAGCTTCGCCGTATGCGGGATTAACCATACCGACGATATATGTATAACTCCAGTAATGACTCAGTCTTACCGATTTCGGTCTGGCGAAGGTTCTGTATTTCGCAATGCCGTATGAGGCGCAGAATGTGTCTGTGACCTCGGATGCGTATCTTGCAGTCTCTTCAAAACCCGTGGAGAGCTGCGCAACTCCGTTTTCGTTTTCCGACAGTTCTTTTCTGGCCTTGATCATTTCACTGTATGACCATTCAAGAGCTTCGCAGTAATCCTCGAAAGATATCTTTGTCTTTCCCAGCCCCATTAATGTTCTGGCAGGCGTTCTCCTGTAGTTAAATCCGTGCATCAATTCAAAAATGATCAGTATGACCATGGCTACCGCAAGGACGTTTCTCAGGCTCTTATAAAGATACTTTCCCACACCCCGCGTAAGTGATTTCTTTATCAGAAATATTAACCATAAGATAATAAGCGGAATTGCAATGCAGCCTGCCGCCAAGACTGTCAGTTCCGTCAGTGAAACAGATGTAACCGAACTGATCTTCTGCGGCAAAGAAGATAAAAACGGAAAGACTTCCGAAGAATACTTGTCAGCTATATCACGCGGCAATAGCCGCCCCGTAAGATATGCTGCTGTTATGACAGCAATAAAGACAGATATGGTAACGATCTTTGAGACCGTCTTTTTCTTCTTTTTTGTACGGATTCTCATTTTATCTTTCCAAGAACAAGAAAAATCAGGTAAAGGATTGCATAGACAACAGGCTGATGAACAAGATATATGATCAGAGAATGCCTGCCGATAAACTCAACGGGAGCCGCAATCTTATGAAACTTCCTGATGCCTTCCGGTAGCAGGGACTTTTTGTCAGCATAACAGACTCTTCCAATAACACATCCGGTCAGGAACACGCCCAGCCATGGAAACAGGTTCATATAATCCGCCACATTGGGAGAATTCTTTATCGCAAATCCCACAGGAAGGAACAGCAGATTCTCCGTAGAATAATCCATATACCCTATGGTCCCGCCAAGCACAGTAAAGTATACGCCGAATGCTCCTAGCAGCACATTGACTACCTCCGGTCTTATGCCGGCTTTCTTTTCAATGAACTGAACGAATGTATAAAGGAGTATGGAAAGTGACAGAAGTGCCAGGACATTAAATATGATGAGGCAGTATACTCCGGTCAGCCTGGTAATGAGATATGTTCCTAAAGTCAGACCGAGCGCAACGGCGAGAAGTTTAAGCCCCCTTTTCAGATTGTTTCTTGAAAAAGTGCAGCAAATCCCTGACACTCCTACGAAGATCACCAGCCATGACGGATGAATAAATGCCCAGAACCAGTTCGACTCAAGATAATTGAATCCGGGCATTCCGAACTCATACTTCAGATCATATGAGACATGCTGGAGAAACATCAGGAGCAAGGCAAATCCTCTGAGAAAATCAAGTTCAGGTGCCCTGTTCTTTTTCGCCGCCATTATTTTTCTCCCTGTGTTCCTGCGAGACAGCTGCCAACCGCAGTAGCAAACTCGGCATTGTCGGGAACAATGAAATTCGCATTATAAAGCTTGGCAAAGGGCATCATAAGATCCTTGCAGATAGGGATCGCAGTCAGTTGACCGGTAAAGACTATATCGTTTAATCCGCAGATCTTGGATGTCAGAACCGACATTGAGCCAATGGCCTGATATACAAGATTGAATATTCCTGCTGCCTTATCCTCGCGGCTTAAATCGTCGGCGACTTTTCCGAAATTTGATGCCGTCGCATCCATAGGAAGTCCCGGGATCGCTTTCCTTGAAATATCACCAATGGTCAGATCACACGCGGTAATAGAACCTTCTTTAGCCATTTCGGAAAGCTTGACAACGTCCTCAACGCCCAGCACTGCATTGCAAAGCCCTGCAAGCGTCCCCCCGCCTACACCGGAACCTATAATGTGCTTCACTCTTTCATATGAAGCATCAAGATATGCAGTACCTGTACCCATACTGACAACTACAGCATGATCCAGTCCTGAAAGATAAAGTCCTCCAAGGCCGGTGGAAATGAATTCCTCAACAATGACCGTCTCGATCCCGAACACCGGAGTAGTCGTGTAAGAAGAACCTACACCGGTAATATTTATCCTGCTGATATCCTCTGTTTTAAGGCCGTGATCATTAATGAGCTTTCCGACTGCACCGAAAGCAGATGTTACGGGATCTCCGGCTTTTACGATCTCTTTTGCGACTATTTCTTTACCGCGCATTCCCACGATCTTTGTCGTACTTCCGCCGATATCAAGTCCGATATTTATCTTCATCACGATTCCAGCCTTTCTTTAATTGACTTATTTTATCACAAAGGCGCCTGCCATAAAAAATGACTCCGCGGTAGTTTACCGCGGAGTCATAAGAACTGTCTAATTCAAATATGAAATTTATTTGGTATACGTAAGCGTATCGTACCATCCGGATAAATGGTATGTAGACTGACCTCTGAGGAAATCGTCGACACCATCGGAAGACAATGTGTTTGACAAAGCAATCTTGCCGTAACCCATATGAGGAGCCCAGACTTCACCCTCCTGTATACACATAACCCTGTATGTAGGACTGTAATAATTGTCTACAACGAATATCTTATAGTCAACTACCTGCTTGCCGTTGGAGTTGTCATGTTTGAAGTAGATTCTGATCTCCCACTTATCAACGATATGACCATTGTTAACATTTTTGGTTGTCATCTGGCTGGGAGCAAAAACAGCTACACCATTATCCTTCAAAATGGAGTGTGTCTTGTCGATCGAAATGACACTGGAAGTACCTGTAGGTGCATCTTCCTGTGTATGCCTCAGATATGTGTTTTCAAAACCATCAGCATAAAGTTTTGCATAATTTGAAGAATCGTTTGTGTTATAAGTAGTCATAAACGAATCTCTGGTAGCCATCATAAGCGCAACGGTCGTCCAACCGATTATGACTATGATTGCGAGTGCGAGCATCATTTCTACAAGAGTGAAACCCCGCTTATTGTTATGTATACGCTTCATAATATCATCCTCCGATTTGCGGTAATCAGTATTCACTCATATTACTGTGCATTCTCAGGAGTTAACCCCTGCCTGTTGCCTATGATCGTAACGCCATCTGTTGCTGACGGATTATCATAACCCCAGACATAAGTAGTACCATTTTTAAGATACACATGTGTTTTTCCTAAATATGTTTGACCGGGAATACCGTTCATAGTCGGATAATAGAAAAAGATTACACGGTTGTCAGCTACAGCATTGTCATTGTTCCTGATCTTTTCAGCAGTGAAGCCGCTCAAATTTGATGAGCCCTGGATCATAGCTGGACTAACATTCTTCTTCTCAACAACTGCAACCCTGACAGTACCGAGGCCGTTAAAAGTAATGGTCTTAGACTGTGTATGCTGAACTGAATTGTTGTATCCGTACGTTCCTACATCTTTATAAGGAGCATCTTCAGGTATCACAACGCCACCAGTACCTAATGATTGAACTCCATCAGCCTTCATAGACCATTCAGCAAGCTGATCAACACAAAGTTTGCTGTTGTATGAAGCAGATCTTGAATATACGGAAGAGTTGTAGGAATAACCCATAGCTGTTATGAAACCTTCCATAAGCAATGACCCTACGATAACAAGAATGCAGGTCGCAAGCAGTGTCTCAAGAAGGGTAAAGCCTTTCTTATTCTTTAACTTTGAAAACCTCTTCATGTCAGACCTCCTTAAAAGCCGATATTCTTAAGATGCTGTTCACTGGCGCTGATAGACACAGACTGTGCAGTCCTCTGAGCTCTGACACTGCTCTGCGCTCTTCTTGCGGGATCAAGCATATCATTTACACCAAGAGCTACAGCTCCGGCAAGGATAACGATAATTCCTACAACCAGCAGAATCTCAACCAATGTGAATCCTCTTAAGTTTTTGCATTGCTTAGTTATTCTACGCATAACAGCCTCCAGCTAGAATGATGACTATTAATCTCATACTTTTACAATCATATTATAACTGCTTCCGGATATTTTTCAATAGATTTGTTCACAATTTGTTAAAAATGTTTACAAAAAGGTAAAAAAGAGGCGGGGATCAAATCCCCGCCTCCTGTTCTCTGTTAAATCTTATAGATTAGCTGAGAGCTGCATCGATCTCTGAACGAACGAGAGAGATTGAGCTGTTGTGAGCTGCGATGGAAGAAGAAGCTGCTCTTGCCCTCTGGAGATATGTACCGATACCGAGTACGAGAACCGCTGCAAGGATAACGATGATAGCGATAACGAGTACCATTTCTACGAGGGTGAAACCCTTCTTTGACTTCTGAATCTTCTTCATTTTGAATTTCCTCCTGTAA
>JAIKZM010000105.1 GCA_024682215.1 Saccharofermentans sp. | reverse complement strand
GGGTGAAGCTTGATCCTTACTGAAAAGATACCTGTATTCTTGATGGGGTTGTTGATGACAACCTTCTTCTTCTCGATCTCAAAACCAGAAGCCTTGAGAGTATCGGAAATATCCGATGCGGTAACGGCACCGTAGAGCCTTCCGTCTGCACCGCCTCTGGCCTTGACTTCAAAAGTCTTGCCTTCGATGGTCTTCTTTGTCTCCTGGGCTTCTGCAAGAGCACGTCTCTCGTGCTCGGCCTTGGCGCCTGCCTGAACCTTAACTTCATTAAGGCCTGCGGCGGTCATCTCTTTGGCAAGTCCCTGCTTGAAAAGGAAGTTCCTCGCATATCCGTCGCTGGCATTGACCACGTCCCCGGCCTGGCCGAGGTGCTTTACGTCTGAAATAAGTATGACCTTCATAAGTATTCTCCTGAATTTTTAATTGCCTGAGCAAATAAAAATCGGGCATCACCAGAACATATTATAAGCCATAACGGTAAATATGTGCCGGATTGATGCCCGATTGTCCTTAAAAATTTCCGATTGATCCGTATCGGTCATCGCGCCAGCTTTAAGCGCCCGATACGTTCAAGCCGTACAGGCCGCGGATTACTGCGCTGTGTAAGGAAGCAGCGCGATCTGGCGCGCACGCTTGATCGCAGTTGTCAGCTCACGCTGATGGATAGCGCATGTACCGGTCATTCTCTTGGGAAGGATCTTGCCGCTCTCGGAAATGTACTTCTTGAGAAGCACATCATCCATAAAATCGATGCTCTCGACCTTAGAAGCGCAGAAGTTGCAGACCTTCCTGCGTGTACGTCTCTGCCTCATGCCGCCGGCAAAATCCTTTCCACCGGCCTTAGGTGCTCTGTTCTCTGCCATTTTGTGTGATCTCCTTCACAAATTAAATCTCAAACGGAAGATCTACCTGATCGCCGGGACCGAAACCAGGGTCACCGCTCGGTTCGATCGGAGTCCTGGGCGCGAGAGGCGCATCAGATGCCGCGGATCCTGCCGGCGGGGGTGCAAATGACGGAGCGGGTGCAGGTCTTGCTGCAGGTGCTTCGTGATATGACTGTTCTGTGCCCTGGCCGTTACCGGATTCAACGAACTCAGCCTCATCAACCACTACTTCGGTGATATAACGCTTCTGGCCGTTCTGATCCTCGTAATTGCGGGTCTGGATGCTCCCGACTAATCCAATCCTGCTTCCCTTGCGGAAATACTTCTGGATGAAGGCAGCTGTCTGTCTCCAGGCGACGCAGCTGATGAAATCAGCCTGTCTCTGGCCGTTGCTGTCCTTGAAGCGGCGGTCAACCGCCACTGTGAAGTTACAGAACTGGGTCTGGTTTGAAGTAAGCTTTACTTCAGGATCTTTGGTAAGTCTTCCTACCAACTCTACTTTGTTCATCTTTCTTGCCTTTCTCTGCTGCGCAGTGATCACTCACCGACGCTGACAATGAGAAAACGAAGTACGCCGTCTGTGATCTTGAGAACACGCTCAAGTTCCTTAGGGAAATCGCTCTCGGCAGAAAAATACGCCTGAACATAGCTTCCGCTCTTCTGGCCTTCGATCTCATAAGCGAGCTCCTTGGTGCCAACGATGTCGAAAGACTTGATCGTTGCGCCTGATTCGAGCTTAGCCTTGACGGAGTCAGTAAGAGAAGCAAGTGCCTCATCACCTATAGATGTGTTGAGGACTGTGATCAAACGATAATTGTTTGCCATTTCATTCACCTCCTTCTGGACTATTCGGTCCGGTTAAACCGGACAAGGATTGCTGCTAATATTTATGCAGCATTGAGAAGAATATCACAGCAGGCAATTATTCGTCAAGCGAAATCTGCCAACCTACTCATTTGTCCGCGTCATGTCCTAAAACCTAACATGAGTAATTTTACATTGCGTGCCGGCAAAAAGTAACCATGATTTGCGGACATTTCGATTTTTAGGCCCGAAAATGAGACTTTTCCGGGAAAAACGGGACCGGTGAGACTGGCGTGACTCTTGAAAGCCCTTATTTCAGGCCCTTTCAGCACCAAGCGATTTGATAAGATACGGGAAGAGCATTTCGAGCCATGCCTTGATCGCCTTAACAGTGTGCATATAGGTGACCTCGTTCTCTCCTCTGGGATCAGGGATCGATATCGAAACTGTCCTTCCGCCTGCATCTTTGAATACAAGACCGCAGGAAGCGGCAAACGACGAAAGTGAGAAGACCTTGTCTTTGATCTGCGGGAATGCCCTGATTATCTCAAAGGCATGTTCGTCGCGGACCGTGATGATGAGATCTGAGCTGTCGTAGAGAGCAGGGTCGATCCTGGTTGAACGGCAATGTGATATGTTTCTTTCGGTCACTTCGGCGACCGCCTTTATCATGCCGGGATCACATAAAGCTCCGTCTGATGCGGTTATTCCCGCTGATTCGCAGTAGATCTCGCAGCCGATGTCGCGGGATACGAGCATGTCAAACGGTGAATTCTTTTCGATGAGTCCCGTCATTATCGCTTCACAGGCCTGGGAAAGGCATGTGTTGTCATCGTCCGCGAAAAGGATCTGCGCCGTATATGTATCTTTGAATGCCTCAAGCGGAAGTTCCGCACGGGCAGGACGCTCGGGCTTTGGCATGTCGGGAAGGAGTTCGCCCTTCTTTCCTGCCGCTTTTCCGAGCCTGTTCATGTAAGCTGTTGCCATTCCTCCGCCTGTAAGGCCCTGCGCTAGGATCACGTCGACCTCCTGGCTGTCCAGGTGCCTTAAGCCTTCGAAGAGCGAATGTGCTGCCGCCCTTACATCGAGAGCGTTTCCGTATTCATAGAACTCGGTATGTGCAAGAAGGATCTTGTCACCGAGCTTTTCATACAAAGCCTTGACTTCAACTCCCGCAAACACACCGATACGTGCAAACGGATTTGCCTTGAGGAGTTCCTTTTCCCTGTGGATGAAGGGCGACGCGATATCGACAAGTGCCTGTCTGTCATCCTCGCTCATCTCGGAAAAGTCAGGCTTTTTGACCTCCGAAGGAGCTGCGTCATCAGCCTCATCACCGATAAGCTTCGCGTCCTTGGGCATATCCATGATCTCAACGTTCGCAAAAGGTGCGTAGTGGCGGTATTTCATACCGGGAGCTTTAGGTGTCTGCCCTGCCTCGAGTGTTCCGGCATACGCAGCATCACCGTTGGCACATGCCTCTATGTCTGCTTTTGTAACGGCACCGGGTCTTAATATGACAGGCTTTTCACCGGTTGCGTCAACTACCGTGGACTCGATCCCGAAAACAGAATCACCGCCGTCGATAACCGCATATACATATCCGTCCATATCTTCCATGACAGATCTTGCGTTCGTGGGCGAAGGCGTGCCCGAAAGATTTGCGGAAGGCGCTGCGACAGGAACTTTGCAGGCCTTTAGGAATTCATTTGCCACCGGGTCTGAAGGCATCCTGACACCTACTGTATCAAGGCCTGCCGTAACTTCGGAAGGTATCGCATCAGACTTTTTCATGATGACAGTGATAGGCCCCGGCATGAAAGCATCGATGAGCTTTTGTGCGAGCGGTGTGATCTCACAGACCATGTCCCTGATCAGTTCCTTTTCTCCCACATGACAGATAAGAGGATTATCAGACGGACGGCCCTTGGCCTTAAAGATCCTTCCTACCGCCTCCGCATCGAAAGCATTGGCACCGAGACCATAGACGGTCTCTGTCGGAAATGCCACGACCTCACCTGACGCCAGATGTGCGGCACAATCCTTTAATCCTTCCTTATCACTGCCATGAACAAGTTTTGTTTCCTTGTAGATCTTTTCGCGTTCCATTATTCTTCACCTGTCTTCACTGCATCATCAGCTGCCTGCGCCAAAGTCAATGCATCAACTATCTCATCAAGGTCACCCGCAAGGATATCGTTCAAGCGATAGAGCGTAAGTCCTATCCTGTGGTCCGTGACACGTCCCTGATGGTAATTATATGTTCTTATTCTTTCTGATCTGTCTCCGGTTCCCACCTGTAAACGGCGGGCATCATTCTCGGCATTGCTGTCTGATTCCCTCGCCATTGCCCAGAGGCGGCTCTGAAGGACAGCCATGGCTTTTGCCTTGTTCTGGAACTGGCTTCTCTCGTCCTGACAAGTAACGACTATGCCTGTGGGGATGTGCGTGATCCTTATTGCAGAAGTCGTCTTATTGATGTGCTGTCCGCCCGCTCCCGAAGATCTGAAAAGATCGATCCTGAGATCCTTCGGGTTGATCACGACATCCGTGGGGTCAGCTTCGGGGAGAACTGCAACCGTTGCTGTTGAAGTGTGTATTCTTCCGCCGGATTCAGTAACAGGGACACGCTGCACTCGGTGCACGCCGCTCTCAAACTTAAGGCGGCTGTATGCCCTGTTTCCTTCTACCGAGAAAATTATCTCTTTATAACCGCCAAGCTCCGTCGGACTTGAGTCTACTATGCTGACTTCATAACCTTTTAAAGCGGCATATCCCCTGTACATCTTAAACAGGTCGCCGGCGAAAAGCGCCGATTCCTCGCCGCCTGCGCCGCCCCTTATCTCCATGATGACAGACCTGTTGTCCCTCGGATCGCCCGGAGCCATCAGAAGCATGAGTTCCTTTTCGAGCACTTCAAGCTTTGCCTTGTTCTCGGAAAGCTCACTGTTCGCGAATTCACGCATCTCATCATCACTGCCGGCATCACTTTCAAGGATCGCAAGGAGATCCTCTATCTCCTTTTCGCAGGCTTCGTATGCCAGGATCGCACGGTACTGGGGCTCTATCGCGCCCAGCTCCTTCGAATACTTCATATATTCTTCGTGATTTGCGGCAACCGAAGGATCGCTCATCGTACCGGTGAGCTCCTCGTATTTAGCCTTAATGAGATCTGTCTTACTTCTGTCTATAGCCATAACGCATAAAAGGTAACACAAAAACCGCCGGCTTTGAAGACCGGCGGTTTTGTTTAAGTATTTGTGATCGTCACACTCAGGTATTTACGCTGGTGGTTGTAGCTACGGCTGAAACTGCTGCAGCATCGTCGTCATCGGATTTAGCTGCGGCCGGAGCTGCAGGTGCAGGCGCTGCCGCAACAGGAGCTGGAGCAGGTGCAACGGGCGCTGCCACAGGTGCCGGAGCCGGAGCAGGTGCTGCGGTCTGATTATACATCTGAGCATAAACAGGGTTCTGGATTACCTCATACTCAAGACGGTGGCGGATAGGTTTCTTACAGCGCGGGCAGTAAATGAAGCCATGCGGATACCACGCGCGGTGACCAAGATCGTAGGTGTGGTAATCAAATTCAAAGTAGCAGTACTCACATCTGCAGTGGAACTTCGGATTATACTGATCGTAACCCGGAACAGGATAAGGATTTACCACACCGCTGTTCTGGACCCACGGTCTTCCGTCGATTATCGGCGGCGGACCTCCCGGAACCGGTCCCATCGCAGGCTGGGCAGCGGGCTGAGCCGCAGCTGCAGCGGGAGCACCTGCATTGAAATTAAAACCGCATTTCATGCAGAAGTTTGAACCTTCAGCACATTCTGTACCACAATTAGGACAAAACATAATTATCTACCTCCCTTATAAAATAGATATTACAATTATAAAGATTTGCTTCTCCACGGTCAATTTAAGATAAGGGGTTATTGTTAACCCGCGTAAACATAATCGTAAATTTTTTCGCTCGTTTTGTTTATTCAAAAAACCACGCGTAGGAACAGATAAAAAAAGCCCCGGAGCGGATCACTCCGGGGCTATCAGCCGATATTAGCAAATATCAGGCTTTCTCTTCAACTTTTACCTGCTCAAATGTATCCGTAACTTCCTTTGAGGGAGCCTTGGTCGCGAGCGAGACGATAACCGCGAGAATGAGGTTGAAGATGAATGCGGGCAGAAGCTCATAGATATTGAGCCATGTGTCAGCAAACTGAACGCGGATGATGAACTTCCAGATGAAGATCATGGCAGCGCCGCCGAGCATGCCTGCAAAGATGCCCCACTTGTTCGATCTCTTCCAGAAGAGCGCGAGGAGAACTGCAGGGCCGAAAGTAGCACCGAATCCGCCCCATGCGAACGAAACGATCCTGAATACGGATGAATCAGGATTGAGAGCGAAGATAACGGCAACACCGGAAATAACGATAACCGCAATCCTTGCAACCGCGAACGAAGCTCTTTCGGAAAGCTTTACGTGGAATACTTCGGAAAGGATGTTCTGGGATACAGCCGAAGCTGCGCAGAGAAGCTGTGAGTCAGATGTTGACATCGTCGAAGCAAGGATGCCCGCGAGGATGATGCCGCCGACTACTGCAGGGATATATCCGTGTGAAGCGATTACTTTTGCGATATCGATAACGACAGCCTCTGCATCAGAGTTGCTTGCATAATGAGGAACGATCCCGTTCTTCATGAGAGAGTAGCCGGCAACACCGATGAGGATGGCAACGCCCATTGAGATAACTACCCATACGGAAGCAACACGTCTTGAAAGCTTGATCTTCTTTTTATCATCGATAGCCATGAATCTCAGGAGGATATGAGGCATACCGAAATATCCGAGGCCCCATGCAAGCGTTGAAGCTATGGGCAGTGCGCCGTAGCTTCCGACTGCACCTGTCTCAACATTGCATCCCTTGAAGATATCAAGGTAACCGTCAAAATTCTTAACGTTAGCGAAAACATTATCAAAGCCGTTTGTTACGCCCTCGGCAAATCCAAGAACGACAACGAGAGCGACCGTCATGATGACGCTCTGGATAAAGTCGGTCGTGGAAGCCGCGAGGAATCCGCCGAGTGTGCAGTAAAGAACGATAACTGCAGCCGAGATAAGCATCGTCTGAACATAGTCCATGCCGAACATTGTTGAGAAGAGCTTTCCGCATGCGGCAAATCCGGAAGCTGTATATGGAACAAAGAATATTACAATGATGAGAGCCGAAAGCATTGTAAGGATGTGCTTGTCGTCACCGAATCTCTTGGAAAAGAAGTCCGGAATGGTAACCGCATCGATCTTCTGTGTGTAAACACGAAGTCTCTTTGCAACGAAAAGCCAGTTAAGGTATGTTCCGATCGCAAGTCCGATAGCTGTCCATGATGCTTCTGCAAGTCCTGTTGCGAGAGCAAGTCCCGGAAGACCCAGGAGAAGCCACGAACTCATGTCTGATGCTTCTGCACTCATCGCTGCAACGAGCGGTCCCAAACGTCTTCCGCCGAGATAGAAGTCATCAGTGTTCTTGTTGATCCTGCTGAAATATGCTCCGATGGAAACCATCATTATGAGATACAGCACGATCGTAACCAGTATGCAAACATTTGCCGTTGGCATGGTTAATGATCCCCCTCTTTATAAAATCAAAGAAGAGTTTAGCAAACTAAAGAAGACTGCGCAATAAATCTAATAAAATAATGACGGAATTTATCCTTGCCATAAAATGAAAAACAATGTATACTTCTATTCGCTTGACCACGGATGCTTAGCTCAGCTGGCTAGAGTACCTGCTTGACGTGCAGGGGGTCACAGGTTCGAGTCCTGTAGCATCCACCATACTTTATGCGTGCGTCGTAAAAAGTCAACAAAATAAAGGTGTTTGCCGTTTGAGCCGCTTTGAAAAACTCAATTTACGACAAATTTACGACAAATTAGAAAAGCACGTCAAAAATGAAACCGATCGGACTTCCGATCGGTTTTTTCATGTTTGAGATCCTGATCAAACCCATTAATATACTTTTCTAAATCAACAATATTCACGATGATCTCCTTATGCAAAATAGCTTCCTATCATTACAAAAGTAAGTTCTCCGTCAGGAGAATTCTGATATATGTTTACATTTCCTTGCCCATCTCGATCAACAATATATAGTAAACCGTCTTTTCCACTATAACCCGATATCGCTTCCGCCAGAATACCATCACCTTGTTTTCTTATTACTCTGACCTTTAATATATTATTCCCATCTGTAGATGTAAAATCCCAAGGTTCTGCGATTAAAAATTTCTTTTCCATATAAAACACTTCTCGTCAAACTTATTACCATTCATCTGTAACATCATGTCTCATATAGAGCAATTCGAGTGCCTATCTCTCCCTCATTTAGTTTTGTTAGTCTCTTTCCAAAACGTTCCAAGGCGCCCAGTTCACACCTAACATTACACTGGCAACGATGCGAGCGGTCATCAACATCACAGATTTCCAGATCAACTTCCATTGTAACATGCCCCTGCTTGTCAGTGCTTAACGCTAAAGAAAATGCCGGAATATACTTTCCGTTTTTGTAACCCGATTCAAAATATGTTGCAGAATTATCCAGCTTACAAAAACCAGTCAGAAAGGAAGCAAGTCTATTCAACAGTTCTTCGTTAAAATAGCACGATTGATGTGCATGCACATATTGAGAATCTACTTCTATCTGAAGTTCAAATGTTGTTTCGTCTTCCCAAATCTTACTAAATATAAGATTGTCCAGATCATAATCCATAGGTAAGCATCCTTCTGATCTCATTCATCGTATTTACATTTGATAAGTCTTCGAACATCCCGGTCATATATATAATCCGAAGGCTCATCTGAGTTGATCACTTCCCACTGAAACATTCTGCAAAACAACGAAATGAAATTATCAGTTTCCGGAT
>JAIKZM010000095.1 GCA_024682215.1 Saccharofermentans sp. | reverse complement strand
TTCGATCTTATGGAAAAATATACCAATGCAACATACTGTGCCGTAGAACGGGCCGGTCACAATCTTCAGATAGAGCAGCCGGAGATCTTTGGGAGCCTTGTCAGGAACTGGCTGCTGACGCATTGATTCACCGGCATTCTGTTGAACGATGCACCAGTTTTGGAGTATCATTCAGGAAAACGGAACCCACCAAACAAGAGATTGCGCTTTTGTTTGGAGGCAATCTTAAATTGCCTCGCCGGTGCTAATATATAGAAGTTCAAAAATTATTTCTCGAACCACCGAATAATTCGCACTGCTCATTTGTTAAGTAAGCAGATGCGGATAGAAAAGGAGGCAAAAACATGACCGCAAAAGAACTCGAGCAGATCTATAACGAGGCTTACAAAGCCGTGTATTGGACAGCAATGCAACTTCTCAAGAATGAAGCGGACGCTGAAGACATCGTCCAGGACACTTTCGTGGCTTTTATTGAATCTTATTCAAATCTGGAAGACACATCCAAGGCTGTTGCCCTGTTAAAGAAGATCGCCGCCAACAAGTCGCTCAACCGTCTTACTGCAGCAAGAACGGGCGATGTTGACGATGAGTTCTTAGAAGAAGTAGAAGCAGTCCCCGAAGACTTCCTGCCCGATTCGATAGTCGAATCACAGGAAGCGCGCAGGATCGTCATGGATATCATTAACAATACTTTGTCTGATGATATCCGCAGAACACTTATCCTGTTCTATTTCGACGAGATGAGCACAAAGGAGATCGCCGATGCTTTGGGAGTTCCCCAGGGAACCGTTCTGCGCCGTCTGAATTTTGCCAGAAACAAGATCAAGAAGGAGGTCGAGAAGTATGAAGAAAAGAATAAGACGAAGTTGTTCACGATGGCTCTGCCATTCCTGAGCAAGCTCTTTATGAAAGAAGCAGAGCAGGTGCCTTTCAAGGCCATGCCCGCTTCGATCGCAACCCTGTCCGCATCAGCAGAAGCTCCCGCAGGCGGAGCCGGAATCCAGACCGCTGTATCAGCGGCAACGAAAGGAACAGGGATCATTATGAAAAAAGCAATTATCGCAATCATCGCAGCATCAGTTGCTGTCGTAGGAATAATAGCAATCATCATTGGAGTATCAGTCTCGAAAAAGAACAACAAGCCGTCAAAGAGAATAGAAAATGCGGTCCGGACATCCAATGAAACAGAGCCTGAATCACAGACAACGGAAACATCTTCAGACAACAGCAAAGCAGACGCTTCTGCAGATAAGGCAACAGGATGGGAGTATCCGTTGGATAATAAGACCGACGAGGAAGTCGCAGACGAACTGCTCAAGATCATCAACTCATTCCATATCGGTATGAAAACGGATGACTGGCATAAATCACTGCCTGTCCTTCCGGGCCATATTGAAGAGAATGCTCCCGGCAGATTGAGATACAGGTACATCCAAAGCGGTTACGACCGTTATGTTTTAACTGACCACATGGAAGACATAGAGACTAACTTTATTCCAAGCGAAGGCGGAACATTCCGGATCGGCCCCAACGAGAAGATAGCTACTTTGTCATTAAGCTGCCGTTTCAAAGACCAGACCAGAGCAAAGCACATCTATGATCTTTTATTCGAAAAGATGTCTGCCGCAAGCGAATCAGTTGAAGGAAACAAAGTCCGCAACATCGAAAACAAAAACGGTTCCTGGGATTCTTATGCAACGAATACCATAAACGCTTTCACATGGCGCCTCACAGTATACGGTTCCAATGATAACCAGATGTACGTAAACGATGACGGCGGATATGTGATCAGCATAGATGTTTATGCCATGTCCTGGCCCGGAATGAATGGTTAAGACAATCATTTCAAATCGCGAAAAGCAAAATATGGGGCTGTTCCGTATGGGACGGCCCTTTTTTTTGAATGGAACCGGGGGGCGCTGCCGTTATATAATATTAATGGGTGTAAGTCTGGGAAAGGATTACGGCGAGGGTGTATTATTCGAGTTTTGGTTTACTTGCATAGGATGCTTAAAAGAGTGAGATAATATGCTTTGTTACTAGACGTGTAAATCAGGAATTAAACAAACTAATGAACTTCGGATCTAAAATATTAAATATGAATATAAAAATGACCGGATTCCTCCGGCCATTTTTGTTGGACCCTCTTTGTTATTGGTAATTTGTCGTACGTTTGTCGTAAATTGCCTTCCTAAAACATTTACTATGGCTTGAAAGCATTGAGTTTATTGACTATATAAAAAAGCAGAAAGAGAAATCATTAAATCCAAGAAATTTCTTGGATGTACAAGATCGCACACAGACCGGCTGCCTGCGAAGCCTCAAAAGATCTGTGCCGGATCCGCCACAGGCGCTAAGCGTTCTCTTTCTGCTGGGGCTTATTATACACTCAGCCTACTTCAAATCAAATTTGAATGATTGGTAGTGGTATAATCCTTTTTGGAATATGAAAGGGGATCGCTCATGTCTGTTTATCGGCCGGATTACTGCAATGACTTCCGCTGCAAAGCGGACAAATGTCTTCACACATGCTGCGCAGGCTGGGTCATCGGAATCGATGATGAGTCGCTTGAAAGATTTGGCAATGATCCTGAAGTTTCCGCAAAGATAAAAGACGGATGCTTTGTGCTGAAAGAGAACGGCAGATGTCCTTTTTTAAGAGATGACAATCTTTGTGACATGATCTTAAAGCACGGCGAAGATTATCTTTGCGAGATCTGCAAGGAACACCCCAGGTTTTATAACACATTTGACGACCATGCCGAAGGCGGCATCGGACTGGCCTGTGAGGAAGCGTGCAGACTCGTTTTAGGACATGACGGTCCTTTTGAGCTGGTATCGGAAGACGGTGCTGTAATGGAACTTCCTGGTTATGTTAAAGCCGTTTTCGATGGAACGAAGCCGCTTAACGAGAAACTCCTGTCTTTCAGCAGCGGCAGGCGCGCGAATTCAAAACTCAGGGCTGAGATCTTTGCGGGAATGGAAGTTATGGATCCGTCGTGGATAAGACTGTTGCACCGGATAATCGGATCTCCCGTTTCGAACGGTGACGAAGATGAAATCATCAACAGTCACGAGAAAGAGTTCACCAATATAGCGGCTTATCTTATGTACCGTTACGAAGGAGCTGGAAGGTTCACGGCCGAATCGGTCTGGCTTCTGGCTGACCTTGTCTTTCACGGAACGGATATCCGTGATGCGGCTAGGATGTTCTCGGGAGAAGTTGAATATTCGGACATCAACATTGAGGATGCTCTTGATACATTCGGATAAATTCAAAGTGGTACACTTAATTGATTTGTTATTACGGAGGTTAACATGACAGCTGATTACAGTAAGTTGGAATGGACGGCAAATCCTGCTTTCAAAGGCGGTGACGGAGTTTTTTACAATAAGGTTTTCACAGACGGTGTAAACAAGATGATGCACGGTAAACTTGAGCCGGGTTCATCGATCGGTTACCACAAGCATGAGGGTAACTGCGAGATGATCTTCATACTTGAGGGACAGGGAAAGGTTCTTTACGATGACGGTGAAGAAACGGTGAAGCCCGGTGTTTGTCATTATTGTCCTGAAGGTCATTCTCATTCTCTCATCAATAACGGAACCGAAGACCTTGTTTTCTATGCGATCGTGCCCAAGCAATAAGGAATAGGGAGGGATAGATATGCCACATTCATCAGGCGGTGGATCATCAGGAGGCGGTTTTCACAGCGGAGGTTCCTCCGGGAGCGGAAACCGTGTTTCGTCACACTATTTCCCGGGAGCGAGACGTTACAGAAAATATTATTCCGACGGACGTCCCGACGAGTATATTTATGCAACGTCAAAGCCGGCAAGAACACGCGTTTCCGGTTTGATCGTTCTTGCCGTGATGGGAATTATCTTCATGGGGGCAACTCTGTTTTCCGTATTTGCCGAAAAGCCGAAATTCCTTGTTCCGGTTTATTCCGACGAACCGGCGGTCTATGACATTGTCGGCGTAATGGAAGAAAAGGACAAAAATGAACTTTTGTCATTAATGAATGAATACAATAAACTGACCGGGATCTGTCCTGTAATCTACACTACATTCGATGAAGAATGGAACAGGGATTACACCAGCCTCGAGAAGTATGCGTTCGACAAATATGTCTCCAATTTCAGCGACGAGCAGCACTGGGTATTTGTTTACTCGATCCCCGCAGACGCATCAAAGTTCCAGCAGGGCGGGATTGTTACGAGCACCGAATTCAAGTGGGAAGCGATCCAGGGAGATGAGACCGATCCGATAATAACGGAGTCGGCATTTAAAAAAATAGGAAGAGCGATCCAGGGAGATCTTGAATACGGAAAAGGCCCCGGCCCCGCATTCATTACCGGATTTAATAAAGCGATCTCTTCTGCCGAGAGCAAACTCAACCCCAAACCCGCTGCGGCTGTCTTCAGCTTGATCACAAGCCTGGTACCGTTCTTTCTGGTGTCAGGAATCTTCATTCCGGTCTTTATCTATGCTTTAAAAGCCTACAAGAAGGATAAGTCGATGGAATGTGAAGAGGTTCCTCTCGATGTAGCTCCTGTTCAGGTCCCGGGATTAAACACATACATTAATGCAAACGGCGGTACTGTAACCGAACAGAAGGGGCAGGGCTACTACAGCAGAAATGTCAGTTATGATGCCGCAAATCCGACAGTTTCAAAGGTCGTCAAGATCTTCAGTCTGGTAATCATCATTCCGTTTATTCTAGTCGGGATCGGAGTAACGACAGGCGGAGCTTCTCTTCTGAAGTCCGGTAATGACAGGACCGGCGGCATCTTTATGATCGGGTTCGGAATCGTATGGACGATCATAAGCCTGGCATCGCTTGCGGGAGTGCTTAAAACTGTGTCAAAGGCTAAAAAGATCATGCAGGATCCGCTTACTGCAGAATACCCTAAGGCGGAATATCCCAAGGCGGAATACCCTGATGTTCAGCCGGTCGTTCCCAACAATGTTCCTCCGGCAAGCCAGCCGGAATTCGATTCTACATTCTTCGGTTCCGCCAAGAGCGATTATGAAAGCGATGATGAAGACTACAAGCGAATGAAACGCAAGGGATTCGAGTGATATGGATCTGATATGAGATCAAAACAGGGGAGAGTATTAATGCTTTCCTCTGTTTTCATATTTTCTGAAATCATCAGCATATTTGATTCAGGGACATCGATACCGGAGAGGAGAGAACAAAACAGAGCAGTACCGCAGATGGCGGGAAATAAGCGGCTGAAAGCGGTCTTTATTACATTTTTCATGAAAGTGTTTTAATCCAATATTTTTGATGTGCAAAGATGTGGCTCCTATGTTAGAATTCTATCCGATAATTATATATATGGACTCAAAAAAGGGGGCGTAATACTATGCCAAAGAGAGAAGACATCAACAAGATCCTCATTATCGGTTCAGGTCCTATCATTATCGGCCAGGCCTGTGAGTTCGACTATTCCGGCACTCAGGCGTGCAAGGCATTAAGAAAGCTCGGCTATCAGATCGTACTGGTCAATTCCAATCCGGCTACCATCATGACAGACCCTGACGTAGCAGACAGGACTTACATCGAACCTCTTAACGTTAAGCGTTTGGAGCAGATCATTGCAAAGGAACGTCCTGATGCGCTTCTCCCCAACTTAGGCGGACAGTCCGGTCTCAACCTCTGCTCAGAGCTTGCCAAGGCAGGCATCCTTGAGAAGTACGGCGTACAGGTAATCGGCGTTCAGGTCGATGCCATCGAGAGAGGCGAAGACAGGATCGAGTTCAAGGAAACCATGACTTCACTCGGCATCGAAATGCCGAGATCACACGAGGCTTATTCAGTCGAAGAGGCCATCAAGATCGCTGATGAGTTAAGCTACCCTGTAGTCATCAGACCTGCATACACGATGGGAGGCGCAGGCGGCGGCCTTGTTTACAACATCGACGAGCTCAAGATCGTTGTCGAAAGAGGACTTGCAGCTTCCATGATCCATCAGGTACTCGTAGAAGAGTCCATCAGCGGATGGGAAGAGCTCGAGCTCGAGGTAGTAAGAGATGCAAAGAACAATGTCATCACCGTCTGCTTCATCGAGAACATCGACCCTATCGGCGTTCATACGGGCGACTCCTTCTGCTCGGCTCCTATGCTTACCATTTCCGAAGACGTTCAGAAGAAGCTTCAGGAATATTCATACAGCATTGTTAAGGCCATCGAAGTCATCGGCGGCTGCAACTGCCAGTTCGCTCACGACCCCAAGTCCGGCAGGATCGTTGTTATCGAGATCAACCCGAGAACATCAAGATCTTCCGCTCTTGCTTCCAAGGCAACGGGTTTCCCGATCGCATTCGTTTCCGCGCTCCTCGCATGCGGTCTCACACTCGATGAGATCCCCTGCGGCAAGTACGGCACACTCGACAAGTACTATCCGGACGGCGACTATGTCGTAATCAAGTTCGCAAGATGGGCATTCGAGAAATTCCACGGAGCTCAGGACAAGCTCGGCACACAGATGAGAGCCGTAGGCGAGGTCATGAGCATCGGTAAGACATACAAGGAAGCTTTCCAGAAGGCTATCAGATCCCTTGAGAAGGACAGATACGGCCTAGGTTTTGCCAAGGATTTCAACAAGCTTTCCAAGGAAGAGCTTATGCTGAGGCTCACACAGCCTTCATCCGAGCGTCAGTTCCTCATGTATGAGGCCTTAAGAAAGGGTGCTACCGTTGAAGAGCTCTTCGAGCTTACAAAGATCAAGCACTGGTTCATCGAGCAGATGAAGGAACTCGTTGAGGAAGAAGAGGAGCTCATGAAGGGCGCAGGAAGGATTCCAAATGAGGATGTCCTCCGCAAGGCAAAGCTCGACGGTTTCTCAGACAAGTATCTTTCACAGCTCCTCAACGTTTCCGAGGATCTCATCCGCCGCGCACGTTATGAGTACGGCATCAAGGAAGCCTGGGAAGGCGTACACGTATCCGGAACACAGGATGCTGCTTATTACTAT
>JAIKZM010000066.1 GCA_024682215.1 Saccharofermentans sp. | reverse complement strand
GCAACGAGTGTGTTGGCGAAGAAGCCCGGCTTGATGTGAACCTTGACGTAAGCGAACCTGTTCTCAGGTGTGATGTCGACTTCTGCAGCCTGGCACTTTCTGCTCATGCCCTGGGAGAATGTGACCTTGTAATGGCCGTAGCCTACGGGGATCCTGATGGACTCTGCGTTAGCGAGGTGGCCCATTGGGATGTCGTTGAGATATACGCCGAAACCTACTGCCATGCCGAGGGGATTGCCCATACGGTAGAGCTGGAGAACGCCTTCCTCGGGAAGGATGAGGGGTGTTTTGCACTTTGAGCAGGGAGCGCCGCTCGCCTGAATGTCAACGACCTGGCCGCATGAAGGGCACTTGATTCTGAGTAACTGTGACATAGATGACTCCTTAGTGAATGCTTTTTCCAAATAGAACAACGGCCCGTGGAGGGCCGCTGTCATTATATCATTAAAATTTGCGGGATTTTGAGTCAGATTAGAGGAAATCTGATCTCGGCCTTGAAAAGGTCGCCGTCGACGAAGAGGTTCAACCTGCCGTTCTGAAGCTCCGTGAGGCTCCTTGCGATCGCGAGGCCCAGGCCGTTGCCTTCGGTGGTGCTGTTCCTGGACTTGTCGCCCCTGACGAATCTTTCCATGAGTTCGTCGGCAGAGATGTTCAGGGCTTCTCTGGAAGTGTTCTTGAAAGTGATCACAGCGTCCTTGCCCTGTTCTTCGAGCGACATGTAGACGCGGGTTCCGGAGAGAGCGTACTTGCAGGCGTTGTTTAACAGGTTATCGAAAACCCTCCACAAACGTCGGCCGTCCGCCATGATGGAAATGCTCTTTTCGGGGATGACGGATACGAGGGTGAGTCCGGCGGATTCCATCCTCTGTTCGTATTCGCCCTCTGCCTGGCTCAGCATCTCGTTGACGGAGCAGGGAGCGAGGATGACTTCGAGGTTGCCGGTCGTTGCCTTGGACGTCTCGACGAGGTCGTCGATGAGGCGCTTGAGTTTCTCGGACTGACGGTGAAGGACTTCAGCGTATTCGGCGATCTTTTCGCTGCCGGCGGGCTCCTTGGAGATGAGGTCTGAGTAGTTGATGATGGACGTCAGAGGCGTCTTGATGTCGTGCGAAACGTTAGTGATGAGCTCGGTCTTCATGCGGTCGCTCTTGGTGCGCTCCTCGACTGCGAGGGACATGCCCTTGCCGATGCTGTTGAGGTTATTGGCGGCCTGTTTGAAATCGAGGACCATGCCTTTGGTATCGACCTGGTTCTCGAGATGGCCTTCGGCGAGATCCTTGCTGCCGTTAAGGAGCTTTCTCAGCATGACGGCGACATAGAGGATCGCGGGGAGGATGAGGAAGAAGCGGACGAAGATGTAGATGAGCTTTTCGGGGTCGTCAGCCAGGCCTACGAAGAGCAGGTCGAGGAGGAAGATGCCGAAAGCGGCGATGGATGTTTTCCAGACGAGCGGGATGCTCGCGATGAGCTTGAAAATGCCTTTGATGCACTTCCATATGAAGTGGAGGACCATGTAGATAATGGTGTTCTTCCACCAGGAACCGAGCTTGATGCGGGTCGCAAGGCTCATGCACAGGCCGAGTCCGACGCAGAGCAGGCCGGCCATGAGGAACATGGCGAGGACGAATTCGATCAACTCGCGGCCCCTAAACTGCATGACCATCACCGCGAAAAGGCCGTAAGCCAATGCTGCGCCCGCGGCCAGGAGGTCGAACGGGATCTTTGTGCCGAAGCTTGCTTCGGGGACAGCGGAGGTCTGGTGCCTGCCCGATGCGCACATCAGGAAGACGAAGCATGAGATGCAGAGTATGACGGAGACCAGCGCGACCGCGTAGGTTGCGTAGCGCATGGAGTAAACGGTATTCAGGTAGAAGTTTATGAGCGCGTATCTGTCGCCGTATGTGAAGTTTTTGGTGAGGGCCATGTTGACCTTTGCATTGCCTTTTGAGCCGGCAGCGCTTTCCGAACTGCGGGGGATGAAGCCGCCTTCGAAATTGTAGAGGCTGATGCTGAAAGTATCTGAGCCGGCTTCCTTGCCTGAATCGTAAGACCAGGTCTTGTTGGCGATGTCCTCTGAGAAATCGATGTTTATGTAGGCGATGTTCTTATTCTCGACGATCGCCTTTGCATTGTCTTTTCCGTAGTCGGAGTCATTGTAGAGGTTGTTTACAACGTTGACCGCGTCTCTTTCAGCCTCGCCCATGAAGTTGTTTTTTCTGATGTCTTCTATGGAAGTCGTGTAGAAATTGGACTGAAAAGCCAGAAATCCGAGTGCGGCTGATCCGAAGAAAACGAATGCGGTGATCACCGTCAGGATGAAGGCCGCGACCTTGGCAGGGAGGCTGTGGGTCAGCGGGAGCTTCTTTATGGGATGTGACACGGGAGATGCCGTGTCTTCTGCAGTTTCGATCATCTCTGCAGGAATTAGCTTGTTATTTTCTTCCATTTCATTTGTCCTTTTCAATCTTGTAGCCCTGGCCCCAGATGACCTTAAGGTAGCGGGGCTCGTTGGGGTTGATCTCGATTTTTTCGCGAAGGTGGCGGATATGCACGGCTACGGTGTTTTCGCTGCTTCCGGCAGGGGAATCCTTCCAAACGAGCCTGTAGATTTCCTTGGTCGAGAAAACTTTACTTGGATTCCCCTTCAGTAGCTTTAAGATGTCGTATTCCTTTGGCCTTAAGGCCAGTTCCTCGCCGTCAAGTGTGACAGTCTTTTCCGTGTCGTTGAGTTCAAGACCGCCGATCGTGATCACTGTGCTGACCGGTTTGCCTGAACCGAGCTGGATGTAGCGGCGCAGCTGGGAGCGTACGCGGGCTACGACTTCGTTGGGGTTGAAGGGCTTGGTGACATAGTCATCAGCGCCTGAGTTGAGTCCCATTATCTTGTCGGCGTCTTCGCTTTTCGCTGTAAGGAGGATGACCGGGACGTTGGAGATCTCGCGGATCTTCACCATTGCGGAAATTCCGTCCATTCCGGGCATCATGATGTCCATCAGGATGAGATGGATGTCGTTTGACTCGACAGCTTCGACGGCAGCGCGGCCGTTCGTTGCTTCCAGGAAGCTGTATTCCGGATTGGAAAGATAGATCTTAAGTGCATTGATGATATCCTGCTCATCGTCGCAGATCAGTATGTTGTACATATCTCAGGTCCCCCTTGCGATAACATAGTAACGGACAAATCATTAAATCAAAAGTGGAAAAAACCTTAAAATTTTATTAAATGCGGATTTTTGAATAATGTATAATAGAGCCGTCTAAAAGACACCGGGAGCAGAATCTATACAGAAAGTTGGATAATACTATTAAAAAGAAAGCGCTTTCAGCATTAATACTGGCTTGCACTCTCATTATCGGCGCGTGCTCGCGCGGACAGGAGCCTTCGGTTCCTTCGATCGTTACGACTGCCACTCAGACTTCGGCTACCGATACCGTTAAGCCTCAACCCGCGAAAACACCCTCTCTTCATGTAAGGCCGGACGTTCCGGCCAACGGTGACGTGGTCATTCTCATGACGGGCGACGTTCACTGCAGTTTTGACAAGGGATTTTCTTACAGCGGCGTATATGAGATCAGATACCAGATGGAACTCAAGGGTGACACAGTCCTTCTGGTCGATGACGGAGACGCCATACAGGGCGCGCCCATCGGCTACTTTTCCAGAGGTGAAGTTATCATAAATCTCATGAACGACCTGGGCTACGATGTTGCGATCCCGGGCGAGCATGAGTTCGAATACGGAATGGATCGCTTTTTCGAGATCGCCCAAAAGGCCAATTTTGAATATATCTGCTGCAACCTCGTAAAGGACGGCAAGCAGGTCTTAAAGCCTTACACGATTAAGGAAGTGTGCGGGAAGAAGATCGCATTTGTCGGCATCACGACGCCGAAGGCCATCACGCTCGCGCCCCCGGAGGCTTTCCAGGACGGTACCGGCAGTTTTGTTTACGGATTCATGGGCGATGAGAACGGTGATGCCATCGTTAAGGCTGCCCAGGATGCCATCAATGCAGCAAAAGCGGAAGGCGCAAACTACGTTGTGCTCATGGGACATATCGGAAACGACCCGACTGCGGCGCCCTGGACATACGACACGATAACATCACGCCTCAGAGGCTACGATGTTTATCTGGATGGCTTCAGCCATGACACCAAGACCGCTGAGATCCTTAACGCCGACGGCAAGCTCCTCCAGCGTGTTCCTGCGGGAACAAGGCTCAACACCATCGGCTGGGTACGCATTTCAGGAAAAGACGGCGCGGTCACGGCAGGAATTTACCAGTGGCTGAACGACTTCACTCCCGAATGGCTTTTCGATTTCGAAAACCCCATGACAGCAAGGATCAAAGAAGCGAAAAAAGAGGGCGAGAAATACCTGCCCTGAATCAAGGCACCAGCGCCATGTTGGTGACTGTTCCTATTGAAATATAACCCTCATCAAGGGCGACCCTGTCTGAATTCTCAACGTCTTCGGGATCCTGCGGGCAGTTGCCGTATCTGCGCTGGCTGGGCACGCGGTCCCAGAGGATGCCTTTATATTCAGCAGGTTTATGCAGAGGAAAATTGACGTTCCAGATCTGATTCCTGGGGAGCTTTTTCGCGAGCAGCGCTTCGATGATGCCGTCAATCTCCTGTTCCACGAGCTCAAAGCCCGTTGCCTCCCACTTGAGCGAGAAGGCAATGGCTGGGAAACGCTGTACCAGAGCTTCCATCGCGGCTCCGATCGTTCCCGAATAGAGGATGTCGATACCGGCGTTCTCTCCGTGGTTGATGCCCGAAAAGACGATGTCAGGCTTCTCAGGGATGTACTCCGCGGCAACGATCATGCAGTCGGTTGGTGTTCCGTCAACGGCGTAAGCTTCCTTTACGCCTTCGACAGGGAAGGGGACTTTCTTTATGTTCCTCTTGGCCTTGCCCTTTTCGAAAAGACCGATCGTCAGGCGCTGGGACATGCCCGAGCACTGCTCGACAGGCGCGATCACGGTGACCTCGCCGAATTTCAGCGCATGACGCGCAAGAACCTTTATGCCGTCGGAATCTATTCCGTCGTCGTTAACTACCCAGATATTCATGTTGCCTATTATATCAGTAAAACTCCTTAAGTATCAGGAACCTTCAGCCGCGAGGATGTAGATCAGCGGTGAGTTCCAGTAAACGGTGACTTCGTTGGTGGAGTAGCTCGCGTCGCTGTCAACATAGCACATCGAAGGAGCTTCGTTCTTGCACATCTTCTTTGCGTAATCGTCCTCAAGTGCGTTGTCCGCACCGCCTACGAGCATTCCGGGCATTGCTTTTCCGGCCGCTACGGAAGGTCTGTGGTGGACGTTCTTGGGGCAGAAGACGCCGTAGCCTGTTACGAATGAATAACCCATTGCGTTTGCGCCGAGGAGATAGTCGAGCTCTCTGGCGGCTGCCTTTTTGTAGTTGGGAGCGGCCTTTTCGTCAGCGACTTTTGCAGCCATGTAGAGCAGTTCTCCGTTGGAAGCGATGCCCATGTTGCTGCCCCAGTAGTAGTCTGTTCCGAGGCTCTGATAGTATCTGTCGGGTCTTGCAGCGGTGATGAGCTTGTCAGCTTCTGCGAGAAGGAACTTCTTGGCGTCAGGAGCAAACTCTGTCGAGGATTTCGCCAGATCGTAGACAGCGTACATAGCCATGTCTGTCCAGCCCAAGCCGAGCTTGAGGTTTGTGTCTGCAATGGTCTTCTTTATGAAAGCCGCGTATGTATCGGCATCTGCTTTCGTTGCTCCTGCAGCTTCAGCATTTGCAGCGAGGCAGAGCTCTGTTGCTGCCCAGAACCTCTCGTCCAACGTGTTTGCATCGGGATACTCGCCCGTGACCATGCCCTCGGGGTTCTTGAAGCCCTCGGTGTCATTGTTGTCAGCGATGTATTTCCATGCCTTGACTGCAGCTTCGTAAGCCTTGGCTGCGAAAGCCGCATCGATGTCCTTGTAGATTACCGCGGCTCTTGCCATTACTGCCGCGAAATCGCCTGTTGCCGCCGTTGAGACGGGAGCTATCACCATCTCTTCCTTTTCCTTTTCGGGAACGACAGCCATGTCGGGGAACTTCATGCCGGTGACCTTGTGGTAAACGCCGCCGGTTTCCTCGTCCTGCATCTTGAGCATCCAGTCGAGCTCGAAACGCGCCTCGTCAAGAAGGTCGGGCGTTCCGTTGCCGCTCTCGGGCAGACCCATACTGTCGGCTTTTACGCCGTAATCCTCGTAAGCCGCGAAAAGGTCAGCAACTGTTTTCGCGCCTGAAACGACATATCTGCCGTAGTCGCCCGCGTCATGCCAGCCGCCTGAGACGTCTTTCTTCTTGTCTGTTCCGAAGATCTTTGCTTCACCGGTGTGGCAGGCCTCGTGAGCGAAATCCTCACCCGCGATTGCCTTATCGGTCGCAACGCCGCAGCGCTGCCTGTAAAGCATCAGGACGACGTCCTTGTAAAGATCAGCGTAAACGTCATCAGCGATCCTGAAAGTGTAGGATGCGCCTGCCGCAGTGTAGATATAGTATGTGCCGGGCTGGTTGACGCCTGAGAAATCACCCCTTGCGACCTTGGTCTTCGAAGCCGGATCATCAGCCGTATCCGAGAGTTTGCCCTGCCATGCGATCTTGCCTGTCTCGGCGTTGACTACGTAGAAATCCTCCTTGCCCTTTTCGGTCTTTACGAAAACGGTCTTATCGTCATTGATCCTGTAGCCGGTCTGGTTGACCGCGACGTTGAGATAAGAGGGGAGAGCCTCGATCTCGGGCGCCTTTGCGTTAGACGGATCCTTGACCTGAAGGCAGATGTTATCGATGTAAATGTGGTGTTCTGCGGGTTTGTTTGCTTTGTCCATATCGTCCATAAATCCCATATTGAATACCAGACGCGGAGATGCGTCCGATTTGTCTTTCATAACGAAGTCGACGGTGAAATTTGTGACCTCGGGGCCGATCTTTATGTATTCGCCCTTGTACGCGTGATAGTCGCCGCCGTTGATCTGCAGGCGGTATTCTATCTGTCTTGCGATATCAGATCTCACATCGAAACTGTAGGTGTATTCGCATCCTTCGACAAGCGCGAAACCATCCCAGAACGCCTGGTTGGAGTAATCGAGGTAGCCGACGTTGGCGATCTTGATGTCGAGCATGTTGTCCTTGTTTGCAAGGTAGAGCTCGCCGCCTTCCTTGAACGTGCCGAATCCGCCGGTGCCGCCGTCATCGAAATTGATGTCTACGATCTTCTTGCCCTGCGCGATCGGGTTGTTCTCATCGGTAATCTTCGGCGCGTTGTCAGCAAGGGTCGCCGCCTTCATCTCGGCATCTTTTCCGACCTTGCCTCCCTTGTATCCTGTGCCGCATCCTTCGAGGGCGAGAGCCGAAACGAGAAGCGCTGACATTACGATCTTAACGGTTGCCTTCTTCATAGTGATCACTCCTTGAGTCTTCCGGTTGTTTGCTGATATCATTTCTACAAGTATACTCCACGGAAGTTACTATTAATGTCTCACTTTTTGGAAAGATAGCGAGGGTGTGATATTATTACTTCCAGTTTTATCAGGGGGGTTAAGTCTTGAACAGGTTCAGCCGCGCAGTCTGCATATTTCTGACGATGCTGATATCGTTTTCGCTTCTGTGCGAAATCGCTCCCGTGACCTCGGACGCTTCCTCTGTCTCAGAAGGTGTTATCAGTGAGGAATCCTTAACCGATGACCTTTTCGATGAGGCGGCAAAGAAGACCACCAAGAAAAAGACACCCACCACAGTCCCTTACATCAATCCTGAAGGCGCGGAGCTTACTTACCGCGTATTGACGGACAAAGGCTGGGACAAGGACTATACCGCGCAGGGAAAGGTCGCCGGCAAACCCGGCAAGGGCCTCGGCATCCAGGCGGTGGAGATCGGCATAAAGAGCGACATCGAAGGCAAAGTCTGCTGCAGGGTATTTCTTGAAGGTACAGGCTGGACCGGCCAGGCAGGCAATTTCGAGACCGCAGGAAACGAAAAGGCCAAAAAGTCCATCCAGAAGATAAAGATCTATCTGACCGAAAAACTTCTCGTAAGATACAGGATCTTCTACAGGGTAAGCCTGGATAGCTACGGCTGGCTCGGCTGGTGCTGCGACGGCTTTGTTGCGGGCAACGAGGACTACAACCGCGCGATCGATGCGATCCAGATCGTTTTGGCCGAGCGCGAAAAAGGCGACGTCAGGATCCCGAACATCAACAGCGTCGTAAGCAAGACTTCCGCATACTACAAAGACGCCTCAAAGATCAGGGCCTACATGATAAAGAAGGCCCAGAGCTACAAGAGCAAGACGAGTTACCTGGTCCTGGTCGACAGCCAGTACTGCTTCCTGGGCGTCTTCAAGGGCAAGAAGAACCACTGGTCGCTCGTAAAGTTCTTCATCTGCTCACCCGGAATATATAAGACATACTGGAACCGCGATCACGAGATCGGCGTCAAGAGCAAAGGCTTCTATTCGTACAAGTCCCAGGTCTACTGGGCCTGCAGGCTCCACAAGGAACTCTGGATCCACAGCATCACGTACAAAGGCCACAACGGAAAGACCGTCCTTGACGGCAGGCTCGGAGCAAGGATCTCGCACGGCTGCATAAGACTTGCGACCGCCGACGCAAAGTGGGTCTACGACAATGTCCCGAGCTTCTCAAGGTGCATTCTCTATAAAAAGAAATTTTTGAAGTGAGCTTTCTGATCAGGCATCCCGATGGGGTGCCTTTTTTAGCTTGGTTTGCTTACCCGGTTGGCAGTTTGGTGGGGCAGCTGGTCAAATGGCGCTTATGATTTCGATGTGACGGACTAAAACTTGAAAAACTCCGATTTTATCCGTCATTTTGGGGGTGTCCGGGCCCCCTTGACTCGAAAATGACGGATAAAATCCAAAGAAAACCCCGTTTTTATCCGTCAGTAAGCCTCCGCAGAGTGTTTTTCATTGAAAAAATGACGGATAAAAGAATCAATAATTCAATTTTTATCCGTCAACACAAAAACGTCAGACTTTGGAAGACCGGTTCATATAATATTTCGGCACCTTTGAATACCAGCCACTGAAAAAGTAGTGAGACCCCTGAAATGAGTTTTCTGATAGGTAAATTCGATGAGTTCCCCGAGATTTATGCCCGAAAATACCTATCAGAAATCCAAAAGTTATTTTCTGATAGGTAAATGCAAAAAGGCCGCCTCATAATGAGACGGCCCGTAAGCAGTCAATGACTTAAACTTATGCCTTTTTGATCTGCTGCGCCTGGACGGCTGTGACTGCGATGACGCCGACGATCTCTTCGACGCTGCAGCCTCTGGAGAGGTCGTTTACCGGTGCGGCGAGGCCCTGGAGGAAGCTGTAGGCATTGGCTTTGCCGATGCGCTGGATCAGCTTGTAGCCGATGTTGCCGGCCTCGAGGTTAGGGAAGATGAGGACGTTTGCCTTGCCTGCAACGGGTGAGCCGGGGGCCTTGGAAGCGCCTACTTCGGGTATGATGGCAGCGTCAAGCTGGAGTTCTCCGTCGAGGAGAACATCCGGGTACTTTTCTTTTGCGATCGCAACTGCCGAAGTTACTTTGTCAACGAAGGGGTGTTTTGCTGAGCCTTTGGTGGAGTGGCAGAGGAATGCGACTCTTGCTTCGGGAGCAACGAGCGCCTCGAAAGAGGCAGCTGACTCGGCGCCAATCTCGGCGAGTTCTTCGGGGTTGGGATCCTGCATGAGAGCGCAGTCAGCGCAAAGGAGGATGCCGTTTTCACCGAATTCGGTGGTGGGAAGCTCGAAAATGAAAGCGATCGAAGCTACCTTTCTGCCGGGTGCCGTCTTGATTATCTGAAGTGCGGGGCGGAGCATGTCTGCTGATGTGTGGCATGCGCCTGATACAAGACCGTCTGCGTCGCCGGCCTTGACCATGAGGATGCCGAAGGTCAGGCGGTCAGATAAGAGGATCTCTTTTGCCTGATCGAAGGTCATGCCTTTCTTTGCGCGGATCTCGGCAAGGAGAGAAGCGTATCTGTCGATGTCTGAAGATTTTGTGTTATCGAGGATCCTTACGCCTTCGAGCGAAACGCCGAGGCGCTCTGCGGAGGCTTTTACTTCGGACTCATCTCCCAGGATTATGGGGAGAGCGAAGCCTTCTTTTACTACTGTTTCAGCAGCTTTGAGAGTTCTGTCGTCCTCGGATTCGGGGAGAACGATAGTCTTGAGATCTGCTTTTGCCTTTGCCTTGATCGTGTCGATGAAACCCATGTTTGCTCCTCCTTATTAATCGAAATCAAAGCCCGAAAATACAGGCTTTCCGGGATAAATCAGCGCTTCCTCTTCGCCTCTTAAGACGCGGAGGGCACCGTCTCTCATTGCCTCATGCTCGAGTTCTCCGGGATAGGATGAAACGGGAGCGATCCAGCCGCATGCTTCCTTGATACCTTCGAGGACATCGTCGAAACGCATCAGTCCGCCTGTGAGGATGATCGCGTCGACATGGCCGTGAAGAACGCATGCCATTGAGCCGATGAGCTTTGTGATCTGGTAGATCAGGGCGTTCCAGATGAGGGTTGCCTTGGGGTCGCCCTGCTCGACGAGCTCATGGATGGTATCGGAGTTGGATGTGCCGAACCAGGAAGAGAGGCCGCCTGTTGATTGGCAGAGCTTTCTGACCTCATCAAGGGGCTTGTCGAAAAGGAACTTGATGACGTCCGTTACTGCCATCGTGCCCATTCTCGTGGGTGTGAAAGGACCGTCGCCGCCGGAGCCGTCGTTGGCGTCGATCATGCGGCCCTTCTGGTGAGCCGTTACCGTGATGCCGCCGTCGATGTGGCAGACGATGTAGTTCATGTCCTTATATTTGACGCCTGTTCTCTTGGCATGCTCGCGGGCGGTTGCCTTGAGGTTGAGCGCGTGTGTCGCGGATGTTCTGTAGAGGCCCTTTACGCCGGTGATCCTTGCAACGTCCTGAAGCTCGTCAACGACGATCGGATCGACCATGAGGAGCCTTCCGCCGAACTCGTCGTGGAGCTCTTTGGCCATCTGGATGCCGAGCATTGAGGAGTGGTAAACGCCGCCTTTTGCGGAGCGGACGTCGTTTAAGAGCCTTTCGTCGACTTCGTAAGTGCCGCTCGGTACGGGATAGCATGCGCCGCCCCTTCCAACGATCGCGTCGATGCCCGTAAGGTCGATGTTGTTGTCAGATAGCCACTTGCGGACGTATTCCATGCGGTAATATAGCTGGGCGTTGATGGTATCGAAATTGCGCAGGACAGTTGAGTCGTGGAAAATGTTGTCCTTCTTGATGCTCTTTTCGTTCTCGAAATACTCGAGCTTTGTTGACGTGCTGCCGGGATTGAGCACGAATACCCTGTATGTCTTTGTGTCTGACATAACGCCCACCTTCTTTGCTTAGAACTTGCGGAAAGCCTTGCGCCTCCGCATATGACAAGCAATTTTAGCACAATAGAACGCGTATGTGAGATAAAAATCCGTTTATTTTTTATCTTATAAGTGAACTACTAAAGCACTCAAAGGACGGTTTGTCTTGAACGGGACTGCCGGCGGTGGCAAAATATTAAGCCGTGAAGACATTTCACAAAGGAATATGGGGGTAGATCTATATGTTGGAAGTTAAGAACGTAACCAAGCGTTACGGTAAAAACCTTGCATGCGATGACGTTTCTTTCACTCTTGAACCGGGCTCTCTGACGGTTCTTCTGGGACCCAACGGCGCGGGAAAGAGCACGATAATCAAGTCGATCATCGGATTCCTCAAGTATCAGGGAAGCATCACCGTGAACGGCGTCAACAACAAGACGACGGAGGCCAGAAGGCACCTGGGATACATCCCGGAGCTGCCGTCTCTTTATCCGAATCTCACGGTAGTCGAGCACATGGAATTCATCGCAAGGGCTTATAAGCTCACGAATTACAAAGACAGGATCGACATGCTGCTCAAGCGTTTCGAGCTTGACGACAAGAGAAAGAAGTTCGGCGACGAGCTCTCCAAGGGTATGCAGCAGAAGCTCAATCTCTGCATCGGACTTTTGCCCGATCCCGACATCCTTCTTCTCGACGAGCCCATGCTGGGCCTTGATCCGCATGCGATCAAGGAACTCAAGAACTACATCGAAGAGATGAGAAGAGCAGGCAAGACCCTGTTCATTTCCACGCACATCATCGACAGCGTTGACATGCTCTGGGACAGGACCATCATCATGCAGGGCGGCAAGATCAAGGCCAACGTTACGAGAGGCGAGATCGAAGGCAGCGGAAAGAGCCTGGAAGACCTGTTTTTCGAGGTCACGGAAGGCATCGAAAAGGAATCCGTCAGCGAAAAGAATGTCGCGGGTGAACAGACGGGAGAAGCAAAATGAGACTGTTTTTCTATTACGTCACTCACTCGTTTCTTAACACACTTAAGAAACTCCTTAAAACATGGGTCGCGGTATTCCTCGTGCTCGCAGTCGGAGGTGCGGTCATCGGAGGCGTGATCGGGCTTGTCGCATCTGCCGTCAGCAAGAACGATGATCCGGAGCAGAACACTTCGATCTCGGTCACCGAAGAAGACGAAGAGCCGGAAGATGATGACGAGATCCATCTGGAATTTTCGCTCGGAAAAAACCTCTCGGAAGTTATGAAGAAATACGGGATAAGCACGGTCGACGTGGCAGATCTGGCCATTTCGGTGCTGTTTCTCATCGTCCTTGCGACCAACGTCGTAAACGCAAAATCTTCGGGAAAGATATTCCAGCCGGCCGACGTGACCATGCTCTTCGCGTCGCCAATGAGGCCGCAGTCGGTACTGATGTTCAGGCTGATGTGCACGCTGGGATCGTCTATGCTCGTTTCTTTGTTCATGCTCTATCAGATCCCGAACCTCATGAACGGTGCAAAGTTCGGGTTCTGGGGCGCACTGTCATGCATTGTCGTGTATATGCTGATCCTTATGTTCAGCACACTGGTGCAGGTCACTTTCTACACGATCACCTCGAAGTTCAATAACGGGATCGAGCTGACCAACAGGATCCTGATCGGCGTCTACGCCCTTATCGGTGTTGGATTTACGGCTTATATCACGATCAGTAAAAAAGAACTGATCCCTGCGGTATTCGGTTATTTCGCGGGCCCGAAAACGCACTGGGTCCCTTTCTGGGGGTGGCTGCGGGGCATCACTTACTATGCGGTAAACGGCGACCTTAAGATGTCCGGCATCTATCTGGGACTCTTTGTCGCTGCATGCTTCCTCACGATCGTGTTCATCTGGAAGATGAAGGCTGATTTCTATGAGGATGCGATGTTTGCGGCCGAGCGAAAAGCCGAGCAGCTCGATAATGCGCAGAGGGCATCAAACGGTGCGACCGTAATCCGCGAAAAGGAGAGGAAAGGTTCGATAGACCGCGAAGGCTTCCATTTCGGAAGCGGCGCGAACGTGTTCTTCTACAAGGCCGTTTACAACAGGTTCAGATTTGCAACGCTCAAGATCTTTTCGAAGACCATGATCGTCTATCTGCTCCTGGCAGTCACGGTCTCTTATGTCGTAAAAACGTACGCCACGGGATTTGCCGACCTTTTTGTCATACCCGCCGCGGCGATGGGAATAGTCGCGTTCTACCGCACGATGGGCGACCCGATCAGGGAGGACACCTCGCGTGAATTCTTCCTTCTGATCCCCGAAAAGGGCTATGCGAAGATCATGTGCTCTCTTCTGGGATGTCTCGCGGTAACGGCGATCGACCTTGCGGTTCCTATGGTGATAGCCGGTATAATGATCGGAACTAACCCCGTTATGGTCCTCGTATGGTTCCTGTTCATCCTGTCGGTCAGCTTCTTCGCGACGAACGCGGGAACGTTTATAGCGCTGTCGATCCCGGGTGACCACGCGCAGACCATAAAGGGTGTGATCCAGATAATGTTCCTCTACTTCGGTCTGGGACCTTCCGCAGCCGTGGTCATTGCAGGAGTCCTGCTTCACCATCTGGTGATAGCAGTTGCGGTCGGTGCAGTCATGAACTTCATAACAGGATTCCTGTTATCGCTCCTGCTGCCGCTGTTTCTGGGCAGAAAATAGATCAGGAAAATACGAACTCGAGAGCGTCGTCGGCCGACATCGGGCGGCCCCAGACGTATCCCTGGATATAGTCGCAGCCGATCTTTCTGAGAGTCTCGATCTGTGACTCATCCTCAACGCCTTCGGATATGACGCTGAAATTGAGAACATGGCCGATCGTAACGATCGCGGCGACATACTGCTTGGAAGATTCGCTCGTGTTCATCAGGTCGATGAAGGACTTGTCGATCTTGAGCAGATCTGAAGGGAAGCTGTTGAGGTAGCTCAGTGAAGAGTAACCGGTTCCGAAGTCGTCGATGGCGACTTTCATACCCATGCCCTTGAGTTCATCGATCCTCTCGAGCGCCTTGTCCATCGAGTCGATCATAATGGACTCGGTTATCTCGACTTCAATGTGGCTCGCGGGAATCTGATATTTGACGAGGATGCCCTTGATCTCATCCATGAAACTGTTCTTCATGAGGTGCTTGACCGAAACGTTGCAGCTGATGATGAGATCGGAATCCTTGTCGCCTCTGAGGACGTCTGAAAGGAACTGCACGGCGAGTTCGAATACACGAATGTCGACGCGGTCGATGAGGCCTGTCTTTTCGGCAACGGGAATGAATTCGGAAGGGCTGATGTAGGTTCCGTCGCTGTCTCTCATGCGGGCGAGTGCCTCGAAGCCGCGGAGCTTGTGATTGATGTCAAACTGGGGCTGGAGGTTGAAGAAGAGCTTCTTGTTATCAAGCGCGTAACGGAGCTTGCGCTCGGTCTCAACGAGCTTTTCTGTGTTAAGGATATCAGGCTTGAAGCGCATGATGTAGTTGATCCCGCCGAGGCGCTTGACTTCGTGGAGAGCCGCATCAGCGAAAAGGAAAAGGGAATCGATGTTGTTGTCGTCCCTGGGATACTCGGTGATGCCGAAGCATGCCGTGATGAAGTAATCGCAGCCGTCGATCGTGAGTTTTTTCTCGAGTTCGTTCTTGAACCGAAGTACGATCTTGTCGACTTCATCGGAAAGGCTGTAACCGCTGATTATGAGCATGTATTCATCGGCAGAGATGCGCGCGACGAATACGCTGATGCCATCCTGCATCGTGTCCGAAAGGGCGGTCCAGCGGTCCGCAACGGCTTTGAGGACTTCGTTTCCGGTGTCGTGGCCCATGGTGTCGTTGATGCTCTTGAAATCGTTGAGGTCAACGGATACCAGCGCGAATTTCTCATCGTTCTTAACCAGATCGTTCATGAGCTCGGTGCATGCGAACCTGTTGGGAAGACCGGTGAGCCTGTCCTTGATCGCCTGCTCCTTCAATACCTGCTGATACTTATAGATCTTTCTGTGATTCAGGTAGATGAGGGTAATGGCAACGATAGTCAGGATATTCATGAAGAATCCGGGGAAACTGCTGGCGTTGTGCCTTATGAAGACGTTGACCACCAGCATCGGGAACTGGGTGCACAGCAGGATGAGTGACGTGGAGAATCCGACTTTGCGGTAAAGGACCACAAGACAGATGATGCATATGTTGGCCAGCGAAGAGAAAACTCCGGCAAAAGCGGAGAACGGGATCTGGTTTTCGAAAAGAGAGATCATCCTTGAACCGTTTCTTGAAGCAAAGACGGTTCCGGCCATGGCCAGGATGTACAGGAGGACCAGGAGTATATATCCGCTCTTCGGAGCTTCTTTTTTAAGTGACAGATCACGCAGTATCTTATCGATCTGTTTGCCCGACCTTAATTGATCACCCATTTCTGCCCTCCATGAGAATATTGGCGGAACTTACCGCATATTGGCATTCTATCACGCGAAAAACGCCATTTCATCAGCGTTTGGGGCGAAACGGGCAATGTTTACGATATGTTATCTGTTGGTTTCAAAACTTAACATTTCGTTAACAGCGGAGTGCAAAAAAGAGAAAAAAAGACGTCCCTGAAACGGAACGTCTTTTGTGATCTTGCGGGTAATCCCAAACTTACTCGAAGTTTCCGCCGCCGCCTGCATTGGCAGGCTTCTTTGTGGTGGTAAGTGATGCGAGAACATAGTTGCCGTTGATCGTCTTGTACCAGCCGTTGTTGGTCTTGCCTCTGACATCGATTCCGTCGCCGGCCTCAAGTGTCTTTACGATCTTGTAGTTTGTGCCCGGGCCGGACCTGACGTTCATTTTGCCCTTGGCATATACCTTTGCCTTGTAGCTGGTTACTTTGACTTTGCCGACAGTCGTTACCTGTTTCTTGGTAGCTGTTGCCTTTTTCTTTGTTGCCTTTGTTGTTGTCTCTTCCTCGGTCGTGGTTGTCGTGATCTCTTCCGTGGTGGTAGTCGTTGTCTCTTCCTCGGTCGTGGTCGTTTCCTCGGTCGTGGTCTCTTCTGTTGTTGATGAAGCAGTGGTAATTTCTGTTGTGGTAGTAGCCTCGGTTGTTGCAAGGCTTGTTACGACGGGTTTCTTCTTGCATCCCGTGATCATCGTGCCCATGATTACAGAAGCCATCATAACTGCGATGATCTTTGTTCTGTCTATCTTAAAGCTCTTCATTTCAATATACCCTTTCTTGTGACTCCAATAACAAACCCGAGAATACGGGTTATCGACCTTATACTACACCTACGCGGTTTAGTATATGTTTCAACAATGAGTCAAATTCGTTGCAAAAATAGGGTAAAACTGCGGTTTTCATAAACCGCAGCGTAAAAACGGATGCCTGATCCAGGAAAGAGGGATCAGGATTCGCCGTATTCCTCAGTGATGTCGTTTACGAATTCCAGAGCTGCGGCAAGCCTTTCGGTGACGGTCTCCTTCTCGCTTACGACCATGCAGCGGTCGGTAACGGCATCGGAATCTATGTTGGATTCAAGGACCTCATCGAGCCTTTCGGAACCGAGTTCCTCCTCAACGAAACATTCAAGGAAACGCAGACTCTGGAATTCATCGCAATATCTTGCGGAAAGAAGAGCAAGGACATCCTGAAGGTCTTCTTTGCTTATCTTGTCCTGATTGTCAGGGTTAAGGAAATAAGCAAGTCTCTGGTCCCACGTGTAGTCATTAGGCAGATCATCCCACTTCATAATGTTTTCCTCCCAGTTTCTTTTTGACAATTATATCCTTAAATCACGGCGCTTCGTGTAAGTTTTGAGGACAATTAGGTGTTTTTCGCATATTTTCGATACTTTGCTTATATATAATTAAATTACTATTGACGGTCGTGACAACTCGTAGTAAAATCTCTGATTGCTATAAGTATAATTATGCCTTGACATAGGGTATGCCGTTTTTACGGCGAGAGACCGGTCTTCCCCTAAAGCACTTACTAAGGCTGATTGCTTAAGCTAATACCTGATTATCAGGAGGATGGTCTTTTAATGGCAACTAAGCAAGGTATGTGCAGGAACTGCGGTTCCCTTGTTGTTTTTGACGACAGAGACGATACATGTGAGTGCGTGTTCTGTCATTGTGTTTTCCCGTCTGAGGAGGCCGTAGCGCTTCTCGCAAATCCGGACGGACACGAATTCAAGAATGAGAAATTCGAAGCTAAGGAAGGCGGCAAGCATTATTACTCCAACCCTGTAATGCCCGACACGGTATCAAAGGCAGTACAGCGCGATGCAGTATCTTCCAAGAATTCAGACGATTTAAAGCTCAAGCCGAGCGAATTCGAGGTTTCGCCCAATGACGTCAAGGCTCCCAAGAAGCTCGTCATCGGTTTTGTGGCAGGCACGTTAGCGGTTATCCTTATCGTCCTCGCTATCTCGTTCCCGCTCTACATGTCCAGAACAAATCTCAGAAAGGCTATCGAGGCTGATATCAACACTGCTTTCGACAGCATCGCAAAAGAGGACGTTTCAGGCAGACAGTACATCATATACGGACTTTCATGCCAGAACATCAAGCTTTCGCTTCCTTCGGGAATCGACAAGGCTACTGCCCAGAACTACTACAGCAAGTACTGCGATCTCCGTGCCGCAAAGAGGGACGGAAACAATTCCGGCAGCGTAAAGATGGAGATCTTCACACCTGATACCATCTATTTTGTTTCCGGTGAAGGCGTGACAGAAAACGTACAGGAGACAGTCGTCATCACGGAGTCGACGGCGGCAGAGACTTCCGAGTCAAAGAAGTAAGGTTTTTCGAGAGGTGATTTCTTATGACAGATTTTGATAAGGCCATGGCGGCCGCAAAGAAACTCGCAGACAAGAACGGCAGCATGATCACGGAGTCTGATCTCGAATCGATCTCTGACAGCTACAAGC